>JAUSGG010000248.1 GCA_030649165.1 Armatimonadota bacterium
GGACTGGTCGGACTGGATAGTGTCAACTGGCGGATACGCAGGAGGAAATTCCAGAGCCATCCGCTCGGAGAACCAGCCTCGCCAAACGATAGCGGTGCCGCGTGCCGCGATAAGACCTCGTGTTTACTTCGGAGGGGCGGCGAGTTCTAAAGCCTCATCGATGGAACGTACGGCCATGCTGATGGTCTGAATATCGTCCGGACCGAGGATGCGCTCATGATAGGAAGCTGCATTTTGTTTGCCGATATCGGTCAGTGTTCTTGAGATTTTGACAATGGCATGCTTTGCTCGCACCAAGGGCTCGACGATCAGGGCAATATCCTTGGTGCCTGCGGCAAGCTCCTTCGCTTCCGTGAGATAGCCTCCCGAAAGAACCCTGCCGTTCGTCTGGGACTCGAAGAGTAGATCGATGCGGCGCTCCTTCGTTATATCACCGAGAAGCAGGGAGATTCTAATACCATCGCTTATAAGGGAGCATTCCCCTCTATTGGACCTACAACGCTCATAAAGGGGGTGGATCAAACCGTGGGCGTACGTGATCCGCGCGCTTATTTTGAGCCGGGTGTGCTTTTCCGCGAGTTCCGTCGCCAAGACATTGACTTCATCCTGAGCTTGAACGACGGATGGTCCCGTCAAAAGAAGTAGAATCAAAAAACGCCATATTTTATTTGGCATGTTCGCAGTATACCCCGTCACGACAGACTTCGCCATGGGCCGAAAGGCCCATCAGGAGCAAGCCGCTGCGCACGGCACCGGTTATTATTGTATGCGGGCGTAGGCGTAATACTCGAAAAGCATTATCGAACCGCTGCCATCTGAACGACCGCCATCTAACGTATCGACCTCGCATAACACAATCTCGGGATTAGCCTGCACGCACCAGTAGGCGCGCTGATTGAGAATCGCCTGGGTGGCTCGGTCTTTTGTGGTTTTACCCAGGATCTTCGTCTTATTCGAAAACTGCTCGGCAGGGACGGGGTCGGCAAGGACGGGGCTGTCATTCTCCCCATGAATCTGGGCATACAGGAGGTAGGACTGGACCGGATTGTCTTTCTTGGAAAAAGTGATGCGACCGCCGTCGGCATCCGCGTTTAGACCCTTCATATCTATCCGTCCGTTATTGCGGTCTGTATGATCCACTTGGGCCACCCGGGTCCAGATGCCCAGGATCTTTTTGTGATCGAAAGCTGTTCCTCGGGAGAAGAGTTCATCGGCCTCACGCATGGTCCAAGAGGTCTGCGAGACTGAGCTCCGGGCCAAGGCGACCAACCGGGCTTGCGGAGCGGATGGCGCAATCGCGGCCACCGGGGCAAGGGCCCGCAAAAGCTTAAGCGCATCCGACTTAACAGCCTGATCTTTGGGGTCGGCCCAGGCGGTTGCGGACAGGCTGAACAGAACTGCGGTCAACGCGAATCGATTCATGGTACTCCTCCAACAAATAAGTGGCGTCATTAGATTGTAGCATCCCCCCCCGGGAGCGCATGGGCTATTGGACCTCATCCTACTTAGGACCTTCGGCCCACAGCTTTTAATTTTTGGAGGTGACGGCTGTGGTAATCTTTGAAGAAACGAGCACGAGTGTCAAGAGAAAGCAGAAATGTCCTATCGTTGGAACGTGCGGTTCGTTTGGCTTCAGGCGGACTGATCGCCTTCAAGGGTTCATGCGTGGGGCTATTCATCAGCTCAGCCGATCGAGCAGTCGACCAAGAAGGCTGAACAGCAAAGGAGCCCCAGTCATACCGGCTGACAACCACATGTTGCGTGTGCGCTCCCGGAAGCGCTCGGCCGACGCGCGGGCGATAGGAGGAGCCGACAGGAACGGGGGGCATACCTTCATGCGATCCAGCTCCCCCGTTTGTTCCGGCAGTCCGCGACAGCAGGCCTCTGGCCCATCTCCCAAAAGGCCAGATCGCCAGATTTGGCCGAGCGGGAACGCCAGGTCGGCTGATTCGGCCGAATCAGGCCCCCTTTCGGGAGTCGGCTGGACGCGCCTGCGAACATGCCGTTCCATCGGGTTGTTCAGAGGGCACTTTCCCGACCGCTCGGTTCCATCGGAGCGCGAGGGCGTTAGCGTTATGATGTCCGACATCCCGTCATGCCCCTTCTTCGGCCAGTACCGGACCACGCCGTCCTGCCTATGGCTCACTCTCTAAGTCTCAGGCCATCGCCAAAGATTAGCAGCCGCAGGGCACCTTAAGGGGGCTGGGTCCGCGCCACTCGAGCAGAATGAAGGCCTTCTCTGCCATAGCAGCACGCAGAGCACGAAGGCCCGGCGTGCTACTCTGCGCCGCCAATGTATGGGCTTCGCCGTAGACGTCCAACAGTTCATCGTTGGTCGCAGAGCGCAGCCACGTATTGAAGGTGGGAAGATCGCCGGCCTCGAGCGCCTTGATGAGAATGTCTTTGACGGAAGGCTTCTGGATCATCGGTTTACCGGCTTGCACCGCGGCAGCCGCGGGAACAGGGACGGAGACTTCCTTCATGGCGGCCTGGAACTGGGCCAGGGAAGGCAACTCAAGCGCCGCGGAGCTTCGCGCCGCTACGCCAAGCGACAGGGCCAAAAACGCCGCGAGCGTCCATCTCTGTGATTTCTTCATGCCTTGAGGATAACCCGTCTCGCACTCAAGTTCATGGGGCGTTGGGCCTAGCACGGCCTGGAGCTTAGGTCCTAGAATGTGAGGCGTGGATACCGTGAAACGGATATTTTGGAAGGCTTTTGGCTTGGCGGAGCAACTCGGGGACGCTTACAACAAGCCGGGGTCTCCAGGGAAGCGGAGAACTGCTCTGCGCGATTCGGTTGTCTGAAATCAGTTGATCTCAGACAGCCGTGAGAGCGCGTCGGGCCTCGACGGAAGAAAAGTTGGGATTTGGAGGGGGATCTCCGACAGCCGCGGCCGGGCGCCGCAAAAGCGCTTGGATGGTGTCTTTGGAAACGCCAAAGACGCCGGCAAGCTGGCGAAGGCTGCGACCCCCTGCGGCTTCCTGGGCAAGCCGCTGTAGGTCTACTGGGTTTCGTTTGGGCCCGGGCACCCGGCCGCGAGCCTTGGCCCGCTTGAGGCCAACGAGGATCGTTCCCGAATGAGCGCGCGCTCGAACTCCGCGAGGGAAGCGAATATCCCGAAGATCAGCCGACATAAAAAGGCCGACCCGGCCAATTCGGCAATTTTAACCTATCTGGAAAGGCTGAGTCGGCAGATTATGGCGATTCAAGCGCGTTTTTTGGGGTCGGCAAAAGAGGGCATTGAATCGCCCTCTAATCGGGCGGTTCGAGGGGCTTCGGACGGACATGTCCTTGCCCATGTCGTCCATCTCCTGCATCTCTCTTTTGAGCAGGTCGACAGCCCTAAAAGGCTTGACGGGGGTGAGGATCTTCGCCTTGCCCGACTCCTGCGCGGCCGCGTCGTCGAACGAGGCGTCGGCCGTCTCGCCGGCATCTGAAGAGCTCTCCTCTTCGGCGATCTCCTGGGTCGCGTCCTCTTCGCCCGCGTTGACGTACTCGTCGAGGCTGTAGGGGCGCGCGCTGGTCAGGATCGCGCCATCGCCGATATCGCCAGCGTCGGTGTCATCGCTTCCGCTCTCGACGTCGTTGCCCGCTTCCTCGCCCCCTGCGTCGGCAACCTCGATCGCCTCGGGCCCCGCGAGCCACTTCTTGACCACGCCGGACTTAAGCGAGAAGTTGACGCTGGTGATCGCGAGGCCGTCCTTGGCCTTGCGCGCGATCGACGTGTTGACGCCGATCTGCTTGCCTGACATATCGAGAAGCGGGCCGCCCGAGTTGCCGCGGTTGATGCTCGCGTCGGTCTGGAATGCGTCCTTGCCCGCCACTCCGCCGAGCCCGGACTTGAAGGAACTCACCACGCCCTGAGTCAGCGTCCACAACCCGCCCTGCTCGGGGTGGCCGATGGCGAGCACGGGGTCGCCGACGCCGACGGCGCTTTCATCGCCGAGCTCGATCGCCTTGAGGTCCTTCGGCGATGTCGAAAGCTGCAGCAATGCGAGATCGAGCGAGCGGTTGAGGCGGATCACCTTGGCGAGCACGCCATTTTTCAGGTCCTGGTCGCGATCGCCGGTGAGCTTTGCGGGCCTGAAGTAGACCATGACCTCGTCGAAGGGCTTGTTCTGGCTCTTGTCCAGGACGACATGGGCGTTGGTTAGAATACGACCGCCCACGATCACGCTGCCCGTGCCCATCATGCCGCGGCCCTGATTCGAGCGGCACTTAACCGCGACGACGGAAGGCGAGAGGCTGTCGTAGAGCTGGCGGGGCGACATCCCGCGCTTGGCGGCCGGGATCGTCCAGGAGGCGTCGTTAACATCGCCGGACTCGGTCTCAGCCGCGGCGTTGTACGTGTCGTCGTCCGAGGCCTCGATATCCTCGACGCCCGCCTCTTCGGTTTCGCTGCCGGCCTTGGTCAGACCTTGAGAACCCCGGGCCGGGCTTCTCTGAAGACGGGCGCCCATCGCAAGCAACCGGTGCGTGCGCGCGCGCTTGCACAAGAGCGCCGCGCGCTCCTGGGGCGCGGCTTTCTCGATCCGACGGCTCAGGCCGCGTTGGCGACCGAGCATGCGCTGGTAGCTGTCCTCAACGGAGGAAGCCGCGTCGGTCTCAACGCCAGCTTCCCGCTCGGAAGACTCTTCTTCACCGGCGTTTACCGGTGCGACGCCCCCGCCCGGCTTGCCCGTGAGGCTGACCATCCAGGCGGTGTACTTGCCCGTCTTCGGGTCCACGAATAGGCCGTCCTTCGCGTAAAGGAGGTTCTTACGCGAAGCCGCGCCTTCGGTGCAAGCGCCCGGCGTCTTCATCGCCAGCGTATAGTCCACGACCGCGAGCGTACGGTAGGTGGAGTACAGCGCGCGGCGGCGCGTCGAGAAGTGCGGCAGATAATCCTTCGGGACGATCTTGGCCAGCGTCCGCTTCATGTCCGGGTCGTCGTAGTGGCCGACATTGCGGAAGAATTCGAGGCCCCGGGCCAGAGCGATCAGCCGCGCCTGAGTTTGCGCGAGGCTTATGCGGCGAGCAGGAGCGGCGGCGGCCGCGTCCTCTACCGCTGCCTCCATGTCCGAGCTCGCCTCCGAAGCTGGGAACTCGGCGTCAGCCGCGGCGATTTCGCGGGCCACGCAGCGGCACAGCGGGTTGGCGGATTCAGTCAGGTCCCCTACCTCATCCTGAGCGAACGCGAATCGCGGAATCGATGAGACGCTGAGAAGGGCGGCAAGCAGGATGCGAGGGGTGCTCATATTGAGGCAGTGTAACGCCTGGCCCAGGGCGTGTCAATAGAGCAGGCCGCCGCACGACAGACCTGGGCACAGTCGAAGCTGAAACGGCCGAATTTGCTGATTTAGAAAGGCTGAGTCGGAAAATTATGGCGAGGCAGACGCCTTTTAGGGAGATAGAAAAAAGTGCCTACGAACATGCCGTTCTAACGTGCAGTTCGATTGGCTTCGCGCGGACTCGTCGGAGCGAAAGCCGGATGCTTTCACCAGCGCACGGCCAAACTGAACCGATGCGTGTTGCCGAGCTCACCGGCCGCCTGCGCGCCGTAGTCCAGGCTGAACTGTCCGCGCTTGAGGCCAAGGCCCAGTGTCAGTCCCTTGGCCGCGTTGAAGCCCGCGCCGCCCGACGCAGCACCCTTGGTCGCGTAGCCCAAACGCAGGAACACGCCTTCCATCGCCTTGAACTCCCCGCCCACGGCTCCCTCGCTTCCCGTCCCGCGCGGGCCGTTCTGGAACTCAACGGCGACGGCGTGGCCCTTGGGCAAGCGATAGGCGGCGCCCAGGGCCAGCCTGAGCGGCAGATCGTTGCGCTCGCGGTCGTACTTGAGCCCCGGCCCGAGGTTTCTCAGCGCAGCGCCCAGCGCGAGCTTCCCGCTCCCGAGTCCTTCCAACTCGCGTCGCGCGCCTAAGTCCAGGGCCGCGCCCTGCGCTTCGGCCGAGCCGATGTGGCTGCGCAGATACTTGACGCTCACGCCCAGGTCCGCAAAGTCGGTCTTGCGTCCATAGGCCCCGGCCACGGCCGCGTCCGAGGCATTGAAGCTCCCTGTGGGGCGGCCCAGGCCGTCGCGGCCCTCGATGCTCCCCTGGCTGAGATAGGTGAACGCCCCCGCGAAAGTTCCCTGCGGCGCGGGGTGCGCGTAGGCGAGAAAATCATGGCGCGTGCTTGCCCCAAGCTCCGCGTGGCTCACACTCGCCTCGCGCTTCTCCATGCGCGCCAGGCCCGCCGGGTTCCAGTACACCGCGTTTGCGTCATCGGCCAAGGCGGTGTAGGCCCCGCCCATGCCCACGGCCCGAGCGCCCACGCCGATGTCGAGGAAAGCGGCCGTCTCGGCCGCCCAACCGGCCTGGGCGGCGAGTACGAGCAGTGCAGCGAGATTGAGCGTTCTCATTTAACGACTGCCAGCTTCCCCGACTTCACGATGTCCGCCTGTCCCGCCTTCTTGGCCGTCACGGCGTAGGTGTAGACGCCGGAGCCCACGCCGGACACGTCCCAGACATGGTCGTAGGTGAACTGCGGTCCCAGGCCGTTGCCGTCGTCGAAGGCGCCGAGGTTGTTGAAGCTCGATGGGGCGTGGACCCTGCGCCCAGAGAGATCGTAGATGCGCACCTCGACGGAATCGGCCTGCCCGGGCTGGACGCGGATCGTGACCGTGTTCTGGCCTCGGACGGGGTTTGGGAAAACATACGCCGCCTTGAAGCCCAGTGCCGTCTCGGCCGCGGCCACGCCGATGCCGCCGCCGGCTCCCAGCACCTGATAGACCGAGAAATGCCGGACCTCGGCGCTGACTGTCCTGGCCGCGGTGTCCACGCGCGAGTGGAGGGGCTCCCAAACGTTGAGCCGCGGATTCCAGTAGTGAATCTGCAGGTCGTCCTGCGCCAACGCCCTGGCTTGGAGCAGCACCAAATCGTAGGGCAAGGTGATGGTCACGGCAGAGTTGAAAACGGTCCCTTCCGGCTCGAAGGCCACGGGCAGCGATGCGGCGGCAAGCCCCTGCTCGATCCGCCGATGGACCGGAATCGAGTCGGAGGATTCAGTCGTTGCCGCGACGGAGATCAGCGCGTCATGGTGGAGCGCTCCCACGGGAAAGGTCACGCCCGTACCGTCCCTCAGGCTCACCGCCGCGACCGCGCCAGGCGTCAGGAATCCCTGGGCCTTCATGTTGCGGTTCCGCGCCGCAGCCCCCGCGCGCCCCACGCCGGCTACCCCCATCGACCCTGCCGTGCTCGTTGGCCCTGACGGCGGTCTCTGGCGGCGCCGAGTCATCGCGAGCATCTCCTCGCGCAAGTGCTCTTTCCATCCCTCGGGCGTTTGCGTTGAGACGTACAGATCATACATACGCTCCAACATGGTGGCGGAGAACGCCGGAGTCGCGGACAGAAAAATGAAGGCGGCCAACAGTGCTTTCATGAAGCCTCCACCCTGGAGTTGCCGTTCATTCTCATGACTTCGCCCCGGCTTTAGTCATCGTCGTCGTCCTTGCCCGGCTTGCCGCCTAAAGTCGTGATCAAGGCTTCCGCGTCACCCTTGAGGGCCTTGAAAGCCATCTCACTGACGAAGCTCTTTGTGGGCTTTTCCTTGTCGTCATCGTCGCGGTCGTCGTCCTCCGCGCCCTTGAACGCTTTCTCAATCTTCTTGATGAACTCGCGGAGCTTCGCGACGGCCTCCTTCATATTCTCGCGATCTTTGCCGCCTTGCTTGGACAAAGCCTTCTCGCCTTTGGCCAGTATCTTGTCGAGTTTGGCGACGAACTTCGCGTCGCCGATATGACCGAGTTGGAAGGCGGTCTGGAGGTCTTGCCGAATAGAGGCAAACGACACCTGCTTTACGACGCTTGCTGGCAATGCCGAAGTGGGATCGAAAGGCAACACATATTGCTGGGTCGAGCCGGCCATAATGAAGCCTTGTAAGGGAGCGCTACTAGAAACGCTTTGTCCCGCCCGGTTGTCCAGCAGTAGCGTCAATTGATACGAGGTCGAGGCATCGCCCAGGATCGTAATCGCGTACGTACCGGCAGGGACTTCCCTCAGATGGAAAATTGAACCTTCTATTCCTTGATCGGAACCCTCCTCCGTAGCAATCGATTCGACGCCGTAGCTTGAGCCAGGTATCTGTTTTGCGAGCGCTCCGTTGGGAAGTCGGCCGGTTTGCCGGCCCAGGGGATCAGTGACGGAGAAATGAACGGCTGTTTTCGTGCTCCCGTCGGTTAGGTCAAAATAGAACGAACTGTTATCAGCGGAAAGCGCGAGGGACGGGATGATGAGCAGAAAAAGAATCAATGCTTTCATGGTTGCTCCAAATTATAGTGCTGGTGCAAATCTCCGAATCCCGGTCAATTCAAAATTCGTGTCATTAGGATCAAATTGAACCCTCGTTCCTGAGCCGGGGTCGGCGATGATATATTCTCCTCGGCATTTCCCGACAGCCAAGACGAAATGCGGACCGAAAGTGCCGTTATCGCGTCTCCTCTGAACTCGAATGACGACGGGGCGTCCACGGGCCAAGTCGCCATCCGTGGCGGATATGAGATCTTGTATGGTGCTCGCCGTGTCCACGTCCCGCAGTTCAATGAAGTTAATGGTATTTCCGGAGAGTCTTGTCAGGCCCGTCCAGTTCAGCCGTCCTACTGGCTGATAACCCCGCCCGCCTAGGCCAATCAACGAACGGTTAAGAGTGTCTGGATCGAGCGCTGGAATAGCCGTGCTCACCGTGTTCCTGTAGAAGTTATTCAGCGCTGCAAGCGCGCTAACCGCGCATCCTTCGGCACCCATCGTCTGGGTCGTATTATCGTATGTTGTTGCTGACCACCGCGGGTCAAACTGCTCAAAGTCGTCGTTCGGCAATTTACCGCACGCCCTAAAGAGCACCGTATTTGAAGCGGCCGTGCAGGACGAGCAGGTCGCCCGGACCTCGTACTCAAGCGGGATGCTGCCGAGGGTGAACACGGCGGAAGCTTTGCCGTTGCCCAAGGTCGCCGTCGATGAGACCGAAAGCAACGCGCCCGCCGGGCCGCTCGAAATCGCGAATCCAACGGCGACTCCCGACACGGGTGCTGAGGACGCGTCCTGGGCGAGGACCTCCAGGGGTATGGGCAACGGCTGGCCGACATCTCCGACTTGGTCCGTGCCGGTTGAGTAAATCAGAAATGCCTGCTGCGTGGTCCCTCCATAGAGGTCCAGATAAGCGTAGAAGAACTCC
>JAUSGG010000005.1 GCA_030649165.1 Armatimonadota bacterium
CGCCAGCGAAGGATCTCGTATCACGAAAATACCACGTGAGGTTTGAACAGGCCCCACCTGGCGCAGTAGCAAAACAAGATTCTTCTCTTCGTTCAGAATGACAATCTCCGCGGCGTTGTTCGTGAATAATACAGGTTAGGGGACGAGAAACGCACGACCGATCAGGCGCGATACGCCATCGCGCCCTAAACACAACTCGTGTCTTCCTGCTCTCGTGATTGCTCTTGGTTCCTGCTCTGCCGGATTGGAGCCTGTCCCGATCGAAACGAACGGCGTGGCGGAGCGGGCCCATTCAACATTCAACCTTCAACTACTCCTCCGCTCCCGCAGTATCTCCTCCGCCTCCCTGAGCTGTTCCGGCGTGTTGACGCCCAGGATTTCCTCCGGGGCCGCGAATACCGCGGCGACCGTCTCGCCGTCCTCGACCGCGAACTGAATGACGTCCGTGAGACATTTCTCGTTCTTGGGCGGGGGACTTGGCTGGATGCGGCCTATGTTGGACCACAGCCACGCCGAGTCGAACGCATAGCAGCCGCCGTTGATCTCTTTGATCGCCTTCTGTTCCGGCGTGGCCAACTCTTCCTCCACGATCCCCACGATCTGGCCGTCGCGCCGGACAATCCTGCCGTATCCGGTCGGGTCGTCGACCTCAGCCGTGACAAGCGTCACGACGGCGCCGCGCCGCAGGTGTTCGGCTTTCAGCGCAGCCAAGGTGGCAGCGGTGAAAAGCGGGCTGTCGCCGCACATCACGATGACGTGCCGCGATTTGCCGATAAGCAGCGGCCTGGCCGACGCGGCGGCGTCGCCCGATCCGCGCTGATACTCCTGAAAAGCGTATATCAAAGAGTGGCCGAGCGTTTCCCGCACCTGCTCCGCGCCGACGCCGACAACCACGCAAATGTCCGTCACGCCCGCGCCGCGCAGAGCGTCGAGGACATAGGCTATCATCGGACGCCCGTTCACTTCCCGCAGGACCTTCGGAAACGTGTCGGACTCGTTTGCCCGCAGCCGCTTTCCCATGCCGGCCGCCAGGATCAAACCGTAGAACTCCGTGATGTCGTCCATCATGTTTTCCCCACCCGATTATGCCACACGGGCCGGGGCGGTGTCCACTGCAACCCGGTTGACGGTTGATCGTTGGTGGTTGGTGGTTGGCGCTCAGGATTCGTCCTATCAGTCCTATCAGTCCAATCCGACAGACCGCCTCGCCCTCGACTCCTCCGACTCTTCTGCTCTTCCTCTTGCCACCATCCGGCTAACACAGTTACAATGTTTCCGACAACGCGAATCGGAAAGGTGATGCCTCAGATGACAACCGCTCTCAAACGTATAGCGATCGCAATTGCGTTACTTGCATTGCCGGTCGCCTGGATCTGGACCACAATGGAGAGACCGAATTTCCCGTCGCCGCCGCCGGCGACGCCGGAGAACCCGTCGCCGGGGAAGGTAAAACGAGTCGCGGTCCCGGGCCGGCAGGTCGTTATCGAGACCAGCAAAGGCAAGATCGTTGCGGAGCTTTACGAGCAGGATGCAAAGATCACGACCAGAAACTTCGTAGGCCTTGTGCAGAAGAAGTTCTACGATGGACTGGTATTCCACCGGGTGGAACCCGGGTTCGTGATACAGACGGGAGATCCCACCGCGACGGGCTCAGGGGGTTCCGGCAAAACGATCCCGCTGGAGATCTCTCCGATATTGAAGCACAACGCTCCGGGAATTCTGGGAATGGCCCGGTCGGACGACCCGAACAGCGCCACGAGCCAGTTTTACATCACGCTCGATCCCGTACCGGATTTGGACGACAGATACGCAGTGTTCGGCAAAGTCGTCGCGGGCATGGACGTTGCCGCCAGGATCAAGGTCGGCGACAAGGTGAAGCGTATGCGTCTGCTGCCTCCTGACAAGCCGGCTGTCCGATTTACCGGAGGCACATAGGGCGTTTCCGTCCCACCTTAGGAACAAACCACCAGCATAAGAGGTCTAAAGTCTTGTGGTGGTTTGCAATCCCGGCAATTCTACCTGTTTTCCAGTCGAAACCTTGACAGCGGTTGCCGATTGGGTTACGCTGCAATTGGAGTTGCGCTGGAGCAAACTACGGCGGGTTCAGTCTGACGGTCGGTCAGAATAAGACGCCTACCATGAGCGAACAAACTGGACCGCAAGAACACACTGCGCGTGGAGAGAAAAGGGTGTCTGGCGAAAATACGCTTGACGGATGGCAGGACGTGCCGATAAGAGTGACGGTGGTGGGGAAGGTGAAGGAATTGATGCCCAGCAGCGCCACAGCCCTTGTTGAAGTGTCCGGAGCCCAGTTCGTAGCCACATTCGACCCCACGTCGATCGGCGGTCTGGCGGTCGGCGCCGATGTGCTGATCGACGAAGAGTACGCTTCCATCGTGGGTCCCGCTCCCGCTTCAGGCGGCAACGGCCGCGTGTTCTAGTCCCCCACATCGCATCTCAACCCCTAAAGATTACCAGTCAGTAAGCCGATATTCAGGTAGATGTAACAGCGCCATCGTACCCTGCCGTATCGGGGGTTGGCCGGACATTGGGGGTGACGCGGTGTGGCTGTTGAACTCAGGACTGCCATCAAACTGTTGGTTGACCTAGGACTGATGAATGTGGCCACCCTGTTTGCGTGCGCGCTGGGCTGCAAGGACCTCTCATCTTCCTATTCCTACAGCTTCCTCATTCAGCAGGCGGCGCTCCTGACCCTGATGCGGTTCCTCGCGTTGTGCGCAACGGGCGTATACCGGTCCGTCTGGCGATACGCAAGCATCGACCATTTGTCGCGTGTGACATTCAGCGCTACCCTTGGCTCCGCCGTATTCCTCGTGCTTTCTATGGCCGGTCTGGCTATCTATCCCGCGGAAATACTGGTCGTCGATTGGCTTGCGTGCGTGGTCCTGTTGGCCGGCAGCAGGATTGCTTTCAAAGCCCTTTTCCACTACAGGCTGATACACCCTCATTCTCCCAAGCGCGTCTTAGTAGTCGGAGCCAGCGAGGCCGGAGCGATGGTCGCCGCCGAGATAAAACGGCAGCAAAATGGACGCCGCCTCATAGGTTTCGTGGACGACGATAGCGCCAAAGTCGGCAGAATGGTACAGGGACTTCCGGTAATCGGGAAATCCGGAAGTATCCCTGCGATTATCAGCCGGTACAAGATCGATGAGATCGTGGTCACCTGTCCGTCTGGACCCGCGGCCAGGCTGAAGGAGATCATATCTCTTGCGGGAAGCGCCAGCGTAAGCGTAAGAGTCTTCCCCGCCGTAGATGAGATACTGTCAGGAGAAGCGCAGCTTCAGCATCCTGGGAACGTCCGGCCGCAGGACCTGCTGGATAGGGAAGAGGCCAGCGTAGACACCGATTCCATCAAGTCGTGGTTCACGGGGAAACGCGTTCTCATCTCCGGGGCGGGAGGCTCGATCGGGTCCGAGCTTTGCCGCCAGGTGGCTGGGCTTGGTCTTTCTCACCTGTACATGATGGACCACGACGAAAACGGCATTTTTGAGGTGGAGCAGGAACTGAAGTCCAGCGGAGCGCTCAAATGCACTCCGGTTGTCGCCGACGTCAAGGACTGCGCGAAGCTGAAGTGGGTCTTCGAGACGTGCAGGCCGCAGGTAGTCTTCCATGCCGCCGCTCACAAACACGTGCCTATGATGGAACTGTACCCCGAAGAGGCGGTAAAGACCAACATCATCGGCACTCGCAACATTGCCACCTGCGCGGTAGAGAGCGCGTGCGAGAAATTCCTCCTCATAAGCACGGACAAAGCAGTCAGACCCAGCAGCGTTATGGGCGCGTCCAAAAGGGCCGCGGAGATTGTGATACAAAGCCTGAAGAACTCAGGCGTCACCAGTTTCGTCACGGTGCGGTTCGGCAACGTGCTGGACAGCAGAGGCAGTCTGCTTCCCAACCTCCGGCGGCAGATTGCGCAGGGCGGCCCGATAACCATCACGCATCCGGACATGGAGCGCTACTTCATGACAATACCGGAGGCAGTGCTGCTGGTCTTGTTGTCCGCCGCTCGGGGACGAAACGGTCAGCTCATGATCCTTGACATGGGCCAGCCCGTCAACATCCTGGAACTCGCGGAGAAGCTGATACGCCTTTCGGGAAAAGCTCCCGGTCGCGACATCAGCGTCAGGTTCGTCGGCATACGTCCGGGCGAAAAGTTGACCGAGGAATTGTTCACGGAGGCCGAGACGGCTGCCGCCGAGCGAATCGGCCAGCTTCTCGTGTCGCCCGCGGAAGCGGTAGATATTGACCGGTTCAAGAAGGGCGTGGCCGAACTGGAGAAGTCGCTGATGGAATTGGAGCCGGATGAGATCAGGCGTCGCCTGCAGGACATTGTGCCCGGTTATACCCCCTTGACCTGGACGCAGCCCGAGCAGGATTTGTGCCACTTGGACGAACTTGAGGACGAGGACGCGCTTCCGGCAGCGGCGTAGAGGGATAGTTGTTGGTTGTCAGTCGCGCGATTCGTCCGATCCGTCCCATCCCGTCCGACTCCTCCGACTCTTTCGACTCCTTCCGCCCCCTTGCTCCCGACCCCACCCATCGGCTACTATCAGTGAGGCACATCCGCTGAATCGGAGGGCGTAATGGAGTATTCAAAGGGAAGCCTGGGCCGCGTTTTCGTAGCCCGACTGCGCGAAGGAGAGTCTATTTACGAGGCCGTCGAGGAGATCGCCGCCAGGGAAGGCATAGGGAGCGCGGCCGTCCTGGCGGTCGGCGGTATGCGGTCCGGCAAGGTCGTGACGGGCCCCGAAAGTCCGACGGGCGAAATCGTTCCTCATCACGAGACGTTCGACGACGCGCGCGAACTCGTCGGCGTCGGCACGTTATTCCCCCAAAACGGCAAACCATCTCTGCATTTCCACGCCGGCATCGGGCGAGGCGACAAGGCGCTGGTCGGCTGCCCGCGCGACGGAATGTCCGTTTTCCTGATCCTGGAAGTAGTGATAATCGAGTTGCTCGGCATCGGGGCCGAGAGAACGCTCGATCCTGAGACGGGATTCCATCTGCTGTCGATCCTGGCTGGACCGAAACCGCCGGGAACAACCTGATCCGTCCCGTCGTATAGCAAGTAAGCAACTGTGAAAGGGCTTATTGTGCGACGACGGAAACCGAGAACTCTGTTCAGGCTGTTGTGCATCGCCCTGGGCATGACCGCCGTTGCGCTGGTGATCTATTGGCCCGCCGTCCGCCCCCTCGTGCCATCCGAGAAATGGCGGTTCGGACAGAGGTCCTACGACGTCGCGTTGATAAAGAATCCGCGCACCGCCGCGGAGAAGATCGTCAACCGAGCGAAAATGGAGGCGCGGCGGCACGTAAGCTATGACGCCGCCTACGTGTCCATTCCCTATCCCAATGGCGACGTGCCGACCGACCGGGGCGCGTGCACCGATGTGATAGTCCGGGCGCTGCGAAACGCGGGCTGCGATCTGCAGCGCCTGATCTACGAGGACAAGAAACGCAATGCCGACCGGTACCCCAAGTACGCGGTCAACAGGGCCGATTACAATATCGACCACCGACGGGTCCCCAACCATATCGCCTTCCTCCGGAGACATGGACTGCCTCTCCCGACCGACACCACCGGTGAAGCCGCAAGGACGTGGAAGCCCGGCGACCTTGTTTACTGGAAGCTGCCTGTTAACGGCGACCACTGCGGCGTGCTCTCGAACGACCTCAACTCGGACGGGCTGCCGCTGGTCATCCACAACCTCGGCGGAGCAAGACAGGAGGACTGCCTGACGAGCTGGCGAATCGTCGGCCATTACCGCTATCCGGCGGAGAATTGAGCCCGGCAATCCAAAACTCTCCGATCCTTCGGTAGCAGAGCGGCAGCGACGCTGCCGAAGTACGCGCCACAATCCAGTCCCCTTTCGTGATCAAGAGGCCACTCTTCCGACTCACCCCGACCATCTTGAACAATCCACTGCCCAGGCGCTATCCTTAACTGAGTCAACGTTCGCACGCTTCAGGAGGCAAAATGACCAGATTCTTCCGACTCACGTATGCTGTATGCGCAATGACCTTCGCCCTGACGGGCCCGTCTTTTGCGCAAACCGCCGTGCTGCGCGGCGCGCCGGAGATCAAGTTCCCGGCCGGAGTCGATTCGAACAATCCGGCGCACTGGGACGGCGACACGTTTTACATCTTCAACTCCGGTGAGAGGACACCGGTCCGCGGCGAGGGCAAGGACCAGTTCAGCCTCGCAAATCCCGTGAAGACCGAGTATAACAACCAGATCAACGGCAAGCGGTGGATCGAATGCACGTGGCGGGCCGACGGCGGCATTCTCTACGGCTGGTATCACAACGAACCCGGTGGATTGTGCCCCGGAAAGCATCTGACGGCCCCGCGCATCGGAGCAGTGCGCTCCAAGGACAACGGCGCGCATTGGGAGGATTTGGGCATCGTCCTTGAGGCGTGTCCGACCACGATCGACTGTGATTATAAGAACGGCTATTTCGGCGGCGGCAACGGCGATTTCTCCTGCATGTTGGGCCACGACAAGAAGTACCTCTACCTGTTCATCAGCACGTATGCGGGAGATGTCTCGGTGCAGGGCGTGGCCGTCGCGCGGATGGCCTGGAAGGACCGGGACAATCCTGTTGGGAAAGTGCGGAAATACTACAACGGCAAGTGGGAAGAACCGGGCGTCGGCGGCAAACTTACCCCCATCTTCCCCGGCAAGATAAGCTGGAAAGAGGAGAACGCCGATCAATTCTGGGGACCGTCGGTCCACTGGAACACCCACTTGAAGAAATACGTAATGCTGCTCAACCACACCTGCTGCAAGCCGGGCTGGCCGCAGGAGGGCATCTATATCAGTTACAGCGACAGTCTTTCCAAGCCCAAGAGCTGGACGGAACCGAAGAGAATCATGGAGGGCGGCTGGTGGTATCCGCAGGTCGTCGGCGTCAACAGCGCGGCGAAGGAGACCGACAAACTGTGCGGCCGGCAGGCGCGGTTCTACTTCGGCGGCGTATCGAGGCGGGAGATCATCTTCTTCAGGGACGGGGAGGATAGCTCGAAGCTGCCGGAGGTTTATGGGGCGGGGAAGTAAGGTTTTCGCAGTCTGCTGTCGTAGTACGGCAGCGCCGAGCATGTCCGCAGTGCGGGAGCGATCGTGAAGAAGCAAACTCAAATCATGGCGTGGTTCCTGGCAATCCTCGGATCACTGGGTTTTGCCGCAGGTCTGTCGGATTGGAAGGAAAGCATGTCAGACCCCAAGGCATGCTTGATCAATTACTCCGTCTGGATCCCTTTAACGCTGGCAAGTTGGGGCTTGGTGAAGCGAAAAACATGGGGTTGGTGGATGCTGGTCGTATTGTTTGGGTCATTCTGCACGATACTGCTCTCCGTATATGTGGTCTTGCGTATCCCAACTGTTGTTGACCTCTTCCGGTTTAAATGGAAGGAATTGGTAGCATTCACAGACGGGCTGCAACCATTCTCATTGTCATCACTCAAGCTTCTCGGAATCCTGACAGGTCTCATCCTGCCGGTGGTAATACTGCTGGCCGACCGACCGGAAGATTGGGCCAGGAACTGTAGGTCTGCAGGACGAGAAGATGCGATACAAAGCGCGGATGTCGCGCGAGTGGTAATCAAGAGACCAACTCTCGTCCTGTCCTGGCTGCTGGCAATCGCAGGGTCCCTCACCGTTGTCATGGGCATTGTGTGGTGGAAGGATACAATCTCTTATCCGCTCAGGAGTCTTGTCAACTATTCAATATGGGTTCCGGTGACCACCGCCGGCTTTGGTTTGATAAGGCGCAGGGCGTGGGGTTGGTGGACGCTTCTCGCGACGATCGTGCTATTCAGCGTGGTGCACTTTACCATCGGCGTCGTAAGAATGGTTCCGATTGCAGTCTATCTGCTCCGTTTGCAGATCATATCTTTCGCGCCGTTCAGGGATGACCTGAACCCTTTTAGCCAGACCGCGCTCGGGGTTCAAGCCCTGCTGCTCTGCATGACCCTCCCGCTGGTAATACTCCTGATCGACCACCCCTCCAGGTGGGCGAAAGCCAAGGCATCGCCCGAGAGGGAAGATGACAAACCCGCCGGCGCCGACTCCTGATATAACCATGGCTGATGTTGGTTTGTATTGCTATATATGGTATTATATAGCTGAATGAGGTGATGTGTTATGACACGCGCATTGACGGTTGAGCAAGCGGCGGAGTATTTGCAGTTGAGCCCGTACACCGTACGGCAGTGGTTGAGGAGCGGGAAGATCCCGGGGCGGAAGATTGGTCGGGTTTACCGGATACTGGAGAGTGATTTGGAGGCGCTGGTTGGCGCCGTGCCCGTGGAGAGCACGGAAAGACAGAAGACCAAAGCCGCCGACCTTCTCGGGAAGTACAAGCGGCCTGGGAGGACGGTTGAGGACTTCGTTCGGGAGAAGGCGGCTGAGGTGGAGTATCTGGAATCAAAGGGCGAGACTGAGACTCCCAAGAAGCCGCGAAAGCTCGCGGGCCGTGGATCGCTTGCGCACGTGGGCGAACTGTCGTCCGAAGCGTACCTCAAGCTCAAGCAAGAGGAGCGAGAGCGGGAGAACCAGCGTTGCGACACCGGAACACGCGCTGAGAGAGTCCAGGCAGTTAGAGGGATGTTCGCCGGTTCCAAGCGCTCCGTTGACGACTTTCTCAGAGATAAGCAGGAGGAGATCGAGACGGAGGAGCGGCGAAGGCGATGAACCTCGTTATGGACGCCGGGGCGCTGATTGCTTTCCTCAAAGACGAGCCGGGAGCGGATACTGTGCAGGATATTCTGCTTGGTGAGAACAGCCTCTGCCGTGTACACGCGCTCAACATGTGCGAGGTTTACTACGATTTCCTCCGCGAGTATGGCGAGTCGGGCGCGCAATCCGCCGTGGATGGCCTATTGTCACTCGGTATCGAAGTTCGCGAGGATATGGACGCTGAGATATGGAAACACGCCGGGAGCTACAAAGCAGACTTGCGGCGGGTATCTCTGGCGGACTGTTTCTGCCTGGCTCTCGCCGGCAGGCTTGGCGCCGAGATCGTCACCGCGGACCACCATGAGTTCGACGCGCCGGCGGCGGGTGGGGTGTGTAGGGTGAGGTTTATCAGGTAGTCCGCTAACCTCACTTTCTCCTCATCTTGCGGTAGACTTCATCGTCGTTGCGCTTGCCTATGGCGGCCACGAACAAAGTGTCGCTCTCAACCCGGTAGATGATCCGATACTCGCCAATGTCGGCTCGCCGAAACCGGCGGCGTTGCCCTTGCATGGATTTGGAGTCGGCCGGCGTCGGGTCGTCTCGCAGAGTCTGTATCTTGGCCGCTATCTGCCGTTGATGCTTGGGTTGTCGAGTGGGAAGGAAGTCGCCCGCGTCCTTGGAGAGCCTAAGCCTCAGCATTCAGAATCCCCTGAATGACTGCTTCGCTCTCTTCCGTGCTCAGATAGCCCCTCTTCTCGGCCTCTCGCGCCCTGGCCGCCCACACTTCGTCTTCAAGCGCCTCAAGCTCGGCGTACCTTTCGCTCGACACCACGACCACCACCGGCCTGCTGTGCTTGGTAATAGTCACCGGCTCCCTGCGGGCCGTATCAACAAGCGCCCCGAACTTCTCCTTGGCTTCTTTGGAGGATATTGTTACCATTGGATAGCTCCGATGATTAAGACTCTTATGGACATTATATCCATAATGGTCATTCCCGTAAAGGGGCGATTGCACACAGGAGTTTGTTGGGCGGTTGGGGAAGGGGTTGGCGGTTTCAACGAGCGGGGCGTGCAGGGTGAGTTTGATCACGTAGGCGCGAAGGCAGAGACGCTCCGGCATTGTGGAGGAACATATGTACGAGGCGACGCGAGTTCGAGCGCAATACATCTTCTTGGACGTAGAGGGCTTCACGAAAGGCCGTAGCGTCGAAGCGCAGACGGACATCATCAACGCATTGAACGGGGCTGTTCAGGAGTGTATCGGCCACACCAAACTGCCACGGGACAAGGTCCTGCTATTGCCCACCGGCGACGGGATTTGTATCAGCATCCTGGGCGAGGCCGAGCCGTATGACATCCAGCTTATGCTAGCCCTCGACATACTGCGCCACATTGCGGAGCACAATAGTACAGAGAGCAAAGAGGCACGCAGGTTCCGTGTTCGGATCGGCCTCAATTCAAACGTTGATGTCTTAGTTACCGACGTAACAGGAAGACTTAATATCGCAGGTGCCGGCATCAACATGGCACAGCGAATCATGGGTTTGGCTGACGGGGGCCAATTGTTGCTCGGTCGGTCTGTGTATGATGTCCTGAGCCAAACAGAGAAGTATATGCACAAGTTCAGGGAATACCAGACAAGCGTAAAGCACGGTGCTGCCCTGCAGGTGTATCAGTATGTGGATGAAGATTTCCCCTTCGCCTTGAACACTAAAGAGCCCTCTACAATTGTGCAGAAGCCCAAGATCGAGCCAAAGCTGGACAAGCTATCCGCATATTTCTTCGCTCACGCAATTCGTAATCGGGAGTTCTTGCTTCATGCTCCCGACCGCAACGGGGACTTTCACACGGCTCCGGTGCTCCTTTGGCTGCTCGCAACTGATTCCGTCGAACGGTCGGAAGCCAGGGAAACAAGTCTGTTGTACCCGAAGACGTATGGGGCAAAACGCCTGCTTCCGATCTCTGACCAGTTTGCCTACTATAGCAAGCAGGATTCCTGCCTGCGTGGCCAGGTTGCCTATGATGTGCGTCGGATTGTGAGTGACAAGTATAAGTCTGAGTGCTTCGAAGGGGCAGATGGATTGGAGTGGTGGTTCATCACCCCCGCCGGCAAGGAAAAACTGAAGCGTGAGTGGCCCGCAATCTGGGAAGAATTCCGCCTGTCGGACTAGCCCAATCTACATCTGCCTACACTGACCGCGGAATCCTACCCCTTACTCTCCCGCAACCGCGCCCGTATCCGCTCCGCCACCGTCGTCATCGGGATCGGATTTGCCTGCTCGATAGGCTCCGGTACATGCACCGGTTCGGCAACAGGCTCCTCCACTTTAGGCTTCGGCACGTAGGGCTCTTTGCCCAAAAGCTCGTGCAGGATTACAAGCGCGGCTTCTTTGTCCGGAATCGGAGGCGCGCCGCCGAGAGTGTCGGGGTCGGTGTGGATTGGGGGGCGGAGCAGCATACTTTCTCCTGTCAGGACCGGCAGACCGGGAGTGTGTTCTTCGTTAAGCATCTTTGCGCTCTCCTGTGGCAAACCGGATGCTGATGCGATAGGACCGATGGGACGTATGGGACCTCCGGCGCTGCGGGAACCAGCTTTTCGGAGTCTGATACGCGCCGCGTACGAGGCCGTTTCCGCAGCATAGCAATCCGGCTCCGGTTTTGGGGTGGGCCTGAGCTGATGACCCCGACTACGGAATTGGGGGTGTCACTTGTCCCGCGCTTCAAGTTGCCTGATCCTCGAATCGTCCGTCAAAAGCTTCATCTGCTGGATAGCGATTTGGTTCAACTTGCGAAGCCGCTCCGTCTGCGGCTCCTTCTCCTGGATGAAAAGCGCGTTCAGGTTTTCCAGATTGGAAAGGCACACGAGTTGCGACACGTCTGCGTAGTCCCGGATATTGCCTTTCTCGCCCGGATGGCTGTCGCGCTACTCTTTGGCGGTCATGCCGAATAGAGCCATGTTCAGGACATCCGCCTCCGAAGCGTAAATCAGGCTTGTCTGGAGCGGAGTGAGTTCAGGCGGGATCAGGTTCTCTTTGACCGCGTCAGTATGAATCCGATAATTGATCTTAGCTAGATTGCGCCGGATGTCCCAACCTAGCTGCTTTCTTTCCTCTTCTTTCAGGCGCTGGAACTCTTTGATGAGGTAGAGCTTGAACTGTGGCGATATCCACGATGCGAACTCGAAGGCAATGTCCTTATGGGCGTAGGTGCCGCCGTAACGGCCCGCCTTTGCATTAATACCTCTGGAGTTGGTCAAAGTCACCCACTGCTTAACCGAAAGGGCAAACCTATTGAGGCCAGCCTGGTTTTTAATTCCCTCGAATTCGAGGGAATTAAAATCAGGGTTGTATATCTCCTCCCAGATCCCCAGAAACTCGATCGTGTTCTTGTTCCTCAGCCATTGCTCAATGAGTACAAGCCCATTCTCAATGTTCCTCACCATGTCTGTCAGGGAGATGTAGTCCTGTTCATTCTGCTGGTAATAAGAAATCTCAGTACCCAGGACGCTCAACTTGGCCATCACGCGACCTCCGTTCTCGCGATCTAGACTGGTGGAAATCGACCACGTTGGTATTCCGATATGACAGTCGTGCTGACTTGCGTCTGTTTCTAAACCTCTCGAATTCGATGGGTTTAGACGCGCACTCCTACCCCTTACTCTCCCTCAACCTCGCCCGTATCCGTTCCGCCACGGTTGTCATCGGGATGGGATTTGACTGCTGAATAGGCTCCGGTATAACCACGGGTTCCGCCGGGGGCTCTTCCACCCTCGGCTTCGGGACGTAAGGCTCTTTGCCCAATAGCTCGTGCAGTATCACCAGCGCGGCCTCCTTGTCCGGAATCGGAGGCGCGCCGCCGAGGGTGTCGGGGTCGGTGTGGATTGGGGGGCGGAGCAGGGGGATTCCGACGCAGGAGGGGCAGCCGTCGTCGCAGTTGCACTCGTGGATGAGCTTCAGGCACGATTCCATCAGCTCGTCGATCATCTCGAAGCCTTTTTCGGCGTAGCCCAGGCCGCCGGGGAAGCGGTCGTAGAGGAAAATGGTCGGCGAGCCGGTGTTGGAGCTGTCTACGATGCCGCCGATGTCCTGCTTGTCGCACATGGCAAAAAGGGGCAGCACGTGCACGGCCACGTTGCGGATTCCAACCAGACCCTCCACCGCGTTCCGCCCGAAATCGCGCACCTTCTTCAGCATCGTCTTCGGCGGGACCAGCCACAGCGCCGTTGTCTCCAGGTTCTGCGCCGGCAAATCGACCTTGCCCCAGCCGATGCTGTCCAGGCTGTAGAACTTGATCTTCTTGAACGCGGTCGTTGCCCAGGTCACGTTCACGTCCCCGAAAAAGAGCGTGTTCTTCTTGCTCCGCTCGGGTAGGCCCTGGCCCCATTTGCGCTCGTCGATGGTCTTGATCACGCGAATCCCCGCGTCCAGGATCGCCTGCGTGTAATAGTCCACGTCGGCCTTGCGCACGTAGGCGACCTTGTTGTCGAGGTCGAGCTTCTGCACGAAATAGGTCTCGGCGTCGTGCATATAGATCGCCTCGGGGTAAACCAGTTCCGGCGCGCTGATGGCGTCCACGGAGCCGATGACCGTGTTCTCGTGGCCGGGCGGTTTGGGAATCGGGGTAGGGGTCGTGTCGACAATCGTGTAGGTGTGGTCCGACATCGTGCGCAGGTTGACGCCGGCGGCCGGGAACTCCGTGTTCGCCCAGTACCATGCGTCGTTGATCTTCTGGGTTTGGCCGAACTCGCCGAGTATCTCGCAGACCGTGCTCATACTGTCGCCGAACCAGGCGGCGTCGGCGTCCCTGATCGGCAGCTCGAACGCGGCGCAGCGCAGGTGGTTCGCCAGAATATAAGCGTTCTTCGGATCGATAATCGCGTGCTCCGGCGACTGCGACATAAAATAGTCCGGGTGGCGCATCAGGTATTGGTCGATGGGGTCGTTATACGCGATGAAGAAGACAACCGACTCGTCCGCCCCTCTGCCTGCTCTTCCCGCCTGCTGCCAGGTGCTGGCGATTGTCCCCGGAAAGCCGATGATGATCGACGCGTCCAGACTCCCCACGTCGATTCCCAACTCCAGCGCGTTCGTGCTGGTGACGCCGAGGAGTTCGCCGGAGAACAGCTTGCGTTCGATCTCCCGCCGCTCCTCCGGCAGATAACCGCCCCGATACGCCCGCACCGAGTTGGCCAGCGCGGGGCTGTATCGCTCCAAATCCTCGCGCACGTACTTATAAAGGAGTTCGGCGACAATTCGCGCCCTGCCGAAGCAAATCGTCTGCACGCGCTGGCGGATCAGCTCCACCATCAACCGCTGCGCCTCGACGTTCGAGCTGAGCCGCTCCACGCTCGTCACGTCGATGAAGGGCGGGTTCCACATCACGAACTGCTTGGGGCCTTTGGGCGAGCCGTCGTTCTCGACAAGCTCCATTGGGAGTCCGGTCAGCCGTTCCGCTAGTTCGAGCGGATTTGCGATCGTGGCCGATGAGCAGATGAACACCGGGTCGGAGCCGTAGTGGTTGCATATCCGCCTGAGCCGCCGCAGAACGTTCGCCACGTTCGAGCCGAAAATGCCCCTGTAGGTGTGGATTTCGTCCACAATCACATATTTCAGGTTGCCGAACACTCGGTTCCACCGGCTGTGATAGGGGAGTATGCCCTGGTGCAGCATATCCGGGTTGGTCAGGATGATGCTCCCCTCGTCGCGCAGCTTGCGGCGGGCGGCCTGCGGGGTGTCGCCGTCATAAGTGCCGACCTTGAGCGTCGCCGCCAATTCACCGTTGAGTTCGGCCATCCGGCGAAGCGTCTTCACCTGGTCCTGGGCGAGGGCTTTGGTCGGGAACAGGTAGAACGCCTTGGCGGACGGATCGCGCAGCAGCGTCTCGATCACCGGCAGGTTATAACACAGCGTCTTGCCGCTCGCGGTCGAGGTGACGATAACGACGTTCCGGCCCGCCCGCGCCTTCTCGATAGCCGTCGCCTGGTGAGTATAAAGCCGCTCGATTCCCATCTGTTGAAGCGTGTGGGCAACAGGCGGCGGCAGGGGCTTGCTCAAGTCAGCATACTGCGCATCCCGAGCCGGAATCGACTCGATGTGCGCCACCTGATCGCGGTAGAAGTACGAGGATTGGATATTGGCGAGAAACTGCCGGACGTCCACGGTGGGTGACCCTCGAAACCATGTTCGTCAGAGGCGGGGGTCATTCCTTTGGCGATTCATCTGCGTTTATCCGCGTTCATCGGCGGTTTCAGTTATTGAGACTCACCAGCGGCGCGGGTATCCGCCCGCCCATCCGCACGAACTCATCGGCGGTCGCGCAGGGCAGGTCAATTATCGGACTCTCCCCAAACAAGCCCCCGAACACCGCCCGGTCGCCGGCTTTCTTGCCGGGCACGGGGATGAGCCGCGTCGCAGTCGTCTTGCGGTTCACCACTCCTATCGCCAACTCGTCGGCCATCAGGGCCGCCAGCGCTTCCGCGGTGGTGTCTCCAGGGACTGCGATCATATCCAGCCCGACGGAACACACGCTGGTCATCGCCTCCAGCTTCTCTATCCGCAGGCTCCCGTCACCCACCGCCTTGGCCAGAGCGGCGTCCTCGCATACGGGGATGAACGCCCCCGACATCCCTCCGACCGACGACGACGCAAACGCCCCGCCCTTCTTCACGGCGTCGTTGAGCAACGCCAGCGCGGCCGTCGAGCCGGGACCTCCGAGGCATTTGACGCCCATGACTTCCAGAATCTCTCCCACGCTGTCCCCGATCGCCGGAGTGGGCGCAAGGGAGAGATCGACTATCCCGAACTCGGCCCCGACACGGGCGGCGACCTCCCGGCCTATCAGCTCGCCGACGCGCGTGACGCGAAAAGCGGTGTTCTTGATCTCTTCCGCCACGTCACCCAGGTCGATCTTGTCGCCGGTTGCCTTGAGCCGCTCTATGGCCCGCTTGACGACGCCGGGACCGCTGACGCCGATGTTCACCACACATTCCGGTTCGCCAATGCCTTTGTACGCTCCGGCCATAAACGGGTTGTCCTCGGGAATATTGGCGAATACGCAGAGCTTGCAGCAGCCGAAGCCGTCGCGGTCGGCGGTCCGTTCGGCTGTTTCCTTGATCGCATGGCCCAACTGGTACAGGGCGTCCATATTGATACCCGCGTGGGACGACGCGGCGTTGACCGAAGCGCACAGCCGGTTCGTCTCCGAAAGCGCGGCGGGCAGACTCGCAATCAGCGCCCTGTCCGAGGAGGTCATGCCCTTCTGCACCAGCGCAGTATACCCGCCAATGAAGTCGATGCCCAGATCGACCGCGATCCGGTCCAGCGCGCGCGCCGCCTGCAGCAGCGCCTCCTCGCCGTGCCCCGCCAGCACGTCGCCGATCGGGCTTATCGCAATGCGCCGGTTGACGATGGGAATTCCATACTTGTCGGCGATATCGCTGCAAGCCTCCACCAGACCACCCGCGCAGCGCAATATCTTATTGCGCATGAGACCGCAGACGCGATCGATGTCTCTATCCGCGCACTCGAACAAGTCGACGCCCATCGTGACGGCGCGCACGTCCAGATGCTCGCGCTGCAGCATCTCCACGGTGCTCAGTATATCTTCCGGTCCCGCCATTCAACCCTCCATGTGGAAGTGGTGCGTCCTTCGGCAGCGTCGCTGCCGCTCTGCTACCGAAGGATCAGAATACGGCAGTAATCAACTCTCAGCATTCTCATATCCGCGTTTATCCGTGTGCATCTGTGGTTTTCCCCAACGCCACCCAGCAGTGGCGGGGGGCCGCTACGTTCGACCCTCACCCCACCCCTCTCCCTTCCAGGGAGAGGGAGTTCCGCTCTCTCGACTCCCTCGACTCCTCTGACTGCTCCCCATCTGTGTTTATCTGTGGTTAACTCTTTCCGCCCTCAATTCTCAAGAGCCTCACCTCGTTCGTGACCCTGAAAATGTTCTCGTGCTGCAGGTGAACGCTCAATCCGAACTCCCTGCCCACCTGCTCGATCTCGCGCTGAACCTGCCGAATATTCAGGCCGGACGGGACCGCGACCTGCAGGACCATCAGCAGATCGCCGGCCACGACGTGGGCGTAGAAATCCTCGATATTGATGCTTTGCTCGGCCAGATACGCCGTCACGCGGGCGATGATCCCCGGCCTGTCCGCGCCGCGAGTCGTCAGCACGAAACGCTCGGTCGAGACTTGCTCAGCGGCCTGTGGCGGCTCGTAATGCCTTACTTCCACACCAAACTCACCGGGCGCGCCCGCCTGCGCCACAGCTTCCCGAACGCGAGCGTCGGTCACATCGTCGGGCGTCTCAACAGAGATGATCAACGTGAAATAGCCGCGCAGCAGCGTCTGACTCAGGTCGGTTATGTTGCCGCCCAGACCGGCCAGAGCGCGCGACACGTCGGCCACTATCCCGACCCTGTCTCTCGACATAACAGTAACTATATACTCAGCCGCCATAGCGCTCCCCCTATGCACTCACTACTTCTCCCACCCCACCCCACCTTCCTTGCGCTTCAATCTGAAATCTGCAATTTGAAATCTGAAATCCTGTCCTGTGGGTATAAGATATTCGGGAAGTCGGTCGAAAGCTTATCGCTTCCCGGGAGGTGTTCAAAATGGCGGTTCTAGTCTGGTTGGTTGTCGGACTGATCGCCGGATTCCTCGCCAGGCTTGTGCTTCCGGGAGAGGAGCCCGGGCCGGGCGGAATCCTGGGCGACCTGATCGTTGGCGTAATCGGCGGACTAATAGGCGGGTGGACATTCCGGTCCTTTGGCGCTGCCGGCGTGACAGGGATCAACATTGGGAGCATCATAGTCGCGTTCATAGGCGCTGTGATCCTGTTGGTGATCTGGAGAGCCATCGCCGGCACGAGGGTCGGTCGCCGTCCTGTTTAGTCCCCGCGCGAGTATCTGACAAGTTCAAAGGGGGAGCTTCCTCGGAAGCTCCCCTCTGTGTCGTTGTCGGCTGTTGGTTGCCTGTTGGCGGTTGACGGTTGTGAATCCACTCCCATCCGTTCTTATCTGTGTTTATCCGCGTTCCGCGGTTAAGCACAAGCCTTCTTCCGTATCCGCTCGATCTGCTCGTCGGTGACCGCCTTCTCGAAGCTCCTGAACCCGGCCAACTTGAAGCCGTGCCTGTCGCCAATCTGCTTGATCTCGTCCACTTGCGAAGTCGTCAGCTCGCGGCCCAGAGTATAGTTCTCGTATCTGCCTTCCAGAGCCAGCATCATTGTCTCGGACATGCAGGCGTACGCCGTTTTCGGCGGGAAGCCGAAGTTGAAGTTGAACTCCGCGTCGCCCGGCACGGCAACGACCCCGCCCTCGATGACCAGAACGTCGTCCCGCTCTTGCGCCACCCGGACGGAAACGTCCCTCGGACGCGCGACGTCGCACACAACAGCCCCCCGCTTGATGTACGACGGCTCGATGATCGCGTGCACGGCGCTGCTCACCGCCACGACAATGTCGGCCTTCCCTACTCCTTCGCGGACATCGGTCGTCGTCGAGACCGTTCCCGCCGCCTTTTGGCGAATCGCCTCGGCGACCTCCTCGTTTCGTTCCGCGTTCTTGTCGATCAGTATCAGCTCAGCGGCCTGGCGGGACATGATCTCCGCGCAAGTTCGTCCGATCGATCCCGCCGCGCCGACCACCGCCGCGGTCGCTTTGGACGGCTCGATGTCCATCATCTCGGCGGCTTTCAGCGCGCCCTCTATCGCCGTGGCGACGGTGTAACTGTTGCCGCTGGTGACTGCAATATCCAGATTGTTGGCGACTGTAATCCCGCCGTCACCCACGACCGACGTGAACGCCCCAAGACCGACGATCCCCGCTCCCAGCTCGGCGGCCAACTTGCCCGCGCCGATTATCTTCTCCCACACGAAGTCGATCGGCAGCGAAAGCATCTGCTTCGGCGTCAACGGACAGCCGACGAACCAGCCCTCGGCCTCCGCCCCGGTCGCCGATCTCACGCCGGTTACGTGCGAGACCAGCATCGGGCCCTTGTGCTTCAGCCCGAACTCGACCCACGATTCCGGCAGAAACTTCACGAACGGATACTTTCTGGCAATATCCCGCTTTGCCTCCAGCGGGTGCATTATGAAGGCGAATTTCTCCAATTACAACTCCTATCCAACCCGGAACCTCGGAACTCGACCGCCCCCTAACCCCCTCCTAGCAGGAGGGGGGACTTCCTCTCCTCATAGGAGAGGGCTGGGGTGAGGTCCTCTATAGATCCTTCGGCAGCGTCGCTGCCACTCTGCTACCGAAGGATCGGAAATCTCTCCAATTGACACTCCCATCCGACCCAAAATCCGGACAAGATCCCACCCCAACCCAACCCTGAATGGGGAGGCGGCACGCCCGCTGGGTGGCGATTCCGAATCCGACACCTTAGAACCCTTAGAACCTTAGAACCCTACAACCCTACGAACCTACAAACCTGCAAACCTATACACCGTTGGCTTCCACTCCAACTTCCTTATCAGCTCCAGGTAGTCTTCCCTCGTCATTTCCTCAGGCCGTTTCCCCGCCAGCGTGATCAGTACGCCTTCCACCACGTTCGTGCCGAAGTTGCGGCCGTCCAGCTCGAACGTCGAGGTCACGACCATACTCACACCGCGGGCTTTCAGATTCTCTTTGTCCTGCTCCGTCAGCGTGTTGGTTATCACCGTCTTGCCCGCCATCGCGCCGGATTCGGGAGGCGGCATAAACCTGCCGATGATCTTGTAGTCGCCCGCGATTACGTCAGCCCATCGGAAGTACTTCTCGTGCTTCGGCGTTATCTTGTCCTGCTTGTCGCCCGTCGGGTAGAGCCATTTGAACGGGAGCCGCGTGACGACGGGAAGCAGAATCCGGCCCAGGAGCTGGATCGCGCCCCACGAGCGCACCGGTATCGGCGCTCCCACGTTAAACATGAGGTCGCCGAATACCGTCGCTTTGGCCAGGTTGTATATCGTCTCGCCCGTTCCGAACCTGTCCACCGCGCAGACCACCAGGGCATTCTTGCCCCGGAAATCGAAGATGCCGTTGTCCTGCAGGTAGAGGATCGCCTCGCGTTCGAGCGTGTCCTTTATGCCGCTGCCGTCCACGACCGGAGTCTGCCGCGCGTAACGCATCATGCGCTCGGCGTCGCGGATTGCGTACTTCCGGTTTCCGGCCACCAGGTACCTGTCGATGCCGCCGAGGCCGATGGCGTCCACCTTGCCGTCCAGGTCGCGGATCATCTCCGCGGCCTTCTCCAAGTCGCCGCCGCAGGAAACGCGCGATACCTCGAACTCTTCGCCGAGGAAGGTCGCCGTCGCGGTCTTATCGCCCTTCTTGGATCCCAGGCTTACGCTAACTACTCGTCTCATAAAGAATCGACCGGATTTCATCGAGCGTGGAGGCTTTGCTCAACCGCCCTCGCATCTCCGACGCCCCGGATCTTCCTTTAATATACCATGCCAGTTGGCCCCGCAGCTCCCTTACCGCCTGCTTTTCGTCCATAATCGACGCCAGCAGCAGCGCGTGCCGCCACGCCGCCTCTGTGCGGTCTTCGCAACTCGGATCGGGGAGAAGCTCGCCTGTCTTCAGATAGCTGTCGATGGCGCGAAATATCCACGGATTGCCGAGCGCGCCCCGGCCGACCATAACGCCGTCGCAATTTGTCTCGTCGAACATCCGAGCCGCGTCCTGAGGCGTCCGCACGTCGCCGTTCCCGATAACGGGAATCGTCACCGTCTCCTTCACTTTACGTATCACGGTCCAGTCGGCGCGCCCGGAAAAGCCTTGTGAGACCGTTCGTCCGTGAACGACGATCGCCGCGGCCCCGGCGTCCCGCGCTCTGACCGCGAGTTCGACCGCCGTCACGTGCTCGGCGTTCCATCCCGCGCGTGTCTTGACGGTAACCGGAACCCTCACCGCTCCGACTACGGCCCGGATTATATGCTCGGCCAAGTCCAAATCCTTCAGCAGCGCGCCCGCCGCTCCGGTCTTGACGACTTTGGGGACCGGGCAGCCGATATTGACGTCGATTATGTCCGCCCCTGCCTCCTCCACCTTGCGCGCGGCGTCGGCCATCACTTCCGGCAGAGCGCCGAACAACTGTACGGAGACCGGCCGCTCCTCGTCGCTCATGACCAGAAGCTCGCCCGTGCGGCTGTTGTGGTAGTGCAGGCCGTAACTGCTCACCATCTCCGCGCACACGAGGCCGCATCCGCCCGCGCGCTTGCACAAACGGCGAAACGCGACGTTGGTCACGCCGGCCATCGGCGCAAGGACCAGCGGAGGATCGATCACCACTCCGCCGATTCGGAACGCGCGGGCCTTAGCCTTTGCCTCTATATCTTTCATAAGCGAGTCGAAGCCCTTCGAGGGTGAGCGTGGGGTTGACCGTGCGGATGCTGCGCGAATGCGGGGCGATCAGTTCAGCCAAACCGCCGGTGGCGACCACGTAGGCGTCGCCGCCCATCTCCTCCTGCAATCTGCCAACTACGCCATCCACCTGCCCGGCGAAACCGTAGATCATCCCGGACTGCACGCTCGATACCGTGGTGGTTCCTATCGCCCGCGGCGGAGTGACCAGCCTGACCCGCCGGAGCTGCGCCGCCTTCGAGATGAGCGCCTCCAGCGACACCTCGATGCCCGGCGCAATCGCTCCGCCAAGATAATCTCCGTTCTCAGCGATTGCGTCGAAGGTTGTCGCCGTGCCAAGATCGACCACAATCACGGGGCCGGGATAAAGCGCGTGGGCCGCGATTGCGTTGGCGAGCCGGTCCGCGCCCACGTCCGTGCGCGGTTCGTAGCAAATGCGGATGCCCAGGTCGAGCTCGGGAGTAAGCAAGAATGGGTCCTGGATCTTCAGGTATTTGCGCGAGAAGGCCAGCAGCGGTTCGATGGCTCGGGGGATCACGCTGCAGATCGAAACAGAAGTCAACTGTGAGAGCGATATCGACGCGCCTTCGGCCAGGCCGGCGACCAGGACCGCGTATTCATCGGAGGTCCGGCGTCCATCCGCGCTGACTCGCCAATCCGCCGCCAGCCTGTCGCCGTCATAGGCCCCGAAGGTGATGTTGGTATTTCCGGCATCGATCGCCAGAAGCATTTGCGCCACCATAAAACAGTCAGGAGCAGAATGGACTCGTCCACCTGCTCCGTATAATCCACTTTATCGTAGCGCTTGAAGTTCGCCTAAGTCAATCGAGCCGTAACAGGTCAGGAACATGAATTGCCTTCCGCAAACGTCATTCCTCGCTACGCTCCTAAGGAAGCGCCCCGTTTCGGGATTTCCGGGTTGGGACCGGAAGTTGTCCGCTATAGCATAGGTATACCGCCCAACCCTCAAATCCCGAAACAACGGGGTGGTTCCTTTCCGAAATAATCCCGATGCACCGGGGTCGGTTGCTCGGAATGACGTCGCCGGTACGTACTTACCATTCCTGAACAGTTACATCGAGCCGTCCGTTGGTGGTTGGTGGGTGGTGGTTGACAGTTGATGGTTGGTCGGGGTCAAATCCCCCCTCCTCTTAGGAGGGGGTTAGGGGGAGGTCCACTCAGCACTTAGCACTTAGAACTCAGCCCTCAGCTCTCAGTGCTCCCCTTACCCAGCGGGCGCATTCGATAGGAACATCTCCGTAACCCAGAACTGCCCGTCGGAAGACTTGTAGACCCCGACTCCGATGTGGTCGAACCTGTCGTTCAGAATGTTGTCTCGGTGGCCTGAGCTGTTCATGAGTCGGTCGTGGCCCCGGTTCACGTCCACGATCGAACAGTAGAACAGGTTTTCGCCCAGGTAAGCGTAATCGGGCCGGGGGCCGAGCGCGTTCAAGTACCTGTCCATAGCTGTCTCAAGCCCGGGTGTCGGCGAACGATGATCGAAATAGTCCTTGTACGCCATCTCGCGGCTGTGCGCCCGGGCGGCCCGCACCAGGACCGGGTCCACCTGGAGTTGCTCCATTCCACGGCTCCAGCGCTCGTAGTTCACAAGGTCCACAAACCTCTGCTCCTCGTACCCAGGCTGGGCCGGCGCAGGGCTGACAATTGCGGGCGGCGCGCCCGGAATATCCTGCGCCGTGGAGGAGAAATTCGCGGTCAGCATCAACATACCAAAGTAGAGTGATAGTTGTGTCATAGCAGCTTCCTCTCGCAATTCTGTAATTCCGTACAGGCGGCGCCGCGCGTCCTCGTAGTAATACCGGGTTATGCGGCGACGCGCTCGAATGCGAGGGAAGGAGAGTGGACTCTCGCCATAAATGACGAGCCTGGTACAGCTCAAAGCAAGCTAAAGCGAGCTGTCAGAATGCAGCGCTGCCGGTGTTTCGGGAATCTTGTTCCCGAAACGGCGTTATTGAAGGAGGAGGTCTAACTGATCACTGAACGCACAGCCGTGGCCCTGGATATCAACCTGTTTATCGCGGCGTTTTGGAACCGCGGCAGCGCGTCGGCGAGGGTGATACGAGCCTGCATCGACGGACGGCTCAAGCTCGTCTACACGGACGAGACGCTCAAGGGGCTGCAAATCGTGCTCCGCACAATCCGCGCGCCGAAGGGTTACGTGGATGAGGTTGTGCAAAGGGCGCTGGACGCCGGAGAGCGCGTCGAGGGAAAGCCGGCGCCCGTGACCTGCGAAGATCGGGAGGACCAGGCATTCCTGGAATGCGCGGTCGGCGCCGACGCGGACTATCTGATAACCAGCGACAGGCATCTCCTGAAGCTGAAACAAGTGGGGCGCACGAAGATCCTGACCCCTACGCAGTTCTGGCAGGAGGTTTCCGTCTGACTTGTCCGACTCCCCCCGACTCCTTCGACTGTAAGAGTTCAGGAATGGGTAGAATTGTATCACCCTCACCCTAACCCTCTCCCGTCAAGGGAGAGGGGATTACGCTCGTCTTCTTCCGAGGACGGAGGAATAACGACCGACAGTCTACCTAATCGTGAACAGTTACCTTCGACTCTTTCGACTCCGCCCGCAATGTGCTATAATATCAACGGACCTACAGCAATCGAGGAGATCAGTGAATGGCACAGGTTAAGGAAAAGAAGAAGACCATTTTCGAGCAGCCGTGGCATGAGTTGCCGCGTGGTGGGATTATGCCCGACGCCGGTAACGCCGCCGAGTATAACACGGGTGATTGGCGGACCGACCGCCCGATCTGGGATTCGGAAAAATGCATCTCCTGTCTGATTTGCTGGATGTTTTGCCCCGACAGCTCCATACTCGTCCAGGACGGCAAAATGGTCGGAATCGACTACGAGCACTGCAAGGGCTGCGGGATTTGCGCCGCGGAGTGTCCGCCCAAGGTCCGGGCTCTTGAGATGAAGCCGGAGGCCGACTTCCGGTAATCAGCTATAACATTCTCGGTACAAACCAACGGCCGCCCGGTTTAGAGGTTAGAAGTTAGAGGTTGGAAGGTGGAGTAGGGTTCAACCCTCACCCCAGCCCTCTCCCTTCCAGGGAGAGGGGCTGTAGTTTGGCTTTTAACTAGATAATATGAGATTAGTTCAGGTCCTCTTCCAGCTTGGAGGAGGATTTTTTCTTCGTGATGTGGAATCTAGTGATATGACTAGAGCATAGGAGGTTGCTATGGGGTTTCCAACTAAAGTGCAGCTCATCAAGCGGCG
>JAUSGG010000012.1 GCA_030649165.1 Armatimonadota bacterium
CAAGCCACGCGCAGCGGGAGGAGCTCCCTCTCCTTTGAGGAGAGGGCGGGGGGTGAGGTGATGGGAAGGTTAGTCATCGGACGAATCTGCGGCGACCGGGGTGTGCTCGATGGCCACGTTTTTGAGCCGATAGCTTTTACCGGTGAAGGTGACGACACGGGCATCGTCACGACGAGGCTTAGGCTTCGCGTCACCAAGGCTGCGGCAAGCATTGCGCTATCGCAGTTTGGGCTCTTCCAAATTCCGAAAAACGCAACCCGGTTTTCGCGCCCGCAGTTCGAGAACCTCAAGAAGCGGGAAGCGGGGCGAGAAGAATCCTCCGGGGAATAGCATGTATCGCGAGCGCTGCAACGCAGCGCATGACGACGCTCAAACATCGCGAAGATGCACGGAGTCGTGCGGCGCATGAGGCCCAGCTGAAGGGCCGAACCATTGCGAAACAAGCTCGCCGCTGGTGCCGTTCAGGAGTGAGATGGTAAAGCCATTCCAGATAAGGACGTTGATCGGCGGGAACCCACGCACGCGGCAGGAAGAAAGAAGAATGCGTCGGGCCGCAAATCATTGAACTTGAAAACAGTCCGCTTTTCGGTCTACTTTTCGGTCCATGAAGACACTGACCGTCAGCGAAGCAAAGCCCCGCCTAGGCAAGTTGGTCGACGACGCTCTGCGTGCGAAACCGGTTTTCATCCGGCGCGGGAGCAAGGTTGTGCAGCTCGTACCGGCTACGATGCCAGACCCGATCCCGGTATATCCAGCGGGTGCACTCGCCCGGACCGACGCCGAAATCGCCACTATGTCCGCCACGGCAACAGACGACGAAGCCGCACCCTACCACCGATGAATCTCCGCCAATGGGACGTCGTCAAAGTCCGCATCAATCCGCAGGACCGCGACGAGCACCCAGCCATTATTCTCTCACCGACCGAGATCGCGGGCGATCATCGTTGGCCGAAGGTCAACGTGATATATGGCACAACGAAGCGTCCGGCTGAGTCGATTCGCCCGGGTCAGATCCTCTTGGACGACGCGGACGGGTGTGACCACCTGACCGTTTTCGACTGCGTATTCTTCCCCGTCGTTCGGAAGGACCAAATCCGGACGAAGCTAGGGAGCGTTTCCGCAGGACGCCGGCGGCCGCTGCACCAAACCCTCTCTGCTGCTCTGCGGCTCTTCCAATAAGCCGCCATACATTTAAGAAGTACGACGCCTTGCGTCGTGTTGGGGTGCATTGGCTAGGATTACACCCCCACATCTTCTCCTTGGGCTCCCTCTGGTTTGCGACCGCCGACGCGCTGATGCCAGCTGGACGCTGGACCGTCTGTGGGATATTCTGGAATTTCACGGCCAATGCGCGGGTCGCCAGCGGATGCAACTCGCCGGAAAACGGATCAATTCCGAGAAATTCTGGTCCGGCCTCGACGTTGAATCGATCAATCGATCGGCGCCGGTCAGTGGAAACTCCGCCGGGCCGGTGGCCGGCCATGAAATGGAACGGCTAGTTCCTGTAATGGCAACGCTTCACGAGACATCCATCTCGCTCGAGTCGCACCTGCTTCCGAGGAGAGTATTCCGCAATTCTGGGATAACGACTGATCGCGGTTTCGCTGGGGTCGCGGCATCACCGCTCAAGGAGCCGGCGCAGCCACCACGCGGTCGAATTGCGCGTCACGACGAGAACCTCCCGCACCGGCGTCGACCCGAAGAGCCCCAGTGCCGGAATGCCATGGCGCCGGTGGCGCAGCACGACGAAATTTCCTCCGGGCACGGGCGCATCCACGAACCTGCCCTCGATTTCGTAGCCGACAGGCAATTCATGCTCGGGAATCTCGGGCTGTTCTTTTGGCATCGTCGGCTGTTCGGCCGTAACGGCGGCCAGCTTTTCGAGCCCCCGGCGCGCACTTTCCACCGTGGCGATTTTCGAGACCCTTACCCATTTTGATCTCACGGCGAGGGTCCTCACTTTTTCCAACCGTCAACGATGGATACCACGCGATCCTGCCATTCTCGCACATCAGCGATGTCAGGTCCGAACATAGCGCCATAGGCCAGGTTCGTTTTCTCCGTGTGCCGGCAGTGACCGGCCAAATCGAACACACAAAGAAACGCGCGGCCATTGATCCGCTGGACCTCGGCCAGATATTTCTTGTCGACCAGATCGGCCCAAACCGCATCCGAGTCAGTGATACGTCCATCGATGATGTAAAGGTGTCGGTTATGTAAAGCTGCGAGGTGGTAGGGCGGCGTTGCGGAGGGAAACGGAGGGATGGCTGTGGGAGCTGACTTGACATAATCAGAGGGCTTCGAGGAAGGCGAGGACGCGCGATGGTGGCTCGGCGGGCGGACGCTTTGGCGCCGAAGTTTCGACCAAGCGTCGGAGGCAATCAGCCTTCATTTTTAGATCCGCCTCAATGTATCCATGGGTCGTGGATGGCTGTTCGTGTCCGAGATAGAGGGCAATGACCTCGAGGGAGACGCCGGCTTGGAGAAGCGCCATGGCCGTCGAATGACGGATCGAATGCGGGCCGATTTTGCGATCTTTCAAGGATGGACAATTTAGGGCGGCCTTGCGCACGGCAAAGGCCAGGCGGAAGGCAGCACCCTGGCGAGTAAGGGGAGCGCCGCGGTGATTGGCGAAGAGCAATTGGTCGGGGCGGAGGGCAGCCATTCGCGCAAAGGCTACACCGAAGCGGTCTGGCGCCAAACGACCGACAGTTTTATCCGCTGTACAGAAAATGCGTTCCGGCACTTTGGCGGCGTGGTCGCGCGCACGGTCATCGACAACCTCAAGGCCGGCGTGATTCAAGCGGACTGGTTCGATCCG
>JAUSGG010000022.1 GCA_030649165.1 Armatimonadota bacterium
AAGAATCTTCTATCGCACAAGCGCCAGGTTCGGCTTCGCAGTTGGACGTTGCAGCTATCCGGGAGAAGATCCTTCGCAAGCTCAGGATGACATCCGCGGGGCGTCCGCAAAACAAGCGTTCCGTGAATAAATCGGGCTAACAACCAACAACTATCCAACCCTCTCTATCTTGATCAGATTCGTCCGCCCCGGCGCGCCGACCGGAAATCCGCCGGTGACGACCACCGTGTCGCCGGTCTTCACCAGCTTCGCTTCCTTCGCGACGGCGATCGCCTGCTCGATAGTCTCGTCCGTCGTTTGGCGCGACGGCACGCTGAGCGGGATAACGCCCCACGAAAGCGTCAACTGTCGGGCGACCGAATCCTGCGTCGCCGCCGCTATGATACGCGCTCTTGGCCGGCGCTTTGAAATTCTGCGCGCGGTGCCGCCGGTCGCGGTGCTGGTGATGATCGCCCGAAGGTTCAAGTCGCTCGCCAGTTCGGCCGCCGCCTCCCCGATTGCATCCGTCACGTTCGCCGCGGGTCGATCCTCCGGTGTTCCGGCGCGAAGCGCCCTCTCCGTCGTCACCGCTATGCGGGCCATTATCTTGACGGCGCGCAGCGGGTACTGGCCCACCGCCGTCTCTCCCGACAGCATCGTGGCGTCGGCCCCGTCCAGTATCGCGTTTGCCACGTCCGTCACTTCCGCCCGCGTGGGACGGGGGTTGTGCATCATCGAGTCCAGCATCTGAGTGGCCGTGATGACCGGCTTGCCGGCCGCATTACACTTGCGTATGATGGACTTCTGGATCAGCGGGACCCGCTCCACCGGCAGCTCGATGCCCAAATCGCCGCGCGCGACCATAACGCCGTCGAAGGCTTCGACTATGGCGTCTATCCGGCGGACGGCCTCGGGTCGCTCGATTTTGGCGATAATGGGGACGTGTACACCCAACTCATCCATAATCCGTCGGATGGGACCGGCGTCGTCGGCGGACCGAACGAACGAAGCAGCGACCCAGTCGACGCCCAGCTTCAGGCCGAAGCTGAGATCCCGCGCATCTTTGTCGGTCAACGACGGCTGCGGCAGCGTCGTTCCCGGAGCTGTAACGCCTTTGCGCGAACTGAGAGGCCCGCCGGCGACTACAATTGTCTCCACGTCGGTCTCGGTGGCCGACAGGACGCGCAGCTCGATCTTGGCGTCGTCAAGGAAAATGTGCCGGCCCCGGCGCATTTGGCTGACCAACTCGGGGTGGGGGAGGTTCACTTCCCGGGAATCGCCGGGAACGGAACGGGTGGTGAGTACGAGTCGCTGTCCGGGTTCGAGAACGACCGGCTCCTCGCGAATAGTCCCGATGCGGATCTTCGGCCCGGACAGATCCTGCAGAACACCGACGATTCTGCCCATCTCGGCCGAAATGCGGCGGATAGCGGCGAACCTCTCAGCGTGCTCATCGTAGCTGCCGTGAGAGAAGTTGAGGCGCGCGACGTCCATCCCCGCCCTTATGAGGGCGGCCAGCCCCTCCTCGGAGGAACTGGCCGGCCCGATTGTGCAGACTATTTTCGTCTTCCGCACGGTGACTAGCCCTTATACAAAAGAGTCGAAAGAGTCGAAGGAGTCGAGGAAGTCGAAGGAGTCGAAGGAGTCGAATGAGTCGAAGGAGTCGCGAGACTCCTGAATCCCCCACATGCCCCTATAACCCTATAACCCTATAACCCTATAACCCTATAACCCTATAACCCTGCAACCCTACAACTCCGAAACCCTACTTCCGTATATTGTAAAATGCCTCCAGGCCCGGGAATCTCGCGTCGTCGGACAATTGCTCCTCGATCCTGAGAAGCTCGTTGTATTTGGCCACGCGGTCCGTTCTGGACGGCGCTCCGGTCTTGATCTGGCCCGCGTTCGTAGCTACCGCGACGTGGGCGATGGTCGTGTCCTCCGTCTCGCCCGACCTGTGTGAAACGACCGCGGAAAAGCTTGCCCGCTTGGCCATTTCGATCGCGTTCAGCGTCTCGGTCAGCGTCCCGATCTGGTTGAGCTTGATGAGGATCGAGTTGGTGGCGCCCATCCGGATCCCCTTGCGGAGCCTTTCGGTATTCGTGACGTACAGATCGTCGCCGACGGTCTGGATGCGCGAACCCAGCCGGTCGGTGAACAGTTTCCACCCGTCCCAATCGTCTTCCGCCATTCCATCTTCTATTGAGATAATCGGGTACTTGTTTACGAGGTCCTCGAAGAAGCCGACCATCTCCTCGGATGTCCGCGTCACGCCATCGCCTTGAAAAACGTACTTGCCGTCCTTGTAAAGTTCAGTGGCGGCGGGGTCGAGCGCGATGAATATCTGAGCGCCCGGCGTATAGCCGGCCTTCTCGATCGCTTCGATGATCACTTGGATAGCTTCTTCATTGGACTTGAGGTTCGGGGCAAAACCGCCTTCATCGCCCACCGCGGTGTTCAACCCCTTGGATTTCAAAACCTTGGCCAGGCTATGGAAGACCTCCGCGCCCATTCTCAGGGCTTCGGCGAAACTCCCGGCGCCGGCCGGCATGCACATGAACTCCTGCAGGTCCACATTGTTGTCCGCGTGCTTTCCTCCATTGAGGATGTTCATCATCGGAACGGGAAGCTGACGGGCGTTGGTTCCTCCGATGTACCGGAAAAGCGGCAGGCCCATCGAGCGCGCCGCTGCCTTTGCCACCGCCAGCGACACGGCGAGTATGGCATTCGCGCCGAGTTTCTCTTTGTTCGGCGTGCCGTCCAGGTCGATCATCGTCTGATCGATGCCTATCTGGTCGAAAGCGTACATATTGATGACCTCGGGCGCGATCGTCTCGTTCACGTTATCGACAGCCGTCAACACGCCCTTGCCGCCATAGCGCGACTCATCGCCGTCGCGCATCTCGACCGCCTCGTGCGCTCCGGTGGATGCCCCGGACGGCACGGCCGCGCGACCCATTACACCGTTGTCGAGGTAAACATCTACCTCTACAGTCGGATTGCCTCGTGAATCCAGAATCTCTCTCGCCATCACCGCTTCAATGGATGCGCTCATCGTCTAAGTTTCCTCCTCTGTAAATAGCTCAGCTTTCAGCTATCAGCTAACTGGGAATCGAAAATAGGACGGCAGATAGGACGGATAGGACTGCCAACCGATAACCAACAACCATCCTACCCGGCACAAACACCCGATTATAACGTATCCACGCGCATTAGTGAAGGTTTGGGAGGAAATGGGGCGGATCCCAAGTACAAGGGGGGTTGATCACGAAAGCACGAAAGGACGGAAACACGAAAGATTTGGGCGATTGACCTAAGCTGTAGTGTTGAGCATCCGACCGCGATGCATAGGGGTTATTTCGGAAAGGAACCACCCCGGTGTTTCGGGATTTGAGGGTTGGGCGCCATACGGAGGCTATAGCAGACAACCTCGGGTCCCAGCCCGGAAATCCCGAAACGGGACGCTTCCTTAGGAGCGGAGCGCCGGCGGAGTCGAGAGGTCTGCATCTAAGCGTGACGCAACCGGAAAAAGCAGATTCCTCCACTTCGGTCGGAATGACACTCCCGCGAACCTGAACTCGCTCTAAGTTCTGTTTCGGGCGTCATTGCAAATAACGCCCGATCGAGAAGGGGCTATAGTCTGAACTGACCCCACCCCTCCCCTGAATGGGGAGGGGGCTGACCTCGACTCTCTCGACACCCTCGACTCTTCCGACTCCTTGAACCAGACTAGTTGACACAATCCAGCATACTCGGTACCATTGAGTAGCGACGAGCCGGCTCGATGTGGCGCTGGTCCACGTGCGGGCGGAATCCCTCCATCGGCACCTCCGAACGAAACAGGCTGCGTGAGAGCAGCGTAAGGCCGTGCCATTAACGAATGGCAAGGCGTCATGTATTATTGGTAGGCTGACGCCGCCGTAGTCATACGCGAAGGCGGACGTAGAAGTTACGGCTGGAGGAACGATGAAAGTTCTTATTACGGGCAATTTGGGCTTTGTAGGGCAGGAGACGCAGCGACTGCTGGAAAGCGAAGGGCACGAGGTCATCGGCTATGACATTATGGATGGCAGGGATATTCGCCGCGAGATCCATTTAGCCGAGCGCCCCGACAGAATCCTGCATCTCGCGGCGATCACGCGATTCGAGGACGCTGACGGCGATCCTAAACTAGCCTTTGAGACCAACGTACTCGGAACCAGAAATGTCCTGCGCTACGCCGCGAACTACAGCATTCCTATGATATATGCGTCCACCGGATCGGTCTACATGCCCATCAAGCTCGACCCGCCCATTACGGAGGAGTTCCCGGCCCGGGGCAACTCGGTCTATGGATGCACCAAGTATGTGGCAGAACTGTATACCGCCGAGCATTCGCCGCACATAATCCTGAGATACGCCCATCTGTACGGCAGGGAGAAGAGAGGCCACGGGTTGATCGGCGGGTTTCTGGACCGGATTAACCGCGGCATGGCGCCGACTCTCTACGGAGGAAAGCAGGGCAATGATTTCACGTACGTGAAGGACGTCGCCATGGCCAACTATTTGGCGCTCACCGCTAGTTGGGACAAGTGGAACCAGGTTTACAATATAGGGACCGGCGAAGAGTTGAGCGCCGAGGAGGCGGGAACGATCGTCTGTGAGATGGCGGGCTACCATGGCGAGATAGAGAGAATCGAGCAGCGGGCCGTGGACGCCTCCAGATTCGTATTCGACATATCCAAAGCGCGCAAGATGCTGAGATACGAGCCTCAGTATTCGTTCCGTGAGGGCTTGCGGGACATGTTTGCGGGGGACGGCGCGATGGCGGAGTCGGCGAAACGGATTTGCGAGGGACAGGGCGTTGTCCAGGAGGAGACGCCATCGGCGTCCAATTCCTGACCCCGCGCGTACGTGAGGACGATAAATGAGACTGATGTTTCCGTGCATAATCATCCTGCTGCTCCTGTCCGCCGGCGCGACGACAGCTTCTGAGGATTTGGTCAGCGCCGGTGAGTTCGTTAAGATCTACGACCCCAGCGTCGGTGAAAAGCAACCATGGTACATAAATGACCACTGCTTCGCCCGCGGCCCGGACGGAGCATGGAGCCTCTTCGGTATTACACACGCTGAACCGGCGGACCCTCTGGATGAGGACAACTTCGCTCACGCCGTCGCGATGAGCCTGAGCCAAAAGCCGTGGGACAAGAAGCCTTTCGCGCTGACAGTTGATCCAAGCATCGAAGAAACCCACCTGTGGGCGCCGTGCGTCGTCTCTTACAAAGGCACGTACTATATGTTCTATTGCGCCGGCGGCGCTGACAGCACGAAGTACAAGATTCACCTCGCAACTTCTACAGACTTATATGCGTGGAAGAGGCATCCGAAGAATCCAGTGGTGGTGGACGGCTGGGACGCCCGCGATCCGTTTGTGCTCAGAGTGGGGGACAAGTGGGTGATGTACTACACTGCAACGAGCGATCCCGGCGGCGGAAACCACATCGTCGCCTACCGGACCAGCAAAGACCTCTCCACCTGGGGCGAAAGGCACACGGCGTTTGCCGAACCCGGCGAGGGGAAGGGGACGTATGGCGGCCCGTGCGAATCGCCGTTCGTGGTAAAGCGCGGCAAATGCTACTATCTCTTCCTCGGTCCGCGCGGCGGCTATCGCGGGACGGACGTCTTCCGGAGCAAGGACCCGTTTCATTGGGACCTGCGGAATCGGGTCGGACACATCAACGCGCATGCTGCTGAAGTCATCCGCGACACCGACGGCAAGTGGTACGTCAGCCACTGCGGATGGGGCCAGGGCGGCGTATATCTCGCGCCTCTTTACTGGAAAGACGGAGTGGAAGACAAGCCGTAGGCGGCCATCCGCCGCCCCGTGCCGGGCCGCATGGTGATAGTAGATCTGAATCTCCTCTGACCCAGCCCCCTCGTACAGGTTGGAAGTTGGAGGTTGGAGGTCAAGCTCAACCCTCACCCCAGCCCTCTCCCTACCAGGGAGAGGGGGTTTTATCCCTCGTTGAAGGAGGACGAAGACTTGCCCCTGATCGCAGTAGCGACCTGGAAATTCGGCCTCGGCGCCTGCCGGGAAACCTATCGGAATCTGGCGGCGGGCGCGTCCGCGCTGGACGCCGTTGAAAAGGGCGTCAGGGTGACGGAGGAGGACCTCGATGCGGCCTCCGTGGGTCTTGGCGGCAGGCCAAACGCGGATGGAATCGTAGAGCTCGACGCCGCGGTAATGTGCGGCCCCGGCCGTCGATACGGAGCGGTTGCCGGCATCAGAGATATAGGCGAAGCCATCTCCGTAGCGCGTCTTGTGATGGAGAAGACTCCCCACAATCTGCTAGTCGGTGAAGGCGCGCGGCAATTTGCTGTTGAACAAGGGTTCAAGCCGCGCTGGCTTCTTACTGAACACCGGAGACTCGAATGGGAGGAGTGGAAGCGATCGCGCGGCGAATCCGAATCCTCCCACGATACCGTCTGCGTCCTTGCGCTTGACGGCGCCGGCGGTCTGTGCGCGGGCACATCCACCAGTGGGATCGCGTACAAACTCCCCGGAAGAGTCGGCGACACCCCGCTTGTCGGTTGCGGATTGTACTGCGACCAACTGGCTGGAGCGGCGGCGGCGACCGGGCCGGGTGAGGTCATCATGCGTTACGTCGTCAGTTTCCGCATAGTCGAGGAGATGCGAAGGGGCGCGCCGCCTCATGAAGCCTGCCTCTCCGCGCTGGGATGGATTGCTTCAGAGAATCCGCGAACAGGTGAACAACCGCTGATCGGCGTCATTGCGTTGAACCCGTCCGGAGAATGGGGAGCGGCGGGCAGCCAACCGGGCTTTCCGGTCGCTATCGCCACTTCCGGCGGAACGGAGCTGATAGAGGCGGTTGTTTGAACGTTCTGCATTGACACACATCGCGTACGTGGTATGCTATACATGTATATCAAGAAGGGGCGATGGATATGAAATCGAGAACGATGATAGCTATCCGGCTGCCGGCCGAGATTGACGAGCGGCTGACGGCTCTTGCAAGGCGAACCGGAAGGACAAAGACGTACTACGCCAGGGAAGCGATTCTGCGGCTCATGGACGACCTGGAAGACACCTACATTGCGGTGGAGCGGCTGGAAAGACCCGGCCGGCGGCTGACAATGGAAGAGGCGGAGAGGGAACTTGGCCTGGACGGTTGAGTGGGACGAAAGGGCCGTCAGAGAAGCGAAGAAACTCGGTCAAGAGGCGCGGCGCAGGATTGTGACGTTTTTACGAGAGCGCATCGCGACCGAAGAAGACCCGCGCCGCATTGGAAAACCGCTCTTGGCGGAAAGGGCAGGGCTGTGGCGCTATCGCGTAGGCGATTACCGGGTTGTTTGTCGGATAGAGGACGCTCGGGTAGTTGTGCTTGTGCTGGCGGTAGGACACAGAAGCCGGGTCTACCAATGACGGGCGACGTCTCCGACCATTACCCATCACCCATCACCCACGACCCCCTACCTGGTAATTCTTACAGCTTGACAGCCGGCGCTGTAAGAGGTATGTTCGATGTGAAGCCACTTCCTACACGGGACCCTCCTTTGCCCGTCGCAAACCACGCTCCCGTGCGGCTGGAAGCGGAAGGAGTGGATAGCGTATGCGCACGGCTTGTCTGAGCCTGGTACTGATCTTCCTCGTCGTCGTTATCCCTTGCGGTGTTTCAGCGGGGGAGTTCCTCTACACCGGCGATTCGCTGCCGTCAGGCGCGGGTTGGAGCATTTACGGCTCCGCTTCGCTCGAAAACGGTGGCGGGATCACAAGCACGAACCCCAGCGACGGCGGCTCCAACGTATGGAGACTTGTTGACGCGAGCGGGACCAATCGCTGCAGCGAGCGGCACACGGGCCTCGGTGATGTTTCGTTCAACAGGGGCATAAGCCTTGCTGCCAACATCAAGTGCGAAAGCGCCGCGGGCAGCTCGTTCAACCTGGGCATCTCGAACGGAAACGTTGGCGGCGTGTGCCTGCGCATTCGTCCTGACCAGGCTGCATTGTCTCTATTCGACGGCGCTGAGCAGGGGACTCCCTACTCGTTTACCCCGGACACAACGAACTATCACCGGTACTATCTGACCGTTCTGAACAGCGTCCAGGGTGACAACGGCAGCGCGGTGTGGAACGTTTACCGCGACGGACAGCTCATTATCACCCATAACGCGGCGGGCGTTCACGACGGTTACGACGGCTTCTTCGCCGGTCACGCCGGAGCGGTCGGGACCGGAACGTGGTGTTTTGACTGGATAGCCGGGAATAACGATGGGGCTTACGGCCCCGGGCTGTGGGACCCGATAGGCCCGCCTGCCGCGCCGAGTGTGATATCCCCGGTCAGCGGGGCCGTAGTTCCGACGCGAACTCCGTTTATCCAATGGACGGGCGCGAGCCACGACGCATACGAAGCGCATATCAACTCCGTGAACAGTCCGGAAACCGGAATCGTCTGGGACTCCGGCTCGGTGTCGAGTTCCGCCAACTCCTGCGTCAGCGGGTCTCTTGCCAACGGGAGTTATTACGTGTTCGTTCGCATCCACGGCGCGGCGGGATGGGGCCAATGGAGCGCAACGGGCCATACGTTCACGGTTAGTATCCCACGCGCGCCCACCGTTGTGTATCCCGGCGACGGTTCCACAATAGCGACCCGTACCCCGCTCGCGCAGTGGAGCGGCGACGCCCACGACGCTTACGAGACGCACATCAACTCTTCCGACACCCCCGACAGCAACATCGTATGGGATTCCGGCGCGGTATCCAGTTCGGCGGACTCGTGTCTCTCGGACACTCTGGCAAACGGGACCTATTACCTGTTCGTACGCCTGCATAACGAGATGGGGTGGGGGCCCTGGAGCGCCAACGGCCACAGTTTCACGGTCTACGTGACCGCCGGGGATCCCGCCGCGCCTGCGATTGTGACCCCGACGGTCGGGGCGAACGTGGCCATCGCGGCGCCGGTTGTGCGATGGATCGGCGACGCTCACGACAGTTACGAGGTCCACATAAACACGACCGGCTCGCCGAGCGACGCTGACGCCTGGGATTCCGGACAGGTGTCCGGCACGAACGACGTGTGCGACGCGCCGGCTATCGCGAACGGACCGTACTACGTGTTTGTCCGCCTTCACAATGGCGCGGGTTGGGGACCGTGGAGCTCGGGCCGCGCGTTCAATATCAACGTGATCGGCCCGGCGGCCAAAAAGGGATGGGTCATGATTCGGGACGACGTGCCGTATCATCTCGATCTACTCACCCATGCGCGGGAATACCACGTGAACCACGTTCAGTTGTCGCACAGCATCATGATGTACGCGTGGCAGCCGATCAACGATATCACGGTCCGCAATAACGTGAACCAGCTCATCGACGCGGCGCACGCGAACGGCGTGAGTGAAGTCGTTTTGTGGGTGCACGACGTCCAGTTTACGAACATGCCGTCGCAGTACCTTATCGGCGGCAAGGTCAACCTGGACGATCCCGGCTTCTGGACCTGGATGGACGGCCAGTACGAGCTGCTTTTCCAGGTTTGCCCAAATGCCGACGGTCTCGTCTTCACGTTCAGCGAGAACTTCAGCGGCGCGGATTTCGACGACCGCCTGAAGACCATTCATACAGGCAAGACGCCGGAGGACACTATGGCTCAGGCCATCCAGACCATCTGGAATGTCTGCGGCCGGCATAACAAGTCGCTCTATGTGCGCACCTGGGCCGGCGCGGGGCCCGACAGGTGGGTCCGCAATGCAATCATGCGCAACGATCCCAGAATTTGGATGATGAGCAAGGCGACCGGCGCAGCCGACTGGGACGTGATCCAGGAGGACTACGACATAATCGGCACGTGCGTCGGACACCCCGACCTGGTCGAATTCGATTTTGTCGGCGAATACTGGGGGTACACTTACACACCGCGCGCCGGAATCGAGTATATGCGGCATCTGTGGTCCGAATTTGCCCTCCCGAGAGGCGCCGACGGAATGGTGGCCAGGGTGGACAGGGAAGACAGGGCGGACACCGGAATAGTCCCCAGGACCATAGAGTGCCCGAACAGGATAGACATGTTCGCGCTCGACGCCCTGGCCGACTATCCGGATTTGGCGGCGGACGATATCTACGACTACTGGAGTAGTCACTGGTTTGGATCGGTCGCCGATAGGGTCGCTTCGTCTCTCAAAAGGACCTTCGACATCACCAACGCCTGTTACGGACGGCCCAACATTTACCCGTTCTCGACGGTTGTTGCCGGAGACTACTGCCTCCGGTCTCTGTTCGACATCGACTGCGCAAAGGCCGTTCTGAGTTCCACTACTATTCTTCGTCCCGGTTACACCGACTACAACACCTTCCGCACCCGGCTCACCAACGCCGCGGGCAGGCTGGGCTTGGCTGTGCCGTCCACACTTTTCGGCGATTTCAGCCCGGCCGACAGCTCTCAGACAACTCCGACGTGCTCGGTCACCGTGGTTGACGCGGCGACCGGCCTGAATCCGTCCCTGTTCAAGGTCGAGTATTCGACGGACGGCGGATCGACCTGGACGAACTATCTGAACTTCACCTATTCCGCCGACGGCGGGCCAACCGACCCATACCATATTACGGCCAACTCCGTGCCCTTCGGCCAGCTTCGCGCGGCCCGGAACAAGCTCCGGTTCAGCGCCACGAATCTGTCGAGCGTGACTGCGACGAAGGTCTACACGGTCCGCGGCATGGACAACGGATACGCTACTCTGGCCTCGACCGTCACGTCGGACGGCATATCCCATCCGCAGACGGGTGACGGCGACACCGTCGGAGCAACAGCCGGCGGGAGGGCTTGCCGCACGCTGGCCACTTCAGGTGACGTGAACTTTTACTTCCGGACCGACGATGGCTTCGCTTACGACAGGTCGCCGCAGACTGTATACCTGCAGGTCGATTACTACGGCTCTTCGGGTTCGATCACGCCCTACTACGACAGCATCTGGCGAACCGACGAGCCCCTGGCGCCGGTGTACCTGAGCGGTGGGACCGGATGGCGCACCGCGACCTGGAGGCTCGACAACGTCAACTTCGGTCACAGGATAGGCTCACAGGGCGCGGATGTCCTCCTCTACGTGGGGAGCGCGGCGAACGTTGTCTACATCAGCGGCGTCAGGCTGTACTACAACTCGCCGTCGGGTATGCTCGGTCAGCCTTCGGACACGCGAGCTACCTCGCTGTCCTCGTCGCAGGTTGGGCTGACCTGGAACTCCGTTCCGGGCGCCACGAAATACCAGGTCTGCAGAGGCGGAGCCGCCGTCTCCTGGCCCACGGGAACCGTCTTTACCGACTCCGGCCTTTCGCCGAATACCGAATACAACTACACGGTAGCGGCCTACGATAACTCAGGCAATACGTCGTGCGCGACTCGTGCGGTCTATGCGCTTACGCTCTCGCCGCCGCCTACAACGTCCAACGTCACGTCCAATCCGGCGGCGGCCACGTGGCAAACGTCCGGCAACTTCCAGTTTACGGCGGTGGGCGGTTTCGGCTATGGCAAAGCAGCTTACTATCAGTACGCTTGGGACGAGTCGCCGACACATATCTGGACCGGAAGTGAGCCGACATGGCCCGCCCTCGGCCCTCCGCAGGGCGGCGGATGGACCGTCTGGCGGCCTCTGATCTCGCCCACCGACCCCGCTTCCGGTTGGCTTTTGTTCGAAGGCTCCACAACGCAGCGGCTGATGTCCGAGGCGCTGGTTACGGATTACGGCGCGCCGGCCTGGCTGTTGACGGACCAGGGGCGGATTTTCAACACGAAGGCCAAAATATCCCTATGGCCCAACCTCAGCATAGACAGAGATACGGGAGCCACCGTGACAGTCAGAATGCGGGCGGGAGACAGCCCGCTCGGCTGGTTCAACACGGGGTCTAATTTCGGCATAAACCTGCTCGACTGCCCACAGCTCGGAGTTATCGTAAGGCCGGACTATCTCCAGATAATCGGTCCGTCCGGCAACAGTCCGGGCCAGTCGGTCAGCAACGGCTACACGTATCACACCTACACCCTGACCGTGAAAAACGCGACGCCAGGCAACAACGCGACCGCGCGCTACGACCTGTATCGTGATGGATCGCTTGTTACCAGCCTGACTCAGGGACCGTCCACCGCGGGAGTTTGGTCCGGCCCGTGGTTCGGTCAGGTAACGAGCAACGCTCTCGGCGTCTGGGCGTGGCAATGGATAGCCTGGAATACGAGCGGCGCATTTGCGCCGTCGCCGGGAACGGGGACACTGACGGTCACAGCGCCGCATTACGGCAGCGGCTATTACCTGCATCTGAAAGGCTTCAACGCCAACGGGGTCCCCAACGGGACGCTCGATCTCGGGCCATACTACTACTGGAACGGCTCGACTCCCGTGTCTCCGACCGTGACGGACGACGGCGCTTACACCACGGCGGACGCCATCCACGTCAGGTGGAGCCCGGTGGGGCCGTCCCCGAACCACTATGAGTACGCAATCGGCTCGTCCGCCGGCGCGCAGGACATCGCGCCGTTCGCCAATGTCGGCCTCTCTCTTGAGACCACCAGGACAGGGCTGGCCCTGGCCGAAGGCAATACGTACTATGTTACGGTCAAAGGGTTTGTTGGCTCGAACAACTACACCGGCTCCAGCGACGGCGTAACCGCGGCGCCGCGACAGGAGAAGGTAGCCGGGGCCAAAGCCCTGGCCGACGGCGCTCCCGCGGCGCTTTACGGCAAGACGGTTACGGCGGTCTTTCCCGACTGCGCCTATATCCAGGAGCGCTATGAGATGGGGATCCGGGTCGTCACCAACAGGCCGATGACAGTGGGGACCGTCGTGGACATGGCGGGAACGCTGGCCGGCTCCGAAACAGAGAAACTGTTGGCCGCGGACGCGGTATTTCCCACGGGCGCCGGCAGCATCGACCCGCCGAGCATGTCCGAGCGGTCGATAGGCGGCCAGGCGTTCATGTACGATCCGGTCGCCAACACCGGCCAGGCCGGCGTCAAGGCGTACGCGTCGAGTTCAGGGGGAAGTCTCCTTGTAGACGTGCCGGGCCTGAATACCATCGGGTCGCTGATAAGGACCTGGGGGAGGGTCACCTGGGTCGGGGTCGACAGCTTCTATATAGACGACGGCTCAGGGTATGACGACTATCCCGAGATCGGGCCCGGCAGTCCGGCCGGCATCAAGGTGGCCGTGCCCGCTGGAGTGACTCCGCCCGCGACAGGGTCGTACGCCGTGGTCACCGGCGTCAGCTCCGTGTATGACTCGGACATCGGCCTCTGCCGTGTGCTTCTGGTCCGCCAGCAAAGCGACATACAGGGGTTCTAGAGGTTGAGGGTTCTGCCGCGAGCGTGGCTCGAAACGTGGTGAAAAAGCAATGAAAGTGCACCGAAATTCATGCGAAACGTAGCGAAACTGCATGGATTCTAGCGGATACTGACTGGTAATTCACGCCTATCTGCTCGTTTCGGAAACCCCGCATTTCGCGGTTGCGCAATTTGCAGCTACCGCTGGGAATCCTCATCACGAAAGCACGAACGCTCAAAAGCACGAAGGACAACTAACCACAGATGCACACAGATAAACACAGATGGGATAGCTATTGGCTATCAGCCCCGGAGACGGTTGTGTGTTGACAGTTGTCAGTTGACGGTTCCGGTCCCCCACTAACCACTGGCCACGAGCCAACAATCACTGTTGCTTGACCACTAATAGTGAATAGACGACGGGCGGGTGGGATTTGTTCCGGGGGTGGGGAAGTTTATTTATGCTTCGGGACACGTTTTTCGTCCCGAAGCATAGAAGCGCCCCGTTTCGGGATTTCCGGGTTGGGACCGGAAGCTGTCTGCTATAGTCCGGATTATTCACGAGGACTTACCGGAAGCACCCTCACCCTAGCCCTCTCCCGTCAAGGGAGAGGGGATTACCTTTGTCTTACGAGATAACGTATCTTGTTAGCCCCAGTTAGCCCCCTCTCCCCCGAGCGGGAGAGGGATGGGGTGAGGGGTTTCGGTTTCGCACTCTGTTTGCGCACAGATATCGTCGCGAATACTCCGGGATAGCATGCGTATGACGCCCAACCCTCAAATCCCGAAACAACGGGCACAGCTTCGGGCGAACACAGGGGTTCGCCCCTACAATTCGCGCGTGAATACTCCAGGTTAGAGGCCGGCTCAACCCCTCCCCAGCCCTCCCCTGAAAGGGGAGGGGGTAGGTGGTACCCCGTACTTTTACCGGTTGTCAAACGAGCGTATAGGCGCTAGGCTGTAATTGCTTCGAATCAGCGCTTCATCGCAGTCTCCTGTTTTGTTTTAGGTAGGTATCGTCATGGCTCTCCGTCCTGCGTTTTTCTCCCAGCGCTTTAGTCGCGTATTCAGCCTTTTCGCGTTTGCCGGGCTGGTTGTGTCCGCGTGTGGGATGGCCCGTGCCACCCTGGCGACAAATCCCTATTTCTCCGAGGACTTCAACTATACCGTGGGTTCGAGTCTGGTCGGGAAGACGAATCCCAGGGGCGTGTGGCAGGGCAGCGCGGGAAGTCAGATAGCCGTCGATGCCGGCCCGTGCATGAAGATGACCGGGGGAGTCGGGTCGTTCGACGCCTATCAGGTCACCAGCTACACGGGGACCGGGGGAATCATCTGGGTCCATTTCAAGGCGCGTACGGGATCGGGCGGGTCGGCGACGATGTGGAGCCTGTGGCTTGACGATACGGCCGGCGCGAGTCTCGCGCGTTTCTACGGATCGGCCAATACGTGTCGGGGGAGAATAGGCGGAACCAGCACCGTCACCAACCCCTTCACTTTAGTGGCGGGCGTCTGGAACGATCTGGACATCAAGATCAACACGACGGCGAATACCTGCGAGTTCTTCTTGAACGGCGCGTCTATGGGAGTCCTCAATCACGGGACCGGGCCGAACAATACTTTGGGGCTGATCAGGTTCGAGCGCGTGGACTACAACCTGGCCACCGACCACGTGATACTCTTCGACGAGCCGCGGGTCGGCGACGGAGCTTGGAACCCGACGATACCGCCAACCGCGCCTTCGGTCACATCGCCCGCTGACGGATCGGTTGCGAGCGACGTCGCTGTCCCCATTGTGTGGCAAGGCGACCTGCACGACGCTTACGAGGTCCACGTCAACACCACAAATACGCCGGCGGACGCGAACGGCTGGGATTCGGGCGTCGTTTCGAGCGCCGCCGACACCTGCACAACGGGCGATCTGGCGGACAATACCACATACTACGTTTTCGTGCGGCTGCACAATCCGATCGGATGGGGTCCGTGGAGCGCGGCAGGCCGCGATTTTACGGTCAACATCGTGGGTGATCCACCCGCGGCGCCAAGACTGGTCACCCCGACGGACGGAGCCAACGTGACGCTTCAGAAGCCGGTGATCCGGTGGATCGGGGACGACCACGACCGGTACGAGGTCCACATCAACACGACCAACAGCGCCAATGACGCGGATGGTTGGGACTCCGGCCAGGTTGCCGGCTCGGACGATTGGTGCGACTCGGGGACTTTAGCGAACGGGACCTACTACGTATTCGCGCGTTTGCACAAGCCGGCGGGGTGGGGACCGTGGAGTTCGGGTCGCCAGTTCCAGATCGACTTTACCGGCGCCGTGACCAAGAAGGGCTGGATTTTCATCCGCTACGATATGCCGTATCACCTGGACCTGCTCACCAAGGCGCGGGAATACCACGTGAACCAGCTCCATATCTCGCATGACATTATGATGTACGCGTGGGAGCCGATCAACGACGTCAACAGGCGCAATGATATAAACCAGCTCATCGATACAGCGCACGCAAACGGCATCAGCGAAGTGGTGTTATGGGTGCACGATATCCAGTTCACGAACATGCCCGGGCAATATCTCGTCGGGGGGAAGGTCAACCTGGACGATCCCGGCTTTTGGAGCTGGATGGACTCGCAGTATGAGACGCTTTTCGACGTGTGCCCGAACGCGGACGGCCTGATCTTCACGTTCAGCGAGAACTTCACCGGCGCCGACTTCGACGACCGCATGGCGACCATCCACACGGGTAAGACCCCGGAGGACAGTCTGGCGCAAGCCATTGAGACTCTGTGGAACGTGTGCAGCCGGAACAACAAGTCGCTTTATATACGCACGTGGGGGAACGAGAGGTGGATTCGCAACGCTTTGCTCCGCAACGACCCCAGGATTTGGATGATGAGCAAAGCGACCGGGGCCGGCGATTGGAACGTGATACAGGAAGACTTTGACATCATCGGCACGGCCACCGGCCATCCCGAGTTGGAGGAGTTCGACTTCACGGGCGAATACTGGGGGCTTACGTACACTCCGTGGGCAGGCATCGATTATATGAAACACCTGTGGACCGATTTCGGCCTTCCGAGAGGCGTGGACGGAATGGCGGCCAGGATAGACAGAGACAACGGCATGGCGGTACGGACGCCAAACAGGATCAACATGTTCGCTCTCGACGCCCTGGCGGACTATCCGGACCTCAGCTCCGACGAAATCTACGAGTACTGGAGCAAGCATTGGTTCGGAACGACGGCGGGACCCAAGGTGGCTTCGGCCCTGAAACGATCGTTCGACATCACCAACTGCAGTTATAGCTTGCCTCTGATATACCCGTTCTCGGGCATGGTGGCGAGAAACTACGTGCCGAGGTCCATATTCGACCTGGACTGCGTCAGCGCAATCTTAAAGGGTTCCAGCGACTTCCAGGCAGGCTCGACGGACTACGATTTGTTCCACGGTCGGTTCATGAACGCCGCGGGCAGGCTGGGCATCTCCGTGCCGTCCACGCTGTTCGGCGACTTCAGCCCCGCCTACAGCGCCGAGACAACCCCGACCTGCTCGGTCACTATCGTAGACGCGGCCACCGGCCTGAACCCGGCCTTGTTCAAGGTCGAATTAAGCACGGATGGCGGAGCGACGTGGATCAACCACGCCAGCTTCATAGTGATGGGGGAGGGGACCGCCACCGACCCGTATCACATCACCGCCAACACCGTTTTCTTTGGCGCGCGTCGCGCGGCGAGGAACAAGGTGAGGTTCAGCGCGACCAATCTGTTAGGCCAGGTCAGTTCCCAGGTCTTTACCGTTCGCGGCCTGGATAACGGCTACGTTACGCTGGGGTCGAGCATCGTGTCCGACGGGATTACGCATCCACAGGGCGGCGACGGCGACACCTACGCGACAACGGCAGGCGGGCGGTCCTGCCGAACTACGGACACGTCCGATGTGAACTTCTATTTCCAGACGGACGAAGGCTTCGCTCACGACAGATCGCCGGGGACGATTTGGCTCCAGGTGGACTATTACGGCTCATCGGGCTCGATCACGCCATACTACGACAGTATATGGAGAAACGACGAGCCGCTTCCGCCGGTATACCTGAACGGTGGCACGACGTGGCGCACGGCCACGTGGAGCTTGGATGACGTGAACTTCGGTCGCAGGATCGGATCGCAGGCGGCGGATTTCCGGTTGTACGTCGGCAGCGCGAGCGCTACGATTTTTATCAGCCAGGTGAGGCTCAGCTATGCGCCGCCGGCGGGAATGCTCAGCCAACCGGCAAATCTTTCCGTTTCGGCGCTGTCGGGGAACAGGGCGTGGCTCGCCTGGGACGCCGCGGCCGGGGCCACCAAGTACCAGGTGTGCAGAGGAGGAGTCAGCATCGGCTGGCCGACCGTTCCCAGCTTCACCGATTCGGGGCTCGTGCCGAACACGCAGTACGGATACACGGTGACGGCGTTTGACAATTCGGGCAATACGTCCTGCGCGAGCACGATGGAATACAAGACGAGCCTGTCGGTACCGCCCTCGGGGACTACGGTTACTTCCGTCCCGGCGGCGGCGACCTGGCAGAGTTCCAGCCTTGTAAACTTCACTCCCGTGGGCGGCTTCGGGCCTGGAAAAGCGGCGTACTACCAGTACGCGTGGGACGAATCTCCGACGCACGTATGGACCGGCAGCGAACCGACGTGGCCCGCCGTCGGCCCGCCGTCAGGCGGCGGTTGGACGGTCTGGAACGCGACGTCATCGCCGGTGGATTTGTCGCCGTGGCTTATGTACGAGGGATCGGCCACTCAGCGCGGAGTGTCCGAAGAGCTGATTGTGGAAAATGGAATACCGGCCTGGCTGTACGTGGACCAGGGGCGGGTCTCCAACACGAAAGCGAAGATTGCCCTCTGGCCAATTCTGACGATCAACAGGAACACCGGCGTGACCATGACGGTCAGGATGAAAGCCGCGCCAAGCCCGATGGGCTGGTATAACAACGGCAAGAACTTCGGTCTCCACCTGCCGGATTGCCAGGAAACGGGAGTCGTCGTTCGTCCGGACTCCCTGCAATTGAAAGGTCCGACCGCAAATGGCGCGGTCGAAGCGGTGGACAATGGATACACCTACCACACGTATACGCTGACGCTCAAGAACGCGACAGCCGGCAACAACTCCACCGCGAGGTACAATCTGTACCGCGACGGCGCGCTCCTGTCGGGCATAACACAAGGACCGTCCGGCTCAGGCTTCTGGTCCGGCCCGTTCTTCGGGCATACGACTAGCGACGCTCTTGGCGCCTGGGCGTGGGAGTGGATAGCGTGGAACACCACGGGAGCGTACGCGCCATCGCCCGGAACCGGAGTTTTAACTACCACGGCTGCTCACCACGGCAGCGGTTACTATCTGCACCTGAGAGGTTTCAACTCCGACGGCGTTCCTAGCGGGACCGTCGACCTCGGCCCGTACTACTATTGGAACGGCTCGACTCCCGTGAATCCGACCGTGGTCGATGACGGAGCGTATACAACGGCTGAGGCGATACACGCCAAGTGGAGTCCGGTGGGACCTTCTCCGACCTTTTATGAGTACGCCATCGGCACAGCGCCGAATCTGGGGAACGTTGCCGGCTATACGAACGTGGGTCTGTCCACGGAAGTGACGCGGACGGGGCTGTCGCTGATTGGAGGTCAGACGTATTACGTTACGGTCAGAGGGACTGTCGGCGCGGGCACGTACACCGGAACAAGCGACGGGATAACCGTGGCCCCGGACCGTGACAAGGTGGCGGGCGCGAAGATCGCCGCTGACGGAGCGGCGTCGGCGTTGTACGGCAAGACGGTGACCGCGGTATTGCCGGACCGCGGCTACGTGCAGGACCTCAAAGGGATGGGGATAAGAGTCGTGACGAGCAGGCCGATGGCCGTGGGAGACGTCGTGGACTTGGCGGGGACGATGGCCGGCTCGGATGTTGAGAAGCTGCTGGCCGCGGATACGGTAATCGTGAAGGGCGCGGGGAGTATAGGCCCGCTCAGTATGCCCGCGCGGTCGATAGGCGGCGCGGCGTTCGTGTACAATCCCGTTACGAAGACCGGGCAGCAGGGCGTGACGGGATACTCCGGGGGCCTGCCGAAAGATGCGATCGGCTTGAACACCGTCGGCGCGCTGGTGAGGGTGACGGGTAAAGTCACGTGGACCGGCGCGGACACTTTCTACATAGATGATGGCTCCCGGTATGACGACTATCAGACTATCGGCGCGAACAGCCCGATAGGGATCAAGGTGTCCGTGCCTGCCGGGGTAGCCCCGCCGGCTCTTGACTCATTCGCCGTGGTGACCGCCATAGGCTCCGTGTACCAGTCGGACGATGGACTGCGCCGGCTTCTCCTCGTGCGAGGGCAGGGTGACATACAGACGTTCTAGCCTCAATTGGTGGAGCGCTTGGCATCTATCCACTCGGGGAGCCGTTTTAATCCACACAATGACGCCTTCGTGGCGGCGGAACCCCGGAATGTGAAACCACAGATGCACACAGATAGACACGGATAGAAAGCGCACCGCGCGGGGGACATGGATGTCCTCGGAAGCGGGACCCGGTCATGGATGACAGGGGCCATCGGAAGGTTCGCTTGTAAGCCGATAGGTCTTGCGCCCAACCCTCAAATCCCGAAACGGGGCGCTTCCTTAGGAGCGGAGCGCCAGCGGAGTCGAGAAATCTGCTTCTGAGTGCGCGCAACCGGAAAAAGCAGATTCCTCCACTTCGGTCGGAATGACATTCCCGCGGAACTGAACTCACTCCCGTCTGCGCGTATCCCGGTATATTGAAAACCGGGAACAGATCCCGGTATTGGGAACAAAGGGACGAAGTCTTTTTCAATCGCATAGATACGAAGGCTCCTCCGGCGCGATAAAGTGGTATATCTACGACGGTCTCGGCAGCGTTATTGGGGAGGTCGATGAGAATGGCAATCTGACCGCAACGAAGAGCTATGATGTTTACGGCTCGGTTCGGCCAGGCTCTGAGACTGGCAGTACGTGGCCGTCACGGGAATAAGCTCCTGTTACAGGGTCGGCGACGATCTCTATCGGGTGCCGCGGGTGAGGGAGCAGGACGACGTCGTAGCGCTGCAATAGGTCTCGGACGAGCGGTAATCGAAAACGCAAAAACCATGTGCGGTATTGCCCGATTTGCTTACCACACATGGTTCCCTGAAGGGGTATTTTGAGTTCAAATGGTGCCGAAGGGGGGAGTTGAACCCCCACACCCTTGCGGGTACATGGTCCTGAACCATGCGCGTCTGCCATTCCGCCACTTCGGCAATTGCTGCGTCTCTTGACCCCCATACTTTACCAGACCGGGTAGGGTGTGTCAAGCGTTGGTGAAGGAGTCGAAAGAGTCGGAGGAGTCGGAGGAGTCGGACGAGTCGGACCCGTCCGACTACTACCAACCACCAACCCTCAACCATTCCCGCGGGCCTGGCCCCGTTGTTTCGGGATTTGAGGGTTGGGCGGCATACGTATGCTATAGCGGACAACTTCGGGTCCCAACCCGGAAATCCCGAAACGGGGCGCTTCCTTAGGAGCGGAGCGCCAGCGGAGTCGAGAAATCTGCTTC
>JAUSGG010000024.1 GCA_030649165.1 Armatimonadota bacterium
CTACGTGTGTTCGCCAACTGACAACCGTCAACCGTCCGTAGCGGCTCAGGTAAGAGTACAGGAATGGGTAGAATTGTATCACCCTCACCCTAACCCTCTCCCGTCAAGGGAGAGGGGATTACGCTCGTCTTCTTCCGAGGACGGAGGAATAACGACCGACAGTCTACCTAATCGTGAACAGTTACCGGCTCAGCTTGTGACAGCACAGCCGTTCTGCTATAATAACTGGCGTTATACCACCCTGTGCCGGGCGGTCGTGTTCGGCCGGCGCCAATAATTCGAGGAGCAAAAAACAGATGATATCGCGAAGGCCTGTCTTCGTTGTCGCCGCGGCGGCCACATTTTTCGGCTGGATGCTGAGTGGAGCAGCTTATGGGGCGGACGCCCCGCCGCAAGTGGCGGACGCGAAGGTCGGAATCGTTGACGTAAGCCGTGTGGAAGACGAGTACGTTGAAGTCAAGAATGCTGTTTCGCAGGTAGACACGATGAAGAACTCTCTTGCGAGCATTCTGAAGATGCGGCAAAAATACTCCCTTCTGCCCGCGCAGGAGCTTGACGAGCTCGAAAAGCTCACGGGCATGGAAAAGCCTGAGGAAAAGGATAACGCCCGAGTTCAGGAGATCACCAAGAAGGGCGACGACTTGGCCGCCGAACTGGAGGCCCTGCGCAATAAGAAGGAACCGACCGACCAGGATAAGGCGCGGCTGAACGAGCTGACCGATCTCAGCAGAAAGGCCACATCGGACGTCGAGGCGCGTCGCGCTCAGTACGATACGGACTTGCAGAATAAGGCCAAGGATCTTTTCGACAAAGCAAATGAGAAGATGAACGCCGCCATAGCCGAACTGGCGCGGCAGAAGGGCCTTTGGACCGTCTTGGCGAAGCCCTTCGTTCTCTGGGGCGGCGCCGACCTGACCAACGATCTCATAGAGAAACTCAACAAGGACGCCAAGAAGCAATAGCAAAATGGCTAATATCGGTGCGCGCATGATGCGCAGCTTTTTACTACTGGGCTTGACAGGCGTCGTCGTTTCGGCGCTGTCAGGCTGCAAAACCATGGTGGCCACGGATCGGCAATCATGGGTGGAGCCCGTCGCATTGCGCAAGACGCATAACGGGACGTGGCCGCGATTGACAGCGTCAACCGGCCGCGCGCCCGACTCGTCCTACGCTGAGGCGGACACGATAGAGCCGTACCGGACCGAGCCCCCGGCCACCGACTGCGCGTTGATGGAATCGGCCCGGGATGATTTGCGTCGGAGCTTGCTGAACATAGCGGAAGAGCAGATTGTGCGGGAGACCGCGCGTATGTCCGAGGGGACGTCCGCGCGTCTGGAAGCGCGGCGACAGGAGATCGAGGAAGCCAATAGACGGGAATACGCAGCCCTCAGCGAGAAGGCAGCCGGAGATTCCGCCGCTCGGGTACACCAGGTTCAAACAGAGCTCCAGGGGCCGCGTCTCAACCTCAGGCTCAAGCTGGCGGCGGTGAACGCCAGAACGGGTATGTTCGAAGGGAAGTTGGACAGGGAAGCCGGGAACAAGTCGGACTGGCTGAAGGCTGAGTTGGAGCGTTTGGACCTGAAGCAGGCGCAGAGCGTTCAGGAGATTCGGGATTCTGAGTCGAAGGAGATGTCCGAGTTAAAGGCGCGACAACAGTCCCGGCTTGAAGCGGAGATTGCCCAAATGCGCGACGACTACGGGGTTGAGATGGCGGAGCAGGCCAAGGCGCAGAGGAATCGGTTAAGAGCCGACCTGGCCGAAGAGGCTATCTCAATCGGCTTCGATCGATCTCCCCGTGGATGCCTTGATCCGACAAGCAAGCTGTGCCGCGCTCTCAACGGCCTGAACAGCAGGGCTGCCGGCGTCGCGGAGCGCAAGTTCGACCGTGACCTTGCAGCGGCCCAGGCGTCCATGAAAAGTCGGCGAGATGAGATCAGAGAGCGTGAGGCGGAGGACTACAGTCTTACCACCGGAAACCTTGCGCGGGCTCGGCAGAGGAATAGACCGGATTCATAGTAGGCGAGGCAGCGCCGTGACCTCCCCCTAGCCCCCTCCTAAGAGGAGGGGGGATCCCCTCTCCTTCCAGGAGAGGGCCGGGGTGAGGTCTGACTTGGCGATCGACTCTATCAGGCGGCTGATAGGCCGGGTTCATAATCAACCCCCTCTCCCTACGAGGGAGAGGGCTGGGGTGAGAGTGGAACGCATCAAACCTCATCCCTTGTAGACTGTTCACTGATCACTGTTCACTGTTTACTAACATGCGCACAACGGTTCGGGAACTAACGGAACTGGTAGGTGGGGAGCTGCGCGGCGACGGCGATTGCGAGATCACCGGCGTCTCGAGCATAGAAGAGGCCATGCCGGGCGACGTGGTGTTCGCCCAGGATGCCCGCTATCTTCGCGTGGCAGCGGCCTCCGCGGCCTCGGCGATAGTCGGCCCGGCGGACGCCCGCAACACGGGAAAGCCGCTCATACTGGTCGATGACCCCAAGTACGCCTTTGCCCGCATCCTCGAACTGTTCGCGCCCCGGCCGCGAACGGAGCCGGGCGTCCACCCAAGCGCTTGCGTCCAATCCGACCTGCGATGCGGCCAGGATGTTTCCATTCAGTTTTGCGCCTATCTCGGCGCCAATGTTGTCCTGGGCGACCGCGTCAATATCTCTCCCCACGCCTATATTGCCGACAACGTCACGATCGGCTCCGACGTCGTAATCCACCCCTTTGTCGCTATCCACCAGGGCGTTGTGATCGGCGACCGGGTCACGATTCACAGCGGCAGCGTGATCGGAAGTGACGGCTTCGGATATGTGATGGTTGACGGCATCGGGCACAAGAAGATACCGCAGATAGGAAATGTCATTATCGGTGATGACGTCGAAATCGGCGCCAACAGCGCAATAGACAGGGCGCGCACCGGCTCCACTGAGATAGGGTCCGGGACCAAGATCGACAACATGGTTCACATAGCCCACAACGTTAAGATCGGGAGGAACTGTCTGGTCGTAGCCCTGGTCGGCATTGCCGGGACGGTCACAATAGGCGACGGCGTCGTTCTGGCGGGCCAGGCCGGGGTTAAGGATAACGTGCAAATCGGCGACGGCGTGGTGGTCGCCGCGCGGGCCGGGGTCATCGGCGATGTCCCAAAGGGAGCGCGCGTGTCCGGTTTTCCCGCCAGAGACCATTGCGAACAGATGCGGGCCACCGCCGCGCTGCAGCGCCTGCCGGAGTTGCTCAAGCTGATAGGGCGACTGGGAGACCGCATAGCGGCCTTAGAAGGACAGAAGACGGAAGATGATGTCGAGCGGCCAGAGTCCGGCGGTTGATCGCCAGCGCACCGTCAGGGAGAACGTCGGACTCAGTGGCGCCGGTCTGCACAGCGGCGAACCGTGTGAAGTCATCATCCGTCCCGCTGACGCGGACGCCGGCATAATATTCGCAATAAACGGCGAAGAGATTCCCGCCAACGCGCGCAGCGTAACGGACACCGCCAGGGGGGTGTCATTAGGCGCGAACGGTCAGCGCGTAATGACCGTCGAGCATCTTCTGGCGGCGCTTCGCGGCTGTGGAATCGACAACGCGCGCGTCGAGCTGACCGGTTCGGAGATACCGGCAGTTGACGGCAGTTCCAAACCGTTTGTGGATGCAATCGTGGCAGCGGGAACGCAAATCCAGGACCGGCCTCGGAAGATATACGAACTGCGCGAGCCGGTGTGTGTGATGAGCGGCGGCAGCTACATACTTGCCGCGCCGTCCGACAGGCTGTGTGTCAACTACGTTATGCGATATGCGCATCCGATGATCGGCGCGCAGTCGTTTACGTTCGCTTTCGAACAGGAGGCGTTTCAGAAGGACATTGCGCCCGCCCGCACTTTCGTGTTATACGAAGAGGTGGCGAGTCTCATCTCACAGCGGCTCGCGCAGGGAGGTAACCTGTCTAACACCATAGTCGTCTGGCAGGAGCGCCTGTCGTGCGACTTGCGATACCCGGACGAGTTCGCGCGGCACAAGGTCCTCGACGTGGTCGGTGACCTTGCGTTGCTTGGCGCGGCGCTTCGCGCCGATATCGTCGCCGTCAAATCCGGCCACGCGCTGAATGTCGAACTGGTCCGGAGACTGATGGAGCTTGAAGGTTAGCGGCATAACACGTGACGTTGAAGCGTCACGCTGCCTATCGGAAAGCAAGCTGAAGCAAGCTATAGGGCTAAAGTGAACGGTATTAAGGTTACGGACATGTCAATGGGAGAAGTTGCGCCAAATCCTCTCCCTCTATGCGACGGGCATTTGGTGAGGGTGGTAGTTCATCAACATTCAACGTTCAACTTCTGAGACTGGTGGTCTTGCGCAATGGCTGTGCACACTGATTGCGATGCGATGGATGGGGGGCTGAATCTATGCTTGACGTAGAAGGAATCAGGGACGTGCTGCCGCACAGGTATCCATTCCTGCTTGTGGACAGGATACTCGAGCTTGTGCCCGGCAAAAAAGCGGTGGGGCTGAAGAACGTCACCATCAACGAAGGGTTCTTCGAGGGACATTTTCCCGGCCACGCCGTAATGCCTGCCGTGCTGCTCGTCGAGGCGATGGCTCAGGTTGGCGGTGTGCTGCTGCTCTCGATGACCGGCAACAAGGGCAAGCTGGCGTACTTCGGCGGCATGGATAACGTCCGGTTCCGTAAGCCGGTCGTCCCCGGCGACAGCGTCGTCACCGAGGTCTTCGTGATTAAGAACAGCGGGCGGTTCGGAAAAGTGAAGGCAGTCGCAACTGTTGACGGTCAGACCGTTGCTGAGGGCGAGTTCATCTTCGCTCTGGTTGAGAGGGACCGGTCTCCATCGGAAGTCGGAGCCGGCAACGACGGAAGCGAAGCGCTGGAGCGTGTCGGATGAAAACACAAGAGGTCGCAACTACTGTCCAGGAAACTTCAATACATCCGACCGCCATAGTGCATTCGTCCGCCGAAATGGGCGTCGGAGTCTCAGTAGGCCCGTACTGCGTCATCGGCCCCGACGTGGTCATCAGCGATGGGACCAGCGTCGATTCGCACGCCGTGATCGAGCAGTGGACCAGCATCGGAAGGAACTGCCACATTGGCTGCGGCACCGTCCTGGGCGGCGCGCCGCAGGACCATAAATTCCACGGCGAGCGCAGTTACCTGATCATCGGCGACAACAACATTATCCGAGAGTACAACACCATCCACCGCGCGTGCGGCGAGGAATCCGTCACTCGAATCGGCAATGAGAACATGCTGATGGCTTACTGCCACATAGGCCATAACTGCGAGCTGCGCGATTACATAGTCATGGCCAATATGGTCGGCATAAGCGGCCACGTTCTGGTCGAGGACAGGGTCGTTTTTGGCGGAATGGTGGGCGTCCATCAGTACGTGCGAATTGGAAAGCTGGCCATGATCGGCGGCTACTCAAAAGTCGTGCAGGATATTCCGCCGTTCATGATGGCGGACGGCCGTCCCACTCGGGTATACGACCTGAACGTCATCGGACTCCGCAGGGCCGGCGTGCCGGCCAGAGTGCGAGCGGGTCTCAAACAGGCTTACAAGTTGTTATACCGCTCGAATCTGAACAGCACGCAGGCCATCGAAGCCATCGAGGCCGTCGAAAGCGAAGTGGAATCCAGTGAGGAAAGAGACTATCTATTGCAGTTCCTGAGGAACGTCAAGTTCGGGTTCGGCGGACGGCAATTGGAGATCAGGCGCAAGTGATCGGAGATGCGCCACGAAGTCCCCTCTCCCTACGAGGGAGAGGGTTAGGGTGGAACCTTTGGCAGAATCCACCGTTCCTGGGGAAAAGGGAGACGTAATCCCCTCTCCCTATGAGGGAGAGGGTTAGGGTGGAACCTTTCGCAAGACACGAACGTTCAGACGCCGGCGCGCGCGAAGCGCCCAAAATCGCAATCATTACCGGTGAGGCATCCGGCGACCTGCTCGGTTCTCTCCTTGCCCGGCGGATCGGTGAGATGGCTCCTGACGCCGAGATGTGGGGCGCCGGCGGAAAACGCATGCGCGAAGCCGGCGTGGACCTGGTCTGCCCATCCGCAATAAGCGGCGCAATAGGAATTTCGGAGGCTTTTAAGCAGGTTCCGGGGCTTTTGCTGGAGTACTTCCGCGTCAGGCGAGCGCTGCTGGCGCGGCGGCCCGACGTGCTGACGCTCATCGACTTTGGCACGTTTAACAAGCGCGTCGCCGGTTTTGCTCGGCGTCACGGCATTCTGACAGTCTATTACATGCCTCCCGGAGCATGGCGACGGAAGGCGCGCAAGGGCCGCGTTCATCTGGCGGACAAGTTCATCACGCCATTTGAATGGTCCTGCGAGTCGCTGAAGAGCGAAGGGGCGGACGTGACTCTGGTCGGCCATCCGCTCCTGGATGTCGTCCACCCAGCGTTGAGCGAGAGCGAGTTTCTGGATCGGCTCGGCTTGAGGCCGGGCCGCCCTGTTGTTGCGCTTCTGCCGGGCAGCAGGAAACAGGAGATAAAGCATATCTGGCCCGTCGTGCTGAGGGCCGTAAAGCTGATCGAGGCGGAGATTCCGGGGCTGCGGTATGTGGTGGCCGCGGCGGGTCAGAGACAGGCCGTGCTGATCGAGAGCGCTCTGTCCGGCGCGAACGTTCCCGATATCAGAGTGGCGCACGGCATAACTTACGACGCGCTCGCTTATGCAAATCTGGCGATTACCGCGTCCGGCACCGCCACGCTCGAAGCGGCTATACTGAACACCCCGATGGTCATAGTCTATCGGGGATCGTGTTTATCTCATCTGGAGTACCTGCTCCGCGGAAGAACTGTGCTGGAGGAGCATATTGGTCTGCCGAATATCATTGCGGGGAAACGAATATGCCCGGAACTTCTGAGCAAAGAAGCGACACCCGAGAAGATCGCGCGCTTGGCAATCGGCCTGCTGAAGGACCCTTCCAGCATGGCTGCGATGAAGCAGGAACTGCTGAAGGTTCGATCGTCTCTGGGGCAGAACGGCGGCGATGGGATAGCAGCGAGAGTTATACTGGAGGCCGCCGGCCGCGAGTTGACCGCATGATTTACCACCTTGCCCGCCGCAGAACGTTTTTCTTCCCCGTAGGGCTCGTCGTAATGCTGGTTCTTGCCAAGCCGACCTGGCCCACCTACCTGGCCGGACTGCTTCTCGTCATTCTTGGCGAAATCGTTAGATTCTGGGCTGCCGGGCATATCCGGAAATCCATTTCGCTTACGTCGAGCGGACCTTTCGGCTGCGTTCGCAATCCGCTGTACGCCGGCAGTTTTGTTATGACCGTAGGCTATGGCGTCATATCGAACAGCCTTGCCGCGGCCGTGTTCGCGATCGTTTTGTTTGGTATGCTGCATACCGCGGCAATCCTGTATGAGGAGCGCCAGTTATCGAAGCTTTTCGGACAGGAGTTTACCGAATACTGCAAGTCCGTGCCCAGGTTGTTCCCAAAATGGCCCAGGGGCGAGCCAAGGCAATACTCGTGGCGCCAGGCCATCGAGAACAGCGAGCATAAGTCGGCTCTGTTCGCCGCTGCCGCCGCGCTTGCATTCGCCGCGCGAGCGTTAGTGAGATAAACATAATGAGTGATCCGTCAAAGCAAGAGCGCAAAGTCTCCCCACAGAAGAGAGTCGCGAGCTACATCTTGAGGTACAAGAAGGTGTTCATCGGTGGCGCCCTCTGCGGCGCCGGGTCGGCCGTGGTCATGATGCTGGTGACGTGGCTGATCAAGCTGTTCTTCGACGCGATGGAAATGGACAAGGGCCACGGCGGACACCACCTATTGATGATGGTATGCGTCGGAACCATCGGCTGCTACGTGCTGAACTGGGTCTTCTCTTACGGCCAGACCTATCTTCTTTCTTTCGGGAGCAATCGAGTGGCCGCGGATTTACGCAACGACATTTATTCGCACATCCAAAGCCTGCCGCTCAGTTTCTTCGACCGCACCAGGACCGGTCACATCATCTCTCGCATCGCTAATGACATTGGGCTGATTCAGAACGGCTCAAACGTTATCGTCCCGCTTGTGCGCGCGCCACTGATCATCGTTGTCGGGCTCGGCATAATGTTCTTGACAAGCTGGAAACTGTCTCTCATTGCCGCGATAGTTGCGCCTTTGATGGCGTTGACGATAACTAAGATCGGCCGCAAGATGAAGACGCTTACCTCGCTCCTGCAGATCACGTTAGCCGATCTAACCGCGGCGCTGGAAGACGCCATGGTCGGCATGCGGGTCATCAAGTCGTTTGGCACCGAGGACTACGAGATTGATAAATTCGCGGAGCACAATCGTCGCAGCCTCAGAGCCACGATGCGGGGGGTCAAGAGGAACGCGGCGGTCACGCCTACTCTGGAGTTCCTGGGCGCGCTTGGAGCTGTTGGCGTGATATACTACGGAGCTTCGCTCGTGCAGCAACCGCACAGCCCTATGACCGTCGGCAGCCTCGTGCAGTATTTTGCGCTGCTGAACCTGGTCCAGGCGTCCGCCAGGCAGTTCGGCCAGGTGACCGTCACGTATCAGCAAACTATGGCGGGCGCCGAGCGCGTTTTCGAAATGATCGACGAGAAATCAGACCTCGTGGAAGCCCCGGACGCAATAACGCTTCCGACGGTCTGCGGTAGAGTGGAGTTCCGCGACGTTACTTTCGAATACAAGAAAGGCATTCCCGTTCTGCGGAACGTCTCGTTTACGATGGAGCCTGGCAAGGTCGTGGCCCTTGTGGGCCCGAGCGGCGCGGGCAAATCGACCATAGCTTATCTCATCCCCAGGTTCTACGACGTGCTGGACGGGGCCGTATTGGTTGATGGCGTGGACGTGCGGGAAGTCACCCTGAACTCCCTGCGCAAGCACATCGGCATCGTGCCTCAGGAAACCATTTTGTTCACCGGCACGGTGAGGGAGAACATAAGCTACGGGCGATTCGACGCCACCGACGAGGAGGTCATCGAAGCCGCGAAGGCCGCCCGCGCGCACGAGTTCATAGCGCAGTTGAAAGAAGGCTACAACACCATCGTCGGCGAAAGAGGCGTGGCCCTGTCCGGCGGCGAGCGGCAGCGTATTTCCATAGCGCGGGCCCTCCTCCGCAATCCGCGCATCCTGATCCTTGACGAGGCGACCTCTTCGCTGGACTCCACTTCCGAGTCCCTGGTGCAGGAGGCCCTGGAGCGGCTGATGCAGGGGAGGACCACGCTGGTCATCGCTCACCGGCTTTCCACTATCACGAAAGCCGATCACATCCTGGCCATTCGTGACGGCCGCGTCGCGGAAAGCGGAACGTTTAGAGAGTTGCTCGCGGCCGGAGGGCTGTTCCATTCGCTTTACAACACGCAGTTCCGCCCGGAGCAAACCGGCCTGGCGGTTGACTGAAGGGAACGCGATCAGTTGTCAAAGCTTTCGCGCAAAATAGCCGATTACGCGCTCTGGCGAATCGTCTGGTGGGCATCGAACCTCATCAGTCGCTCGCTCCGATTCCGCGTGGAGGGCTTTGACAGGCTTCTGGACCATCTGGCGACCGGCAAAGGACTGGTCCTGGTTGTCTGGCACGGGCGGACTCTGCTGCCCATCTATTATTGCCGGAACAGGGGGTTCTGGGCCATTATATCCCTCTCCCGCGACGGAGAGCTGCAAAACCGTGTCGTCACGCGATACGGCTATCGCACGATTCGCGGCTCGTCCGGCAAGCAGGGAGCGAGGGCGTTCCTGGAGAGCGTCAGACGCCTGCAGGAAGGAGCAACGCTGTCGGTGACTCCGGACGGACCGAAAGGCCCGGACAGGCAGGTGCAGATGGGGACCGTCCTCCTGGCCCAGCGGTCGGGCTGTCCGGTCCTGCCCATTGGCGCGAGCGCTCAGCCCCGCAGACTGTTGGGGTCCTGGGACAGCTACATGCTCCCCAGGCCCTTCGGCCGCGCGGCCGTGGTCTTCGGCGAGCCTCTCTGGCCGCCAGGCGAAGCTTCGGGCGAAGCGTCTGAAAAATGGACGGCGGAGATCGAAACCGCTCTCCGGGAAGTAGAACAGCGAGCAGAGGCACTCGCGAAGCGGCAGGTGAATTCCCTCTCCCTATGAGGGAGAGGGCTAGGGTGAGGGTGGAAGGTTGGGCTGAAGACCCGCTGTAGCCCGAAGAGAAAAAGAATAGATGGCTAACGACCTACTGACATACTACGCATACAATAGCCTTCTGGCCGCGCTTTCGCCGGTCATCGCCGGCTGCTGCGCCTGGTCCGCGGTCCGCGCGCGCCGGCCCGTGTCGGTCATCCGCCGGCAGCTCGGGCTCATAGCTTCCGACGTTCGCAACATCAGGTCCGAACACCGCGTCTGGGTTCAGGCCGTATCCGTGGGCGAAGCCGTCGCCAGCGGCCCAGTGTTCAGCGAACTCCGGCGGCTTCTGCCGGACGTTGAGCTTACCCTTTCCACTACCACCACGGCCGGCCAGGAGATAGCTCGAAAAAGCGTCTCCGAAGCCGACAACGTCGTCTACTTTCCGCTCGACATCGTCCCGGCGGTGAAGAAGTCGCTCGACATCATCCGTCCGGACGTGTTCGTGTCGGTGGAAACCGAGCTCTGGCCGAATTTCCTCTATCAATGCAGGCGCAGGGGTATACCCGTCGCCGTTATCAACGGCATCATTTCCGACCGGACCTATCGCTGGCGCAAAAGGCTCGGCTGGATATACCGTTGGGCGTTAAGCGGTGTAGACAGGTTTCTAATGCAGTCGCAGGACGACGCAGCCCGCGTCGTGGAGCTTGGGGCGCGTCCCGACCGGGTGGAAGTCGCCGGCAATTGCAAGTTCGATCAGCTTCCGCCCGACCTTTCCGATGATGACCGGCGCGGCATACGGAGCAGCCTGGGAATCAGCAACGGCTCGCCCGCGCTCGTTGCGGGGAGCACTAATCCGGGCGAGGAAGAGCAGGTCCTGGACGCATATCGCGCGCTGAGGCAAACACAGGGCCGTCTTCGACTCATAATCGCGCCGCGTCAGTTGGGTCGGACCGAGTCGATACGGACTCTGGTGTCGTCGTACGGCTTCTCCTGCGGCAGGCGCAGCGATGCCGGCAGCCTGACCGGCGCTGAGGATGTCATCATTCTGGACACGATGGGCGAGCTCGCGTCCGTGTACGGCGTGGCGACCGTCGCTTTTGTCGGCGGGAGCCTCATACCCAAAGGAGGACACAATATCCTGCAGCCGATCGCGCACGGACGGCCCGTGATTTACGGTCCGTACATGCACAAAGCCAGAGACCTGGCTCGCATCGCCGGCGAGGCGGGAGTTGGCTTTCAAGTCGCTGATTCAGCCGAATTCGCGCGCGTGGCCGCCTCATTGTTGGACAATCCGGCGCGGCTCGATGAGATTCGCGATAAGGCGCAAGGCTTGATCGAACGCAACCGGGGGGCCTCGCGCCGATGCGCGGAGACGATTGCCGAGCTGTGTCCAAGGTAGAATCGAAGCCGGCGGCGAGTTACGCGCTGAGCTTAATCAGCGGGGAGGCGCGCGGGCCGGTCGCGGCCGCGCTCAGGGCGGCGCTTGCGCTCCTCGCGGTCCTTTATCGAATAGGGCTGGCGGCATTCCTGCTGCCCTATCGCCTGGGCATACGGAAGCGCAGGCGGCTTCCGCGCCCGGTGATCAGCATCGGCAACATGACTTTCGGCGGGACCGGCAAGACGCCGGCGGTCCGCACGATCGCCGCCGGGTTGCAGGCGCGGGGATTGCGCCCCGTCATACTCAGCCGCGGCCACGGAGGCCGGCGGCACGGCAGCCCGACCATCGTGTCGGATGGAGCGAAACGCCGCCTGTCCGCCGCGGAATCCGGCGACGAACCCGCGATGCTCGCGGATTTGCTGCCTGGCGTTCCGGTGGTTGTCGGCAAGAATAGATGGCGAAGCGGCCAACTCGCAATACGCGAGTTCGATCCGGACGTGATCCTGCTGGACGATGCCCTGCAGTATTGGCAGTTGCATCGTGATGTGGACGTGGTTCTGATAAACGCCGTGGAGCCGTTTGGCTACGGGCGTCTGATGCCGCGAGGCGCGCTGCGTGAGCCGCTGGCCGGTCTGAAACGCGCCGATGTTGTCGTGATCACGAACAGCGACAGGGCGACATCCGATGGCCTGGCCGGCATAAAGCGCCGAATCGCCGGAATTGCGCCCGATTCGCTGATTGTCGAAGCGGTCCATAAGCCGGTAGGTCTGCGCTTCGTAAGCGGCGAAACCGTCGGGATCGACTGGCTGCGGGGGCGGCAAGTCTGCTCCGCCTGTTCGATAGGCGCGCCCGGCCTGTTCGCAAACTCTCTCGCCGCGATGGGAGCGGAGGTCGTTCTGGAGTTCAACTTCCCGGACCACCATTTGTGGAGCGGGGATGAGATCGAGACCATAGCCGTCCGGGCCGCTGAAGTCGGCGCGGAAGCTATTTTGACAACGGAGAAGGACGCGGTGAAACTGCCCGCCGGGGAACTCCGCCTTCCGGTCCTGGCGGTAGACGTAATGATGGACTTTGGCGAGGCGGACGTCATCAGCGCCGTAATGGAGAAGGCGCGCGTAATCCCCTCTCCCTTGACGGCAGAGGGTTAGAGCCTGCCCTGAGCGAAGCGAATGGGGTGAGGGTGATACGGTAAGGTTTCGTCCGATCCTTCGGTAGCGACGCTGCCGAAGGAGGGATTCCGGTGACCATTCGCTCATACAATGAAAACACATCGTAAGCCGGTGAGGAAAAAGCTGCTGTTGTTCGCGGTCCGAAATGCGTGCCGGCCCATCGTTTGGGCGTTTAGCAGAACGCCTTGGGAAAGCGCCGGTCGGATAGCTCGTGTCCTTGGACCGCTGGCGTACTTCAGCAGCAGGCGATACCGTCGGGCCGCGGTCGCGAACCTGCGCGCCGCGTTTCCCGAAATGGGTGAGGCGGAAGCCCGGTCCATCACCCGGCGAGTATTCTGTAACTTTTGCCGAGCTCTTGTCGAATTCTTTATTGTGCGTCGATTTGGCCCGTCCGATCTCGAGCGTGTGATGGAGCTTCAAGGCAAGGAACATGCGGATGAGGCGCTGAGAAGAGGCAAGGGCGCAATGATACTCACCGCGCACATGGGGAATTGGGAGGTTCTCGCCAGAAAGCTCGTGGCGGAAGGCTATCCTATGAATGTGATCGCAAGAGACAGCGACGATCCGACTATGACCGGCGTCATCAACAGCGCCAGGCGGCAGGGTGGGTACACCGTTTTCGAGCGGGACAAATCCGTGCGGTCGGCGATGCGTTGTCTGAAAGACAATCAGTTTCTCGGAATTCTGCCGGATCAGAACACGATTGGGAGTTGCGTTTTTGTGGATTTTTTCGGCCGCCCGGCGGCCACCGCCGCTGGAGCGGCCATGTTCGCCCTGAAGACCGGGGCGGCGATACTGCCGTCTTTCAACCATTGGGAGCCGCATACTAAGCGATACAGCGCCGTGATCTACCCGCCGCTGGAGACTCCACTGACCGGCGACACCGACCGTGACGTCGAGCTGATAACGGCGGCTTACACGAAGATAATCGAAGCGGAGATTCGCAAATACCCGGACCAATGGCTCTGGCTGCACAGCAGGTGGAAACGTACGCGCGTAGCGGATGAGGCGTGAGGACTGAGGTGTGAGTGACCTCCCCCTAACCCCCTCCTGAGAGGAGGGGGGACTCCCTCTCCTCGTAGGAGAGGGCTGGGGTGAGGTCCTTGCGCAGGTATGGGCGCATGCGGGAACTGACTTTGGTGATGTTCGATGAGTTGGTTGTATGAGGCCGTTCCCGCGGGATAGGTGTCCGTTTTCGAGGCAGGACTGAGGTATGAGGTGTGAGGTATGAGTGACCTCCCCCTAACCCCCTCCTGAGAGGAGGGGGAACATCGCTCCCTCTCCCTGGAAGGGAGAGGGTTGGGGTGAGGGTTGAAGCTATCGCATTACACCGAGCGTTGACCGTTGCAACGAGGCCAACTCCCTCTCCATTCAGGAGAGGGTTGGGGTGGGGTTCTTCCGCGGCTTGCTTTAGTATGCTTTGACCGGCAGCGTGAGGCTTTAACCTCACGGCCCACGTTCGGGCCACAATGAAAGGAACTGGTGTGTTAAGAAGATCGTCCGTATGGATTATTTCGGCCATCCTGATAACGCTGGCGCTCCCCGCCGTCCTCGCGGCCGACCTGAGGCAGCAGGTGCGCGAGGCTACGTCGAAGTTCCGAGACTTGACGGTCAGCACCGTGAGCACGTACTCCAACGCAAAGGAGCTGGCTCGGATAGGCAAAAGCTTCGCGCGCGCCCACGAGTTCAAGAATGCGAAACTGAAGTACAAGGAGCCGGATAAGTTCAAGATGGAGGGGACCATCGGCATGGTCCGCGTCCAGTATATCTCCTACAATGACGTGCAGGTCGTCCGCATTCCCAAGATTCATTACTCGAAGCGAGAGGACGTCTCGGATCAGCCGGGAAAGGCGCGATCTTGCCTCGATCTCGGGATTGTCACCGACGGCCTTTGGCAGACCCACGAGGTCAAGCTCCTGGATAAGGAAGAAACGCCTTCGGGCGTCGTCTACGTGCTGCAGCTTACTCGTAACGGCGATCCGAGACCGAATCAGACTATATGGATTGACGGCCGGTTTCGCTTACTGAAGTGGGAAAAGCGCTACAAGGGAGGCACCCTTAAGGCGCGGTATATCTTTAAGGAACACCAATTGGTGGATGGAATCATCTGGGTTCCGTGCCGGACTGAAACCTATAACGTGAAGAACGCATTGGCCGGTGTCCTGGAAACCAAGGACGCGAAGGTAAACACGAATATACCTGACTCCGAGTTTCGATAGGCGGAATAAGTATGGCGCTCACAGGCACGAGGAACAACGAGCCGGTTGACGGCGCTCGACGCGAGTCCATAACAGCCGCAATCGCCGACGCCGCGGACAACCTGCTGCTGGAAATCCGCGGCGGACTGTATGCGCTCGCCCATTCCCTGTTTTGGCGAACTCGCGAGCGCTGGCTCTCGGATATTCTTCGGAACCGCGACTACATCCGCCGATGGAAAGGCGCGCTTCTGCTGTTTGCGCCCGTGTCCGGCGAAGTCATAACCGGCCTGCCGCTCCTCCGACTGCTCTCCGAACGGTGGCCGGGGACTCCGGTTCTGGTCTGCGCGACAACCAAGTCGGGACTGGCCGCGGCCAGGTCGGCGGGGCTGGAGGCGGCCCGACTGGCCGTTGACAGTCGCCGGCTGGCGCGCGGAATCGTAAAGGCCCTTGAGCCGAGAGGCATGATCATGATCCAGGCCTCGTGCACCGGCCTGCCCGTTAACCTGATCGCGGCTTTGGCCGCCGGCTCGCGGCCCGTGGTGGTCGTTAACGGTTCAGTTACGCAGAGAGACCTTCGGGCGTCCCGCGATGGAAAACGCCGTCGCCTGGGCGTGTATGGAAACATCACGGCCTTTTGTATGCAAACTGAAAAGGATGCCGAAAGGCTGATAACGCTTGGCGCCGATCCTGAGAAAATTCACGTGGTCGGGAACATGAAAATGGACGCCGCGATCGAGGACGCCAAACTCGGCGCGTCTGAAGACCTCAGGCGAGAGCTGCATTTGAACGGATCGGAAGCCCTCATTGTGGCGGGGAGCACGCATCCGGGCGAGGAAGAGGCGGTCCTGGAGGGATTCCGCGCGGTGGAACGCGCTGTTCCCGAAGCGCGGCTGATTCTTGCGCCAAGGAAGATAAAGAGGGCCAAATCCATATTGCAGACTTGCAGGCAAGCAGGCTTTTCCGCGGAGTTGCGCAGCAGTCTTCGGAGTTGCCCGCAGATCATCGTGTTGGATACCATGGGAGAGCTGCGATTGCTCTACGAATCGGCGGCGGTGGCTTTTGTCGGCGGCACGCTGGTTCCGGTCGGCGGACATAATGTGCTGGAGCCGGCGGCAAGGGGCAAACCGGTGCTGTTCGGGCCGTACGTTCATAATACCTCCGGCGCGGCCGAGGCGCTTCTGGAGGCGGGCGGGGCGTTCAAAGTCTGCGACGCGGACGATCTTTCTCGGACTCTGGTCGCTCTGTTTGACGACGACAATGCCCGCCGCGGCGCCGGCGCGCGGGCGCTTGAGGCAGTGCGGTCTCACGTCGGCGCAGCCGCGCTGTACGCGAAGAAAGTGGAAGAGCTGGTTGATCCTGCCGAAGTCTATTCTGCTCGTTAAGCTGTCTGCCATAGGCGACGTGGTTATGGCGACACCCGTCGCGGAGAGCCTCCGACGCGCCTTTCCGAGCGCCCGAATCGCCTGGTTGGTGGAAAGACGCTGCGCCGACGCCGTGATCGGCAATCCGCATCTGGACGAGGTACTGGTGTCCGAAAGGCTCCGCGGCCTTTCGTTTATTCCCACGCTCAAGACCGCGCTCGGCCTGAGAGCGCGGCGCTTCGACCTTGCAATCGACTTGCAGGGACTGGCGCGAAGCGCCCTCATGGTTCTTGCCTCAGGCGCTAAAAGCCGGATCGGGTTCGACAACGGACGGGAGTTCAGCCACCTCTGCTATAACGTTCGAGTCGGATGCGACGTCAAGCCTCACGGGATGGCCTGCCACCGCAAACTGTTGGAGCCACTCGGAATTGCGCCGGACGCGGCTTCTCGCCAAATGCTGTTTCCGCTGTCCGAGGACGACATCTCGGCCGCTCGCGAGCTTCTGTCCGCCCGCGGCCTGTCTGAGGATTCGCGTCTGGCCGCCCTCGCGCCGGCAACGACCAGGGCTTACAAGCATTGGGTCGAAGACCGCTGGGCGGAGCTCGCCGACAGGCTTTCCGCGCAAATGGGAATGACTCCGGTCTTTCTCGGCGGTCCTTCCGACCGCGCTCTGATCGCGCGCATACAAGCGGCGATGAGCCGCCCGTCCGTGTCCCTGGCCGGCGAGACCTCCATCAAATCGGCCGCGGCCGTGGTGAAGCGGTCTCAGCTATCGGTCACTGTGGACAACGGACTTATGCACGTAAGCGTGGCCCTGGGAGCGCCGACTGTAGGGATTTGCGGTCCGACGACGGCGTGGATGAACCACGTGGACCGGCCCAATTACCGCGTCGTGATGAAGGAGTTCGCCTGCGCGCCCTGCCGCAAACGAGTCACTTGCGAGCAGTTCGACTGCATGCGCGCCATCTCCGTCGACGATGTCGCGCGACTTGTGAATCACACATGGCGGCAGCTTGCGAATCCCCCGTAATCCCCTCTCCCTACGAGGGAGAGGGTTAGGGTGAGGGTGGAAGTCTTGGCTGAAGACCCACTATAGCCCGAAGAGAAAAAGAACCATTCCTATGCTTCGGGACATGTTTTGGGAGTGTTCAAGAACCGTCATTCCGAGGAGGAACGACGAGGAATCTGCTTTTTCGGAATGCAAGATCGTGCTCAAAAGCAGATTTCTCGCTCCGCTCCTAAGGAACTGGGCGCCGGAAACGTCGTACTTGTGCGTCCTTCGGCAGCGTCGCTACCGCTCTGCTACCGAAGGATCGGTTGGTTCCCTTCCGAAATAACCCCGCCTGCGGGGTCGGATGCTCGAAATGACGTGAGCGGACGCTTCTATCATGCGGGAACGGCCTAATGAGGCTAACTGCCGGACCTCGCAAGAGTCAGTTCCCGCGGGCAACACTGATCGACAAGGAAACCGATTGACTCTTAACACATTGCACATCGAGACAGGCCGCCACCTCTACGGCGGCGCGTTCCAGGCGGCTCATCTGGTGAGGGGTCTAATAGCCCGTGGACACCGCGCGGCATTGCTCTGCCCGGAAGGCAGCGGCATTCAGCGCGAGCTCGACGGGCAGGCCCCTGTGTACGCCGTGCCTTTCCGAAGCGCCGGCGAGCTCGGTTTCATCTTCCGCGCCGCCCGCGTAATACGCAGGGTGAAACCGGATATCGTCCACCTGCACAGCAGGCGCGGAGCCGACGTCCTCGGCGCGATGGCCGCCAGGTTGTGCCGCGCCCCGGCGGTGATCACTTCCCGCCGTGTCGACGATCCGATCCGCCGCAATCTCTGGAACCGCGTCCGCTTCGGCCCGTTGTGCGACCGCGTAGTCGCCATTTCCGAGGGAATCAGAAACGTCGTCATCGCCGGCGGCGTTCCTGAGAGCAAGGTCAGCCTCGTGCACAGCGCGGTTGACGTGGCGCAGTATCGGAAGCCGCGCGACCGCCGGTGGTTCGAAACGGAGTTTGGGCTGCAAGGCGACGAGCTGGCCGTCGGGGTAATCGCTCAGTTGATTCGGAGGAAAGGCCACGCTTTTCTGCTGCGGGCCATGCCCGACATATTGCGCACGGTCCCCAAATGCAGACTCTTGTTTTTCGGTCAGGGCGGAGACGAATCCGAGCTGCGCGATCTGGTTGACAGTTTAGGGTTGAGCGACAAGATCATCTTCGCCGGCTTCCGTACGGATATGGAGCGAATACTGCCGAACCTGGACCTGGTTGCGCATCCCGCGCTTACCGAGGGGCTGGGAGTATCGCTGCTTCAGGCCGCGGCCGCCGGCGCTCCCATCGTGGCGGCCGCAGCCGGCGGTATTCCGGAAATCGTACTGCATCTCAAGACGGGATGGCTGATTCCGCCGTCCGATTCAGCGGCCATATCCGAAGCGGTCTGCTCGGCCCTGACGGACCGCGATCTCGCCCAGCGGTTGGCGCGAAACGCTCGAGAACACGTGGAGGCCAATTTCGGCCTCGATCAGATGATCGAGGGGAATCTGAAAGTGTACCGAGAGGCCCTGGCTGCACGAGGCCATAATAACATGGCGGGACTATAAGAAGGCTCAGGCTTGACCGAAGCGTCGATTGATGAGCTCTTGGAACCGCCTGGCCTGTGTTTGGACGCTGAACTCCGCCTCAGCTCGCCGCCGTCCGGCCTCTCCCATGCGTTGTGCAAGGGCCGAGTCAGTGAGTACTCGTATTATTGCATGCGCGGCGTCTTCCGGGCTTAAGGGATCTACCAAGCTGCCAGTTACTCCGTCCACCAGGGCTTCGGGTACTCCCCCGGCCAATCCTCCTATCACAGGCCGTCCACAAGCTTGCGCCTCAAGGAGAACAATACCGAATCCTTCACAGTCGCCGTTCGGAAGGGTCCGGTTGATCAACGCGAAGACGTCGCAAAGGCGGTACAAGTCCGGCAGATTCACATCCTCGACATCTCCGAGAAACAGCACGTGGTTCCGCATTCCCAGGCCCTCCGCAAGATCTTGAAGTTCGCGCAGGTAAGCGCCGGAACCTACAATCGCATAGCAGGCTTCAGGCACGGCTCGTACAACGGTGGGGAGCGCCCTGATCATTGTGTCAAAGCCTTTGCGCTCGATTAACCTGCCAACGCTGAGAATGATCTTCCTGCCCTCAAATCCGAGGCTGTTCGCAATCTTCGAATCCTTCAGGCCGGGAGTGAAGAAATCCACATCCACGGGGGGAGGGATAATCTCAATACGGTCATCAGCAATTCCGAGGCGGAGCAGCAGTTCCTTCGTGTGCCTGCTAATCGTGACAACAACTTCAGCGTTGAGGAGGACTTTCCGCTTTAAGGCTAATCGTTGGGGCTTCTGCTCAGGAGAGATGTCTTTACCGTAGCTGAAAACCAGGTATGGTCTCCCGGTCAGATGTTTCAAAGTGTAGCCAACTCGTCCATCCGGCGTCACGACGCCACAATGAACATAGCGAATGTTGTGTCGAGCGACGAGGCCGGCGGCTGTAACTACCATTATCAGGTGGCGAAGTTTTCGGGCGAATCCCGGGCAGGTAGCCGTTGTTACAGCCAGATTCTGAGCAGCGTCGAACTCCTTGCCTCCGGGACGAGGAAGCGTAAGAACGTGAAACAGCCCAGTTGGCAAGCTGCTGTAAAGATCGTATATATAGTTTTGTATACCACCTCTGGCCGGTGGATAGTTTGCGGACACAAGCAAGCCTTGAGGCATCTCGGATTCTCCAGACTAAACCCCGATCAGATCTTCCTCGCGACTATTAAGAACTGATCCCCGGTTCTCCCACCGAAGGTGAGATTCTGAGCGATGGTGTTCAATAGGCGCAATTTCAGGCCGTACAACCTGGTGAATGATGCGGCATACGTGCATTTTACGGTACGGCAACCTGCCGACTCCAGAAAGGTCCGCACCTCGTTACTGGAAAAAGCCTGGATGTGGGTAGGGTCCTGCTTTTGGGCTTGGGAGAGTTTGGAAACCCCTGTGATCGCGCGCTGCGCCCGGCCGACTATGGACTCATACACCGGAGTTACCACGAGTATTTTCCCGCCGGGCCTCACCTTTTGCAGGATATTGTCTAGCGCGGCCCGCGGATCGTCGAGGTGTTCTAAGACGTCAATCAAATACACCCAATCGTATAGGACGCTTGGCGTATAGTCGGCGAAAGAGCAACATTCGACATCATGCCCCTTGGCCTGACAAATCTTGACGTAATGAAGGCTAACGTCGATTCCCTTTATGCGCTGGACACCCAGGTTCCTCAGGAGGTCGAGCCAGAAACCGTCTCCGCATCCTATTTCAAGAAAGGATTGGCTTGTATCCTCCGCGGCGAACCAGTCGACCAAAACACGTGTTACCGCTCTGTGATGGGCCTTGACTAGCCGATTTCGAGTCAGAATTCGTTCTGTTGCGTAATCTTCCCAATCGACTGACGAATTTGAAACCAACGTTTGCCCCCATCTGCATTCATCGCATCTTAGCTTTTGTGGCGCGGATTGTCAATCGACTTCAGGCGTCGGGGCGCTTCCCATATTCAAGGTGGCTAAGACACTCCGGATTTAACCACGAAAGCACGAAACGGATGTGGAAGGCGGAGCTAACCGTCGCTCAATAGGCGACCGTGAGACGGCCCTCCGAGACGCGACTGCCACCGGGCTGTAAAGCTAAGCGGTTCCAATCGCGCCCGAAACAGAAGACCAGGATTCCCAATCCGAACTGACCCGCCCCTTAACCTTTTTCCCTGTACGCGAACGGGGCCGGGACATCCATCCCGACCCGTCCATCCACGAAGGAGTTCACTACGCTCTACTCCTCCGACTCCTTCGACTCTTCCGACTCCTAATCCACCGTCACCTTAAACTGCACCGTCCCGCTCCCACCGGCGGCAACGGTGGAAATCGTCCACCGCACCTTGTTCGCCGCGCTGTCGTACGTCCCCGCGGACGTAGCTGAGCCGCTCACGTACGTGCAGTTTGCCGGTATCGCGTTCTCGATCGACACTGCTGTTGCGGCAGCATTCCCCGTGTTCCGAAAGGTGATTGTGTAAGTCACGGTGTCGCCCGGCTTGGGGCTCGCGTTATCGGCCGCGAGCGTAAGCGTGATATTCGGCGTTCCAGTGACCGGAGGAGGCGGACTGCTTCCCTGCTTTTTCAGCTTGTAGGCAAAACCCACGTCCGAAGCGCCGATGCTCACCGGTATCACGGCTGTTCCGTCGGAGTTCACGGTGATCGTCACGGCCTCTTTGATTTGCGTTGAAGCGTTGGTGTCCACCGTGCTGTAACGCTGGAGCGTATAGGTCCCAGTCTCCAGACCGGCAATCCTCACCGTTCCGCTCTGCGCGATTGGGTTTGGCGGCGCCGGAAGCGTGCTGCCGGGATAGCCCCAATCGCTGATCAGTCTGGCCCACACGTCCGTAAGGTTCTTCGCGAAAAAGTAAGCGCGGTCCCGGTTGTGCATCGACACGACCATAATCTGGCCGTTTGAGCAAGTCACCTTCGGGCTGGGGTTCGTGTCGTCGCTAACGGAATACGTGGTCTCCTGCGTCAGTCCCACAAACTCCTCACCCGCCATATAGTTCGCCAGCGGCTTGAATATCCACATCTTCTCCCCGCCGTTCTCATAGCCAGGCCCGCCAAGCATATAGCTCATCTTCCAGTGCGCGACCGACAGTCCGGCGAACATGCCCGCCCACATGGCGTCGCGGAAATGCCTCGCGCCCGGATCGTCCGCGTAGGCGGTGTTCCAATCGGGGAAACCGGACGATCCCGGGTATCGATAGATCAACCCAAACTCGTTCCACGAAAGCGGCTTCATCCACTTGTACCGCTTATACTGCAGACGCGCCAGCCGGTCGGCGTAGACCGCCATGTCCATCCAGGGATAGGAAAGATTGGATCCCATCTTTTCCAGATTGGGACTGCTCGCTTTGATACCCCAGCCCTGCGTGTATTTCGCGTAATCGTGATACTGCGAGAAATCCATCGCCGCGTTGTTGAATGGAACGCTCGTCGCCTGAAGCTCGCCCGATCCGTTGTCGCCTGAAGCGAGGTGGGGCTGCTCGGCGTAACCGTGAACGTAATTCGCCATCTCGATGTGCCAGTCATAGCTCGCGGAGCTTCCGCCGGTCTCATTGATGAAATCGAAGCTGAGGAAGTTCGTGGAGTATCCCCATCGCGCCAGCCAATACCGCAGCTTGCGCTTATATATCTCCTTGGCGGCGGACAATGTGAAGAACTCGGTCACGTTGGCGCACGGCGCTTCTCTTACGGTCAGCCGGACATACTGGCTGCTCATGTCTTTGATATAAGTCCAGTCGTCGAGGCACCAGACGACGCGTATGTCGTTCGTCAGCGCTACGTTGAAGAAATTGTCGATGCTCAGCGCGCGGGTCATATTGTAGTTGTTAAGGCTCTTCACGCCGCCGTTCTTGTTGACGTCGTACGGCTCGATGTTCATACTGGTGAAGAACGCTCTCGTGTAGGTGGCGCCATTTGCCTTCATCTTCGGGAAGGCCAACTCCGGGCCGCCCCCCATACTGTAGCCGGAATAGTCGGTCCCGATCGGGTAGAAGCCGGAACCGTCCGTAAATCGGAAGAACCGTCTGTCGTTCGGGTTGACCTCGATAAACCCGTGCCGCGAGCTTGACGCGCAGTTGAACGTTCGAGCAGTTGTACTGACCGTGTCGGCGCCGTACTTGACTCTGATGTAATAGCGCCACTGCCCCACGGTTGTGGGAGCAAAACGCAGTCTCCACGAAGTCGAACCGCTGGAAGACTGATACCAGAAGCACGGCCACTCCTGCGTCGCGCCGTCGGGAGCTGTAATGACCGCGTCTACCAGGATTCCCTTTTTATTGTAGTACTGACTTCCGAGGGCCGTGAGGTTTGGGTTGAAGGGATTGTAGTCCGTAAATGCAGTCCCCACGTTCGTGATCTGAATGGTCGCTTCATATTTGTCGAATCTGGGAACGCCGGAACTCGAGTAACCGGACAGGTTGTCCGATACAATCGTCACCACCGGCTGGGCTGCAACCGGATGCGGCGCGATTCCCCCGAGAATCAGGGCCGAGACGGCCACAGCCGCCATCAACAAGCTGGTTCCTTTGCGCATGCTTTCACTCCTTACAATGCGATTGGCCTGGCTGCCGTCGAATCAAGGTCAACCACCTGAAATATTTATTCCATAATTCAAGTGTTATAACACTGCCGGAATATGGCACAACATAAAGATTTGAAGCAGTCAGGCATAGGGCTGCGTCGCGCTTGCGTAAGAGAGGGCGGGCTTTCTCTGCTGTCCGTTCGGATTGGAAGACCTTCCATGGACATCATAGAACAAGCTACTTCCGTTCAGCTTCGCGCAGATACTTGCGGCAGCCAACTAACGGCTGCCATTCTTTACGTTAGACGCCTGAGCTTGTTACAGAGTTCCCGCCTGCTCGCCACATTTCTGCCACTTTTGTCCATATAAGCTTCAATTATATGCCTGAATGCTTCGCCCTGAACAACCGGTCAGTTCCTACCAGAACATTTTCCCCCGCCAAACCGTCAGAACAAAAGGCGAAGCAAGAAAACCGGCGTCAAGCGGCCCAATAACTCCTCTTCCGCCAAGCGATCCGGTAACTCCCTCTCCCTGGAGGGGAGAGGGCTGGACGTTAGAGTGTAGCAGGCTACCGCGAGGCTGTCCCGGTAACTCCCTCTCCCTGGAAGGGAGAGGGCTGGGGTGAGGGTTGAACGTTGAATGGCTGACGAGAGTCTACTCGGACGCAGAGGACCTGTTTCTGTGCTTCCGACTCGTCCGACTCCTTCGTTCTCGCCCTCCGGCTTGACTTCGGCTGAGCTGTGCGTTAGATTAGACTGTGGTTGCTCCCGCCTATGAACAACTGCGCGTGCAGGAGAATATCGTTGCTTAAGCTCCCACGGGTCATCATAGCTGTGCAAGCCCTCACGGCGCTTACCGTGTTGGTCTGTTATCTTCCGGCCTCGGCGCTCGAGGCCACGCTTCTTGCGCCGCCGTCGGGCGCCAAAGTCCGCGGGGCCAAGACAGAGGTTGCCATCGGCTACAACGCCGGCTCCACCGAATCCGTCACCCGCATCGAACTGCTGATCGACGACGTCAGCTATGCTTCGAAAGTCTTCGACGCGCCGCGCACTCGCGGTGTCGCTTCATTCATGTGGGACTCTCGCCAGGCTCCTAACGGAAAGCACAAGCTCCAGGCCAAGATATACAGCCAGGAGAAACTGCTGACCACTGTTGCCGGCTCGGTCGTATCCGCCAACGAGCCGGGCGCTGTTCGCGTCGCCGTGGCGAAATTCGAGAACGTCACGAGCGGCGCCGTCCTGTCCGGCGATAAGGAAGTGAGACTCAGCGTGACCGGCGTGGGGAGCAGTCCGATGGTCGCTGTCTTGGTCGACAAGAGCGTTAAGGCGATAAAGAACCAGCCGCCTTACAACTTCGTTCTGGACACCAAGAGCTTGCCTGAGGGCAGGCACATCCTTGAGGCTTACGCGCTCGATGACGCCGGCAACCGCATAGACGCCCAGCCTCTGGAAATCTCGGTCAGGAATCTCGAGGCCGAACCCGCGGCTGCCGTCACCGCAAAGACTGCCCCAAAGTCGGAGGTCAAGGCAGCCGAGAAACCGCCGGCTCCTAAGAACTCCCTCTCCTCGCAGGAGAGGGGTGGGGTGAAGACTTCCGCGTCTGCCAGGACTGCCCAGACGCCGAAGCCCGCGGCGGCTCAGGCTCAGACGAAACCGCCTGCCCCGCTGCCGAAACCCGCTGTCGCGGCCAAGCCCGTGCCGCCTGTCGCGAAACCGACGTCCGTTCCCGCGGTCAAGACCGCCAAACCGCCTCCCGCAAAGTCACCCGCTGCCTTCGCCGCTGAACCTGTCGCGAAATCGGCGGACAAACAGCCGGCACATGTCGCGTCCCTGCCGCCAAAGAGCGCGCAGCCCAAACCCGTCGCGAGCGCCTCCGCCAAAGGAGCGGCAAAGCCCGCTTCCAAGCCGGCTGCCAAGCCGCCCGCGGTCGCGCCTGCTCGTATTTCCGCCGCGCCGGTCAAGGCCGCCGCGACGAGCGCGCCGATCGCATCCGCCACGCGTAACATTCAGCCGAAAAACACCCTCAGCCGGCCCGTGGAGACCGCCGAAGAGCCCAAGCCGGGCCATACCACTTTACCGCCCGTCAAGGTCGCTTGGGCCGCCCCCGCGTCAAAGAAGGCGTCCCCGTTAACCCGCGGAACCGCCGTCATCAACATGCCGGAGCCGGAGCCGCGGGACAGCGCGCCCCCGGACAAGGTCAAACCCGCCGCGTCCGCCGTCGCTCCGGCGCATGCAAATCCGCCGTCCGCTCCGTCTGTCACTAGACCGTCCGCGCCGCCGCCTGCCGCCAAGCCGGTCAAGCCTGTCGTCGCAGAGGCTGCGCCGAAACCCACGCCGAACAAACCGGTTGCTGTAGCAGTTTCGCCCAAACCCGCGCTGCCCGGTTCCGCCCCGGCCAAGCCCGCCGTGGCAGCGGTTGCGCCCAAACCCGCGCCGACGAGTTCCGCTCCAGTCAAGCCGGCTGTCGTAGCGGCCGCGGCCCCCAATCCGACGGTCAAGCCCCAGGCTGAGGCCGGCAGGCCGGAGCCAATTCGCGCCAGTGAAATGGTGTCGCTCAAAGCGCTTCAGCATGCGCCGAAGAAGATGATAGAGGTTTCGCTCAGGTGGGCGCTGGAGCAGGCGGGGTTGACAGTGAGCTTCGCCGGCGACGGTCAGATCATAAGAGGCGCCAACGCGAACAAACAGATCGAATTCCAGGTCGGCGCAAAGGAAGTGCTCGTTGACGACCACGTCGTCGTTCTGCCCTCGCCGATATCAACGGTGCGAGGCCGCGCGATGATCCCGCTCTCCTTCATCGTCGAGCAACTCGGCCTCGCGCTGAAGAATCCCCAGTTACTGACCCCGCGATAGGACAAGGGCGATTAGGCCGGCCATTCTCTGGACCCGGTTTCGAGTCCCGGCCGGTCCACCAAACAACTAAAAATAAGGTTTCTCTCTAGCTAAAACGCCGGGATTCGCATCACCGGTGCTTTCGGCGTTCTACGCGCGGATGTCGTGCTCAGCGGCGATGTCCCAGCGATCTACAACAAGCCCGGCCTTTGGACTGGCTTCCCGGCCAGAACCACACATCGAGGCCCCGTTCTCTCTCTTTGCCGCCTTTTTCTCTGTCGCCTTTGGACTTTGGCATTCAAGTCCAAAGGGCGTTTCACGCTCAGGTTTGTGAGTTTTCGCAATCATTCCGCGCTCATGGGACTGGAGTAGTGGGTGTTGCTGGCGCGGAAGGAGGAAATGAGAGGCCGCTTGCACAATGGTAGTACAATACAAAACCGTGGTTCGTTTCGGGACAAGCTTCCCGAAACACCGTCCTCACTTAACCCACTCAACCCGAATGGGACCGACTTTCTCATCAAGGATAAGGTGGGGTTCGAACTCCTCCCGAGCGCGCTTCACACCCAACGGATCACCGCAGAACACCTTCTCCCGAACCCACACTCCTGTCGACATGTCCACGGCGAATACGACCACGTTGCGGCCGTATCGAACCCGCAGAACTGCGTACCCATTCTGGGAAAGCTCCCCCGTGACAACGCGCACCAACTCTAGCTTCCTGGGTTTCGCCTCGCCGCGCAACTGGAGTTGGAAGGAAAACAGGTCCTCTAACCTATGTTTCCGTCCTCCGCTTATCTGGATGATGAGCTTTCCAGGGACCGGGGCATCACGTTTGGTCTCGATCCAGATGACTTTTTGACCCCGATAGATGCTGACCGACTTACTCTGCACTGTAGCCGGGCCCGGGAAGACCAGGAGTCCTTTCCCCTCCACCGTTACCGTCTCTTGAGCTGTGGCGAACACATTGCCAGTGGCGGAAAGCACGTAGACGACCTTGAGATCGCCCAGCGCGTTGCTGGGTGTGGTGCTCAGCGACACCGTGCCTGACAGGCTGTCCCCACGCGCCTGCGAACTCACGACGCTCCCGTTGTCCACGCGGCGCAGTTCAATGAGATCGGAGGAACTGGAATCAACAAGCGCGCTCACCGTATAGCGGACCTGCACCGAGTCGCCCTGCACCACAGCGACGACCTTCGTGCCGGGCGTGACCGTGTTCATAACGTCGAGAGTGACGGCTGGCCTAGCCTCCGCCCATAACGGGTCTGTCAGTCCGAGCGCGAGGAAAGCGACGACCAGCCAAAGGGGTACCATCCTCATTGACAACCACCTCCTATGCGCGATGAGTCCTTGCAGACTCTATATGCCTTTCATAATCGTTCGACGGGTGGGGGGTTTTCACCTGCCACGCCGGCCCGGAGGATGACACCGCTGCGCCTACAGACGACAGGCGCGATCTCGAAGCCTGAACGCCTCGCTGGTCCTGACCACTCGACGCTTTGGAAACATTTCCCGTAGGTCTGTCGCGGAGGAGTCAGTGTTCAGATCGGGGATACCAACGTGCAGGCTTTGTAGATGTCGGTATTTCGGGAATCTTGTTCACTCTTGTCCAAAATAGGTTTTTGAGAAGGGCTGAGGCCTCCTTAGGCAGTATGTGTTTGTGACCGCAAACCAACTGCAAAGGAGTCTCAGCCTTGAAATCCAGTCTAAGCCTATTCGCCCAGATCGTGCAAGTCATACGACGAGCCAGATTCGCTCGCGTAGTTCGTCGGACCTCTGCTGAACGCCACAGCAAAGGGTTCAGCAGTTGGGATCAGTTGATCGCTATGTTGTTCTGCCAGTTTGCTCAATCCAAGAGCCTTCGCGAGATAACCGATGGTCTTGCTGTGACATGTGGCAAGCTCAACCACCTCGGATTGCGCTCGGCTCCGGCGAAAAGCACCCTGGCATACGCGAATGCGCACAGGCCGTGGCAGATGTTCGAGCTACTGTTTGGCGAGTTGCTCACCATCTGCAAGAGCGTAAGCCCGGGCAAAAAGCGCAAGTTCAGATTCAAGAATCGCTTGCTGAGCTTGGACGCCAGCATCATTGAGTTGTGCGTGACCATGTTCCCCTGGGCTGACTTTCATCACGGTAAAGGAGCAGCAAAGCTCCATCTGTTGCTGGACCACGGCGGCTACCTGCCTGTGTTTGCCGATCTCACCGAGGGCAACCGCAATGAACTAAAGATAGCTCAGAGCCTAAGACTACCCAAGGGAAGCATCGTCGCTCTGGACCGCGGCTATATAGACTACGGCCTGTTCCAAAGGTGGACCAACGAGGGTGTCTTCTTCGTTACCAGGCTCAAGGACAAGTCTCTTATCGAGGTCATCAAAGAGCGGCTCGCGCCAACCGGCGGCAACGTCCTCGTCGACGCCCTGGTTAAGATGACCGGCTACCTGGTCAAGAGAAAGTGCGCTTCCCACTTGCGAATCGTCGTCGTGTGGGACGAGCGTAGCGGAAAACACGTAACCTTCCTGACCAACAATTTCGCGCTGGCCGCATCTACCATAGCCGCGATCTATCGAGATCGCTGGGAGATCGAACTGTTTTTCAAGGTCCTAAAACAGCATCTCAAGATCAAAACCTTCGTTGGAACAAGCCTCAACGCCGTCAAGATACAGATTTGGACAGCACTGATCACGCTGCTCTTGATCAAGTTCATCCAGTTCAAGTCCAAGTGCGCGTTTGCGCTTTGCAGGCTCGTTGCGCTCCTGCGCTTGAACCTGTTTACATACCGAGACCTCTGGGATTGGCTGGCCAACCCGCTCGCGGTTCCACCATTGGAACCACCCCCACAGCTTGAGCTTTCGTTCTAGACAGCATATTCGAAAGCAGGGGGGGTAGAAATCCGACATGACAACAGAGACACCTAAGCTGAGATCACCAAACCTGTCCAAACAAGCTTCTTGCAGCTATTTTGGACAGCAATGAATCTTGTTCCCGAAACAGAACCGGCTTTGGACTTGAGAGAAAACCACCGTCGCTTTTGGCGCAGGGCACAATTCCTCCACCAGTTTAGATGTTAGAGGTTAGATGTTAGATGGCCTCGGCGTGATCGCCGGGGCTTTCGGCGTTTTACGCGTGGAACTCATACAAGGACAGCGGTTTCACTGCAAGACCGTCTTGATACTGAGCCACTCGACTAACACCCTCTATGGCGACCTTCCCGGGGCAGTCCTGGAACGCACTATTCTTTCGCGTAGTTGCTGGCTCCCGCCCAGTCTATCACCACAACCTCTTGGTCGCCTATCACCCAGGCGTCGTGCCCGGAAGGCAGCTTCGTAACCATTCCAGGCTCTGAGTCGAACTCAGTCCCATCGGCCATCACGATATGCATACATCCGGCAACTTGGTATTGAAAATGTGGAGCCTCACACCATTCAGTTCCCGCGATCGGTTTGACATGCTCCGACCAGCGCCAACCTGGTTCCAGCGTGAGTCTCCCCACTACTCCGTCCCCTATATGCAGAAGCTCCAGCTTGCCTTTTTCGAAGGTCCGAACTTCGTCCGGCGACTTGAAACTCTTATGCTCAGCGCTACCCATCACTGACTCCTATCTCGTCCAGACAGATGATCATTTTCTCGATTCGTTTCCTGATCTCGCCGTATCGAGAAGCAGTTGCCTGTACGCAAGTGCTTGCTCTCTTGCTTACCCAGTTTCCGGTTATGCAAACCCACTCCGGAGCGGACTCGCACGGATTCTTCTCGTTTCTTCGCGGTCTCTCGGGAAGCTTGCTCTCGAAATCGAACCCGGCCTTTGGACTTGAGAGAAAACCACCGTCACTTTCCGCGGAGGCAACAATTCCCGATCCTTCGGTAGCAAAGCGTCAGCGTCGCTGCCGAAGGATATAAGGACGTAAGGAAGCAACGGCTTTACGCTGCCGCATTCCGGGTAACTATTAGGTGAGCATAAACTACTGAAAAGGGATACGCAGAATGGCGATTTCGGTGAGCAAGATGCCGAGGCAGAACTTGGAAGACCTCTTGCCTATGAGAAGCTTCTGGTGGCTTCTGGAATCGGCGCCGGATGGTATCATGATTGTGGATAGCGAGGGCCGCATCATGCTTGTCAACGCACGAGCGGAAAAGCTATTCGGTTATACGGAGGATGAGTTGATCGATAAGCCCGTCGAGATCCTGATGCCGGAGCGTTTTCGCCAGAAACATGCCGAGCATCGCCAAGCTTACGAGTCAGCCCCCAGAACGAGGCCAATGGGGATCGGACTGGAGCTCTATGGTGTACGTAGAGACGGCAGCGACTTTCCCGTCGAGATCAGTTTAAGCCCGGTACAGACCAAGAAGGGATTGCTGGTGATGGCCATTATCCGCGACATCACCGACTACAAGCGTGAACACTTCATCTCCCAAACACTCCAGCAGGCATTGCTCTCTCCAGCGCCTGCTGACTTAAGTGGGATGAAGATGGCTTCGGCATACCATTCCGCCCACATCGGAGCTCTGGTTGGAGGCGACTTCTTTGACGTTTTCGCCATTCGGCCTGGATTGATAGGCATAGCCATTGGGGATGTATCCGGCAAAGGGACGGAAGCCTCAGTGCATACAGCCTTGGCGAAGTACTCGCTGAGAGCGTATGCCTATCAAGACCCGGTTCCATGCTCTGTAATGGAGAGGCTGAACAATGCGGTTTCCCACCAGTCAGAGCCCGAGGATTTCATCACGTTGTTCTACGGACTGCTCCGTATCAGAGAGGGGACCCTTTCTTTCGCGAACGCAGGGCACATGCCACCCCTCTACCTCGCTTTTCCAAGCCGTGAAGTATCGGAGTTGGCCATTCGCGGCGTGCCTTTAGGGGCACATCCCGAAACCCAATACCAACAGCAAGCAATAGACGTCAGGAGTGGCGACAGAATACTGTTCTACACGGACGGTGCAACGGATGCGCGGAACGGCAAGGGGTTCTATGGCGTAGATCGCCTGACGGAGTTCTTCCGTGACAGGCGGTTTGAGCAACCAAGCGATTTCCTTGCCCACCTGATGAAAACACTGGAGGACTGGTCCGAAGACCGATTGCGGGACGACATAGCGCTGCTCTTGGTTTCGATTGGGGAGTAAGGGGACGAAGCTTTGAGGTGTTTCGGGAACCTTGTTCCCGAAACGAACCCAGCCTTTGGAGTTGAGAGAAAACCGTCGTCGATTCTTGCGGAGGGAACGCTGGCGCCACCAGGTTTAGAAGTCAGAAGGTAGGAGTGCCGTTGTTTCGGGATTTGAGGAGCGCCACCCGCCTTCCGCCCAGCAGTCCCACTCACCATACGCTCCGGAAATCCCGAAACCCGCAATCTCATTGTCTGACACACTACATAGGGATGAGGTTTTGGGATTCTGCCTCCGCCAACACGGTTGTTGCCAATTGCCAACCCGTACATATATGGTGGCAGTTGGCAACAACGAGACCGCGCCCGTGTGTCGCGTAGTTGCTTCCGCCAGGTTCTCTTGTTTCGGAATTTGAGGAGCGCCGCCCACACCTGCTGTCGTATAGAGTCGGATCGGAGACCCTGCCGGTTCTGTTTCGGGAGCGATGACACGTCGCGCCCGATCAAGGTAGGAGTTAGAGGCTGGAAGGCAGAACTCAGGAGTTAGAAGCTGGAAGGACCTCGGCGCGATTGCCGGGGCTTTTGCTGTTTTATGCGCGGAGATAGTGAGATTGGAGTTCATCATGCATCGATTGGTATCTGCCTTTGTGCTCGCCTCGATTCTTGCTTCGGGGGTTGCGTATTCGGCTCAGCAAGACGTTCGGGACATCTACCCGGATACCTGGGTGGCTAGCGATGCTCTTGGGAGGACAATGCCGGGGTTTGTTGATGCGGGGCCGATGAAGAAGGATCAACGCCGCGTGGTGGGGATCTTCTACATTACGTGGCACAGCGACTCGCTAAGCGCGCTGAAGAGCCCGTTTACGGCTGATGTCTCAAAGGTACTCGCCGGCGACCCGAGCGCCCGCCTCGATGCCAAGCATCCGCTGTGGACGGAAGGCTCGTATCACTGGGGCGAGCCTGAGACGGGCTATTTCCTGAGCAAGGATGAGTACGTCATCCGCAAGGATATGTCGATGCTTGCCGACGCGGGCGTGGACGTGCTCGTGATGGACGTCACCAACGCGGTGCGGTACTGGGACGAGTGGGATGTTGTCTTTCCGGTGATGCGGAAGATGAAGGCCGAAGGAAATAAAGTCCCCCAGTTCTGCTTCTGGGCGTTCAACGGTCCGGTGATCACCGTCGTGCAAGACCTGTACGAGAAGATATACAAGGCGGAGAAGTACAAAGACCTGTGGTTCATGTGGGATGGCAAGCCGCTTCTGCTCTACAACGGCAATCCGACCAGCGATGCCAATGGCGCGGGCGTGCAGAACCCAAACCCGCATTACGACGCGTCCGCCGTAACAGACAAAAACAACCCCCATTACGGCGACCCCAATTACACTGAGCAGTATTACAAAGATTACACGAAAGAGGTGAAGAGCGCCTTCACGCTGCGCACCATGTGGTGGGGATACTACGAGTGGGCGGGGAAGCGCTTTGTCGGGACCGAAGACAACTGGAGTTTCGGCCTGGATATGGGGGATAAGCGGGTTAGCTCGATGAATCCGGACGATCTCGTCTCGGTCCATAACGGCAAGAGAGAAGAATCGGCCGTAACGCCCGCGCAGCATCCGTCCAGCTTAGTCGGAAAGTCATGGACACTGGACAAGGGAGAACCGGAACTGAATGAGCAGGATCTGCCTGTGCCGACCTATGTGCCCTGGCTCGGCAAGACAGTCGAACACCCTGAAGGCTATGGAATCTACTTCCAGCAGCGATGGGATGAGGCGATCAAGAGTAACCCGCAATTCCTCTATATCAATGATTGGAACGAATGGTCAGCCGGCAAGTATCAGCCGGCGGAGGGACAGACCACCGATTTCATGCGCCGCAAGAGCCCCTACTTCTTCGTCGATCAGTATAACGCTGAGTTCAACCGCTGCATCCAGCCGATGAAGGGCGGATACACCGACAACTACTACATGCAGATGGCTCAGAACATTCGGCGATATAAGGGTGTCCGACCCATACCTGAGCTGCGCGGATATAGCGCGATCAAGATCGACGGGGATTCCAAAGACTGGAAGCAAGCGAAAGTTGAATACCGGGACACTATCGGCGATACCGCTCATCGTGATTACAAAGGCTATGGCGGGCTCCACTACAAGAACGACTCAGGCCGCAACGACATCACCGCCGGCAAGGTTGCGGTGGATCGCGAGATGATCTACTTCTATGCTGAAACGAACACCGCGTTGACACCGCACACCGGCCAAAACTGGATGCTTCTGTTGATCGATGCCGACAAGAATCCCAAAACGGGGTGGTTTGGCTATGACTACCTCATCAACAAGAGTATCGTGGACGCCAGGACCACCACAATCAGACGGTTTGACCCCAAGACCAAGTCATGGGTCGAGGTTGCGAAGCTGGGCTATCGCTACAAGGGGAAGACTCTTGAGCTGGCTGTGCCGCGCAAGCTTCTGGGGCTGGAGGGCGGCGCGTTCTCCTTCGATTTCCACTGGTGCGACAATCCTGCCGATCTGACCGACCCGATCTCTCTCTGCGTCAATGGCGACAGCGCACCAAACAGGCGGTTTAGCTATAGGTGTGTGTGGCGGAAGTAGAGAGTGACCTCCGGATCAGCAGGCAGCCATGTGGTATAATATCCACGGAGGGCGAGCGTGGAACCGCGTCTACATAAATCTGAAGTCCAACGTTGGTTGGCAGGTCAGCGCGAGTCTGAAAAGGTGATCCGGAAGGAACGCGTTAAGGCTCTGCTTAACCGCTCGCCTGATGAAGCATGGACGGTATATCTCTCCTTAACGGATAGCTGGTTGGGTAACTCACCGGACGCGAGCAAGCCCTCGTACCTCTTGACAGCGATGCGCCGGGCGCTGGACCGGCGTTCCCAGAGGAAGCATCTTGTCCCATGAGTATTCTGGATACCGCGGTCGATATAGCATCCTTCCTCGATGAGCAAGAAATCCCCTATGCCGTTATCGGAGGACTGGCAGTCCAATACTGGGGCGAGGCGCGAACCACCAGGGATGTTGACATAGTGGTTCTTGTATCCCCCGACAGGATCGAAGGTTTCCTCGACGCGGCTGTTCGCAGATTCAAGCCGCGTCTCCAGGACGCCGTCTCCTTCGCCCAAACAAACCGCATGCTCCTGCTGTCCGATGCTGGCGGAACGCCTGTCGACATCGCGCTGGGCATTCCAGGCTACGAAGAAGAAGTAATCCGGCGCGTCGTGACCGTGACACTCCCGAACAACCACGTCATCCGATTGATTGGCCCCGAAGACCTGATCATACATAAGTGCATAGCTGGAAGACCGAGAGATCGGGAGGACATCGAGAGGATCTTGGTGCGGCAACGACTCTCGGTTGACATCGACTATATCCGGCAGTGGCTGGGTGAATTCGTTGACCTGATAGAGGATCACGATGTCGTCTCGATTTTCGAGAGTGCGCTCGAACGGGCAAGCGCAGAGCTGGCACAGGATACCGAAGCTTAGAAGAGCGACAGGCATTAACGGCTGTCCTTCGCCCAGTCTCTTGGACTCGGAAAGCAGCGCATTTACCTTCGATTTCCACTGGTGCGACAATCCTGCCGATCTGATCGACCCGATCTCTCTTTGCGTCAATGGCGACAGCGCTCCGAACAGACGGTTCAACCACCGGTGTATCTGGCGGAAGTAGGCGCCAACGCGAACAAGAGCATCGAGCTTCAGGTCGGCGCGAAGGAAGCGCTCGTTGACGACCACATGGTCGTTCTGCTCTCGCCGATCGCAACGGTGCGAGGCTGCGCGATTATCCCGCTCTCCTTCATCGTCGAGCAGCTTCGTCTGCCGCCGAAGAACCCCAAGCTACTGACCCCGCGATAGACCAGGCCCGACCGTTCGCCACCGAAACAGTTCAGTGAGGCAACCACGCCCGCTGTGCCGGGAACGCTACGCCGAGCAGGCAGAGCCGTGCTTTGAAAGAATAAGTGAACCCAAGGCAAACAATTGGCGACGGTAAGTGGCCGCCTGTGTCTTCAAGATTTGCACCTACGGTAAGACGCGGTTACTTTGTTGCAGAGGGAAACCAGAGAACCGATCAAAATAGCAACCAACCCGATCGGCCACATCAAAAGAAGAGTCACGCAGGCCCATAGAAACAATCGACCAAGCCACCCTCCCATCTGCTCGGGCTTCATAACGAACCCGCATAGTATCAGTGGAATATTGATTGGCCAAATAAAGAAGACGATAAAGGCAAGTAAACCGAATAGCCCGATGATATCCATCCACCAAGGCAGAGGCGTCGCGGCATTTGCTGATCTTTCCCTTTCCAGCCTTTCCTCTTCTTTTCTCTCTATCTCCGCCTGCAAGTCGAACTCACCATACCAGTCCGGCACAGTAGACACCCCCTTTCCGATCCTTCGGTAGCAAAGCGGCAGCGACGCCGCCGAAGGACGCACCGCTGTGCGTTGTTTCGGGATTTGAGGGTTGGGCGTCACACTCGTGCGGTTATAGTACAACCTCACATCCCGACCCGGAAATCCCGAAACGGGGCGCTCCCGATCCTTCGGTAGCAAAGCGGCAGCGGAGCTGCCGAAGGAGTCAACCAAAAGCCGGAGATGCGCATCCCCGGCTTACGTCTATCTGCTATTTCTCTCGCCGACCGTCAGTTCTTACTCGCCGCATCCTTCGTGGACGACTCTGAATCCTCGCCGGCCGACGACTTATCCGGCTTGCGGTAATCGTTGATGTGGAAACCAGACCCTTTGAACACAATGCCGACCGGGAACATTACCTTGCGCACCTTGCCGCCGCACTTCTCGCAGTCGGTCAGCGGGGCTTCAGTTATTTTTCGTATCACTTCAAACGAATGGCCGCATTTGGTGCACTGGTATTCGTAAGTCGGCATTGTCTGGCCTCCGTCCGGCGGTAAAACCTGTCAATTGAGCTTATTATAGCAGAGTCCGCCGCCGCACATCAACACTCGGAGTCGAAGGAGTCGGATGAGTCGGACTCGTCCAACAACCAACAACCAACAACTCCCTTCCCATCCGTGTTCATCTGTGTTCATCTGCGGTTAAGATGCGCGGAATCAAAACCTGTTGACAACATTCAGCCCTTTCGCTATACTATGCAGGACAACTTTAGATTTCTGAGGTGACTGGATTATCAATAAGGATCTCAGGGTCAATGAGAGGATTCGCGCGCGAGAGGTTCGACTTATCGACGAGAACGGAAGTCAGGTAGGAGTCGTGCCGGGCCGCGAGGCTCTCGATCTGGCAAGGGAACGTGGGCTTGACCTCATCGAGGTTGCGCCGGCCGCGAATCCGCCGGTTTGCCGTATTATGGACTTCGGCAAATGGAAGTACGAACAGGCTAAGCGGGAGCGTGAGGCGCAGAAGAAACAAAAGATGACCGAGATGAAGGGCGTCAAGATGCGCCCCGGAACCGCCGAGCATGACTTTCAGTTCAAGCTCAAAAACGTCCTAAAGTTCCTTCAAGAAGGGGACAAAGTCAAAATAACCGTCATTTTCCGGAGCAGGGAGATCACTCATCCCGAATTCGCCAGGCGGTCTCTCGATAGACTCGCGGAAGCGACGACCGGCATAAGCATTGTAGAGAGGCCGCCGGGAATGGAAGGCCGGACTATGACGATGATACTGAGTCCGAGATAGCGATTCCGCCATAAGGCGGACAAGCGAAAGGGAGCAATCCGTGCCTAAAATGAGGACCAGAAAAACCGCGGCAAAGCGATTCGAAGCCACCGCCAGCGGCAAGATTCTTAAACGTAGGACCGGCAAAGGACACCTTATGCTGAAAAAGTCGCCATCCAGAAAACGGCGGCTGGATATTAAGTCGCAAGCTACCTCCGGAGAGAAGAGGCAGATCAGGCGGATGGTGCCCTACCTCTGACCCAACCTGTCCCCTCCCCTTGGGGGGGGGTTAAACCTGTCCCCCCTCCTTGTAGGAGGGGGTTAGGTTAGGGGGAGGTTACACGGCGCGGAACGACACTCATCCTCCGAGGATTCACGATAGGAGACCGTAAATGCCACGCGTAAAACGCGGAATCATGACCCATAAGCGTCACAAGAAAACGCTTATCAGAGCCAAAGGATACTGGGGCGGCCGCAGCCGCCTGTTTAAGACTGCAAAAGAAGCAGTCATGCATGCTTTTCAGTACGCTTACCGTGACCGCCGCACGAAAAAGCGGGACTTCCGCCGTCTGTGGATATCCCGAATCAGCATCGCTTGCAGGCTGAACGGAATCACCTATAGCAGGTTTATTGAGGGGTTAAGCAAAGCTGGGAATGAAATGGATCGAAAGGTTCTGGCGGATTTGGCTGTCAGGGACGCCGAGGCGTTCGCCAGCATCGTCGAGAGCGTTAAATCCCAGCCCGCAATCGCGTAAGAGAGTTTCTGGTCAAACAATAATTATCGCCCTACGTCCAATAGCTGTGATCGATCGCTGATTCATGACGGTTGTGTACAACCCGTCGCTGAACACTGGTTGGCGCTGTGAGTCCGCGCGTGATCTTGGCAATTGGACGTTGGTCGTTTTAGTGGGTAAGAGCTCACGATTGGCGAGTACAACTCTTTTCGTCGCTCACTCTCGGGAGAAGACGAGCGTAATCCCCTCTCCCTTGAGGGAGATGGCCGTTGTTTCGGGATTTGAGGGTTGGGAGCCATACATTTCGGGTTGCATGAAGCCTTTGTTTCCCAGCCCGGAAATCCCGAAACGGGCGCTGTATGAGAAGTCTAGTAGGTCTGATCAATGAGTGAAACCGGGGTCCGCGATAGTTTGGACGAGTTGAAGACCGCCGCGAAAAGCAGTATCGCGGAGGCTTCGTCGCTGTCCGAATTGGCGGACATCGAGACAACATACCTTGGCAGGAAGGGGCAGCTTACACAGCTTCTCAGGGGCGTCGGAGAACTGCCGCCGGAGGAGCGTCCTACTTTTGGCCGTCTTGTGAACGAAGCAAGGGCCGGGCTGGAGCAGGCGCTTGCGGACCGCCGGGCCGCTTTGGCCGAAACCGAAGGCGCGCAGCGGCTGCGGGCCGAGGCGCTGGACGTCACGCTGCCCGGCCGCTTCTATACGGTCGGACGACAGCATCCGCTCAGCGCCACGATGGACCGCATCAAGCGAATTTTCCTTGGCCTTGGATACGAGATAGTGGATAGCCCGGAGATCGAGCGCTATCATTACAATTTTGAGTCGTTGAACTATCCTGAAGAGCATCCGGCGATGGACGAGCAGATGTCTTTCTATGTGACCGACGATCTGCTGCTCAGGACCCAGACCACCGCCGTGCAGGCGCGCATTATGGAGAGCAGGCAGCCGCCGCTTCGCATCTGCACGATGGGACGCTGCTACAGGAGCGATGAGGTCGATGCGACGCACAGCCACACTTTTCATCAGGTGGACTGCTTCGCCGTCGATGAAGACATCACATTTGCCGATCTTAAAGGAACTCTGTATAATTTCGCCAGGGAGATGTTCGGCCCGGACACGCAGGTGCGCTTCCGCCCGGACTATTTCCCCTTCGTGGAGCCGGGCGCCGAAGTGGCAATCACCTGCGTGATCTGTGGAGGCGAGGGCTGCGGCGTGTGCAAGTCCACCGGCTGGCTCGAACTGGGTGGCGCCGGGATGATTCATCCCAACGTCTTTCGGCAGGTCGGGATCGATCCTGAGCAGTACTCGGGATTCGCTTTCGGTCTGGGAATCGACCGCATGCCCATGATGATGTACCGGATCGATGATCTCAGGCTTTTCCTGGAGAACGACATAAGGTTTCTGCGACAAGTGTAGGGGCGAACCTTGTGTTCGCCCAAGCGAACCTGTCGGTAGGACCGTTGTTTCGGGATTTGAGGAGCGACAACCTACCCGCGGTTCAAACGGACTAAGCGCTGAATCGCTCCGGAAATCCCGAAACAACAGATCGGTCGGTGGTTGAAAGAGAAAGCAGTAGTATGAAGCTTTCCGTGGAATGGTTGAAGGAATTCGTGGGCTTCGATTGCTCTATCGATGAGCTGGCGAAGTCCCTGACGATGGCCGGCCTCGAAGTTGAGGACATCGTTACCTACTCCCCCGACGAATTGGCGCGTCTGGGCGGAGGTCGTGAAGGGCCGTCCGGCCCGGTATTCGACGTCAAAGTTACCCCCAATAGAGGCGATTGGCTGTCCGTCATAGGCGTCGCGCGTGAAGCCGCGGCGATTCTTGCGACAAAGTTGACGGTCAGTGAGGCGACCGCCGAGGGCGCGCCGCCGCCCACGTCATCGGCCATCGAGGTGACCATCGTGGCTCCCGACTTGTGCCGCCGGTACGCCGCCGGACTCGTCAGAAACGTCACGATCAAGGAATCTCCCGACTGGCTCAGGAACCGGTTGATCATGGCCGGTATGCGCCCGATCAATAATATCGTGGACATTACGAACTACGTAATGATCGAGTACGGCCAGCCTCTGCATGCGTTCGATTATCACCTGCTCAGAGGCGCGGAGATCATCGTGCGCCGCGCCGCGCCCGAAGAGGTAATGGCGACAATCGACGGTCAGCAGCGCGAGTTGTCCTCCGATATGCTGATGATAGCCGACCGGGACCGCGCCGTGGCCGTAGCGGGAGTGATGGGCGGGGCCGATACCGAAGTCGCTGAGACAACCAGGGACGTGTTGATCGAGTCCGCCAATTTCGATCCCGTTTCCATAAGGCGCACGTCCAAGACGCTGGGCCTTACCACCGAATCTTCCTATCGGTTTGAGCGGGCCGTGGACCCGTCAATCACGGTGGCGGCCCTCAAGCGGGCGGCGGAGCTGATGCGGGACCTCGCGGACGGCGAGATCGCCGAAGGGGTAGTGGATGCCTACCCGGCCGAAATCCAGCCGCTGACAATCGAACTTCGTCCCGAACGTGCGAACAAATTGCTTGGTTGGAACATAGAACCGTGCGAAATGGCACAATTGTTGCAGCTACTTGGTATGTCTGTTCGCTTGAATAACCCCCTCCAAGTGACCGTGCCCACCTTCCGGTCGGACATTACCGAGGAGATCGATCTCATAGAAGAGATCGCCAGGCTTCACGGTTTTGACAAGATCGAGACCACGCTGCCGGAGTCGCCTTCTCAAGGGCGGGAGTGCGAAGTCAACCTTTTCGAGGATCGCCTGAGACAGCTTCTTCTCAGGTGCGGCGCTCAGGAAGTAATGACTCACAGCATAGTAGACTCTTCGCTCGTGGAGAGAACGGGACTCGCCGAACGGGTCGTGCACATTCGGAATCCTCTCCGCGAAGACTTGAGCCGGCTCCGGGTGATGCTCATCCCCGGCCTTTTGGAAACGCTGTCGAGAAACGCGGCCTTTGGGGCCAAAGACTTAGCCATTTTTGAGATCGGGCGCGTCTATCATTATGGACGAGATGGCCTGATTGCGCAGAATAGATCTGTCGCCGGGGCCTTGATCGGTTCGCAGTGGGCCGGCGCGTGGAACCTGGACAGGTCCGCGCTGGAGGCGGACTTCTATCTGTGCAAGGGTGTCGTAGACGCTTTGCTGGATTCTCTGGAGATTCGGGAGCGTGAATACACCGCTGCCCAATCGCCGCTTCTGCATCCGACCAGATCGGCCGTCGTGCGGAGCGGAGGAGCGGAGATCGGCATACTCGGCGAAGTCGAAGCGTCCGTGCGGGAGTCGTTCGACCTTCGTGGACGACCGTACGTCTTCGAGCTCGATTTCGAGACTTTAAGGTTTCAAGCGGGGCGTCGGAGAGTATACCGTCCGGTAGCTCGGTATCCGGCGATATACCGCGATCTGTCCGTCGTCGTCGATGAGGACAGGCCGTACGCCGAGGTCAGGAATGCTATCTCGGAAGCCGGCGGCGAATGGATAGAGCGCGTAGAGCTTCGTGAGGTTTATACGGGACGGCCGTTGAGTCCCGGACAGAAAAGCCTGCTGTTGTCGCTGGCTTTCCGGTCGGTCGAGCGCACGCTGACGGACCAGATCGTGAACGATCAGATGGCCCGGATAAAAGATCGACTGACGGCGGAATTGTCGGCGGCTATTAGAGGCGCAGAATAGGAAAGGAGAGGGTGTAGTTGACGGACGAAAAGCGCGCTGATCTGCGGGAGATCGAATCCGCAATATGTCAGCTCCGAGACATCGCCTCCGCGAAGGTCATTGGCGGACCGACCGGAGCGATCGAGGAGATACACGTGTTGACGGAATCGTCTCGCCCGCCCAAACAGATTGTGAGGGACATCGAATCCGCGCTCATGGCAAAACTGGGCGTTCAGATCGACCACAAGAAAATAAGCATAGCGCAGGTTCAGGGCAATCAGAAACCGGAACGTCGCCGGCTCAGGTTTTCGGATGTCGCAATATCGGTGAATGGAAACCGCGCGGATGCCACCGTTCATCTGTCTAACGATGGGACGGTTTATACCGGAACCTCCGATGGCCACAGCTCGGCGCACAGCCAACTGCGTCTGATTGCTACCGCGACGCTGCGGGCCGTTGAGAATTCCGGCGCCGCGGACGGAACTATGGTAGTCGAGGACCTCAGCGCCGGCACCGTGCTGGCCGGTAAGACGATTGTCGTGGTCGTGACCAATATGATCACCGATCGTGGCGAGGATCTCTTGTCGGGATCCTGCGTAGTCAAGCAAGACCTTTGGAAGGCGGTGGTGAACGCGACGCTGGACGCAGTCAACCGGCGTTTGTCGGTCGCGTCAATAGAAGATTAGTCATCAGATATGGATCGGCGGCTTGGCGAGACGAGCGATGTAACACCCCGAGCGGAGCGATAGACAGCCTGTCGAGCGGCACAGGTATGTTACTCGCGAAAGGGGTTGAAAGACGTGAAGACGTTAGTCAAGGCAATGTTGGCAATAGCCACGCTAGGACTCACCTGCGGCGCTATCTGGCACATCTGGCCTCCGGCCTAGTACGTGAAACGTGCAAGCTGAAAACGCAGGTGTTCAGCTAGTTGAGATAGATCAACCCGAGCCGTCGGTCCATAATATATACATCGCCCACATTTTCACCGGGGCGGCATGCTCCCGCGGATATGGCATAATTACTTAGTAGTTGCGTCCCGCGGTTTCCGGCTTGTCTGTCAGGTAGTAGCAGGCGCGGTTGAACACCTGAGGAGAATAGACCGTGCAACAGCAGTACAGGGCTTACAGAATATTCAGAATCGTGATCATCGGGCTTTGTGTGACGATGGCTATCCCGACGGTCATGATCTGCCAGAGTACACATGTCCCCTGGTCTCAACTACTTTTTCTGATCGCGATCGCCACGCTGTGCGAATTGGCCCCGGTAGCCCTTGGCGCTAACTACGCGGAAGTTACGCTCACCCTGCCCCTCGTGATCATGGTGATGCTCGTCTACGGGACGCTGCCGGTCATCATACTCGGCCCCTCGGCGTTTATCCTCGCGAGCGCGCTTGGCTGGTCCAGCGCGCTTCTGTCACATAGGTTTACGGTGCCTTCCACACAGCGCACCGGCTTGAGCAGCCGACTGCGAGCGCTGATCTTCAACGTGATTCTGGCGTGGGTCGGACGTCCGTGGGTTGGGAGGCATTCGGGCTCTTTTGGCTGGGTGATCTTGAGTGTCCTGTACAACGCATCCCATTTGTGTCTGAACATCGTCTTTGCATCTCTCGTATATACGCTGGCCGGCGGCGCGCTATTGGGATCGCCCGCAATCTCTGAACTCAGGACATTGGGATGGGTCCAGACCATAGCGGCCGCGGTGGCCGCCATGACCGTCTTCTTTGCGAGCGACGCGGGGATATACGGCGTCGCCACCGCGTTGTACGAGAGCCTTCCCGCCTACACCAGGACCTTGGGCGGGTTCGTCCTCAGATGCCAAATGTTGTTCCGCCAGACTATCGCTTCGGTGTACAAGAGCGACGTAGTGCTTACGGTCCTGGGAGCGGTCCTGACATTCTTGTACCTCAGGATCGGTACGACGGCGGTTATCGTCTTGTTTGGTTCGCTTTACATGATCCGCGACGCGATCCGGCAAACTTTCCAACAGATTCAGACTTATCGAGATACGGTCACCACGCTCGGAACGTATATGCAGCGTTACCACCCGTACACCAGAGGCCATCTGAAGCGGGTTGCCGACCTGAGCGAGCGCCTGGCCAAGGAGCTGAGACTCCCTTTGGAGTCGGTCATGATGATGCCGGACGCGGGAATGCTCCACGACATCGGCAAGGTCGGCGTCAGCGAAGACATACTCGACAAAGTGGGAAAGCTGACGGACGACGAATGGACGGTGATCAAGCAGCACCCTGTGAAGGGCGCTGAGATAGTCAGTCATCTGCCGTTTCTGGACAAGATCGTCGACTGGGTCAAGTACCACCACAAGTGGGCGGACGGAACGGGGTACCCCGACGACGGCAAGAAGGACGGCCAGATACCGATCGAAGCCACCATCATTGCAGTCGCCGACGCCTTCGACGCGATGACGGACGACCGCGACCTCTCCGTCGATTGGCAGTGCGATACCTGCGGGCACAGGCCGGACGATGGGGGCCGGCCGGAATTTTGCCCCCAGTGTGGTGTGGAGAAGAAAAGAGTGTACCGGGAGCCGCTGAGTTTGAACGACGCCATAGACCAGCTCAGACGGGGAGCCGGCTCGCAGTTTTCGCCCAGGGTAGTCAAAGCCTTTCTGCGGATGCTGGAAAGAGATGGGGTGCACATAGATGGATAATCACATCGTCGTAGACCTCCCGGCGATCGTTGCGATTATCGCCGCGGCGATGATAACGATCGGAAGCGCTTACTGGTCAAGAATGGCTCTGCCGAGACAGATCGACCAGGCGTATCGCGCGTCGCTCCACGCCTTGGCCGCCGCGGTCGAAACCAAGGACTCGGGCACAGTGGGGCACGCTCGCAGAGTCGCCGACTATTCAGTTGCGATAGGACGGGAACTCGGGCTGTCGCCGGCCGAGCTGCAGCGTATCGAACACGCGGCGCTTCTTCGCGACATTGGAAAGGTGAACATTCCCCACTCGCTGCTCAATAAGAGCGAGGCCCTTACCGAGGAAGAATTCGATATCATCAAGAGTCACTCTAAGATAGGCGCGGACATCGCTTCTCAAACGCCGTTTCTTGCCCGATGCGCCGACATAATCACTCATCATCACGAGCGCTGGGACGGCAGCGGCTACCCGGCCGCCCTGCAGGGCGAGGACATTCCTCTGTCGGCCCGCATTGTCGCGGTCGCTAACGACTACGACGCGATGACTTCGGACAGGCCGTACCACAAGGCTTTACGCGGACCTGCCGCCGCGCGTATAATCAGGGAAGGCGCGGCTGAGGCTTACGATCCCGCCGTCGTCGATATGTTTCTCAGGATACTGGAGAAAGAGGGGACCATTCTCACGTAATGATAGAGGCTATACTGCTGTCTCTCATCGTCGCGTACGTCAGGAAGGGCAATATCAGGCGTTTGGGCGAGCTGGACCTCCGCCACACCTGGCTGATCTTCGCTGCCGCTGTCTTCATTGGCCTCCTTTTCATCTTCACAAAGTACGTTCCAGGGATGGCGTTCCTGGGCAGGCTGACGTCGGTCTCGCACCTCGCCGCATATCTCGTAGCCCTTATAGTCATTGTGCTCAACCGCCGTTTGCCCGGAATGGCTCTCGTCGGGCTCGGAGCGGCGCTCAATTTTGCGGTTATTTCCGTCAACGGGGGCAAGATGCCGGTTTCGTACGAGGCGGCCAAGTACGCCAATATGGAGAAGGCCCTGCGTAACGACCTCGTCCGTCATTGCAGGATCGACGAGAACACCCGACTGGCTGTTCTCGCCGACGTCATCCCGCTGAAATGGCCGTCGTTTCACCCCGGGGTCATGAGCGTCGGCGATATCATTCTAGATGTCGGATTGTTCGTCCTTGTTCAGTACGGCGTCTGCCCGCGAAAGCGAAGCGTCAAGGAGCTTGTCGGGGGAGCAGATCCCGCCGGCTGACATTCTCCCTCTCCCTGGAAGGGAGAGGGAACGTGCTATTGTGAGCCGCCGTATTCCCCCTCTCCCTGGAAGGGAGAGGGCAGGGGTGAGGGTTGAAGTGATCTAACCTCCAACCTCTAACTTCTAACCTCTAAACCGGGGTGAGGGTTGAACCTACCGCTATGACCCGCTGACCTATGCCAAAGAAACCTTCCCAACCTGATCGGGGCGACATCTACAGCTCGATCCTCCTCTTAATCCTCATCATCGGGCTCGCTCTAAGAATATGGGGGATCTTCTGGACCCTCCCCACGTCCGGTGGCTATTCCTATCACCCCGACGAGATTTTCCAGATCGCGTCCGCGGAGAAGATCGACCTGGGCGCGCTTAATCTGAACCCTCAGTTTTACAACTACGGCGCGATGTATATGTACCTGGTCAGCGCTCTCATGTCGCTCGGGGCGAGCGTTGGACTGACAAGTCGCCTTGTCCTGGTGGACTGGTATCTGATCGCCCGATTGCTGACAGCGCTCCTGGGCGCCGTGACACCATACCTGGTCTTTCTGACCGCATCGCGCCTGTTCGATCGCAAGGTCGGTCTTGCCGCCGCGCTTCTGGCCGCGATTACGCCCGTCGCGGTCGTTCACTCGCATTTCGCGACGGTCGACGCGCCGGCGACTTTCTGGGTGGCGGCCTGCCTCGCAACGTCGGCTCGGCTTGCGCGCGGGGCGTCGATCCGGTCCATCATATTCGCCGGCCTGTTCGCGGGATTCGCGGGAGCGACGAAGTACACGACGGCGATAGTCCTCATCGCCCCGCTCGTCGCATTGCTCGCGGAGCGCGAAGCGCCGTTCTCGAAGAAGCTGCCGCCCGTTGGGCTGGCGATTGCCGCGGCCCTCGCCGGCTTCGTAATCGGCAACCCCGGCTGCGTCCTCTGGGCCGACCAGTTCGGGAAGGGCTTTCTCTATGAGTTCTCCCACGCACGGCAGGGACACGGACTCGTCTTCGTGAACACCGGGCCCGGCTGGCTGTTCCACATTCGAAGCTCACTTCTGTACGGGTTGGGACTCCCGTATCTGCTGCTTTCTCTCGCCGGGCTGTGCGTGATCGCCCGGCAGCGGCGAAGGGAGAGTTGGTTCCTTCTGGCCTTCGCGCTCGTATACTTTGCCACGATCAGCCTGTCACCGGTCCGATTCGCCCGCTACGTGATCCCGCTTACACCAGTCCTGGCGATTACGGCGGCCGCCGCAATCGTGAACGGCTTCGACTCCATCGCCCGTCTCAGATGGGGAAGGCTCCGCGCCAGGCAGACCCTGCTGGTCTCCTGGCTCGTCGTCTGTGTAGGCGCGCTGTACTACACGCTCAGCTACTCGATGGCTCTTGACCGGCTGTTTGATGACAAGGACCCGCGGTTCGAGTCCGTTGCCTGGATCAAGGCCCACGTTCCAAAAGGCTCTGCGATTGCGCTGCCGACGAGGCCGTGGTTTTACAGCCCGGCGTTCAGCGAATGGTTCACGCATCCGCTGCCGGAGGAGCGTTTCCTCGGTTTGTCGAGGGTCAAGGATTACCGGCTGCTCGCAAATCCGGATTTGGAATGGGACTCCGACCTGCTTCGCTCGGCGCGCCCGGACTATGTCGTCGTGTCGGATTACGAGGACCTGGACGCCGTGCGCGCCAAGGACCCCGCCGCGCTGGAGTATCTGCGCATACTGCGCGCCCGCTACGCCGTCGCCGCGGTGATAGCGGATAGGCTGCGCGGAGGAGGTCTCGATTTCGGAACGCCCGAGCATTTGCCGCACGATCTCAAGTACGCGTCTCCGCGGCTGACGATATATAAGAGGCGGACCTGATGGACCGAATGGCCCAGCGGTTCCTCGATTATCTACTGGTGGAGCGGGGGCTGTCGCGGAACACGATAGCCTCCTACGGACTGGATATCGCCCAGTTCATCGCGTACGCCGCCGGGCGCGACGTGGGATCGCCCCAGGCTCTGACCGAGGAGCTGATCCTGGGCTACACCGCATGGCTGCTCGAGAAGAACTACGCCGCCACCAGCGCCGCCCGCAAGTCCTCCGCCGTCAAAGGTCTCTGCAGGTTCCTCTATACCGAGAAAGCCATCGAGAAAGACATAGCCGCTGTCATCGAACACCCTCAGACGCCGAAAAGGCTGCCGGACACGCTTACGAGGGATGAAGTCATCTCGCTGCTGAGCCGGCCGGACGTCTCGACGGACGGCGGTCTGAGGGATCGCGCCATACTCGAAACGCTATATGCCACGGGCCTGCGGGTTTCCGAGCTCATCGGGCTGACCGTGGGCTCGGTCGATCTCGAAATCGGCTTCGTCCGATGCATAGGGAAAGGCTCGAAAGAACGCATAACGCCCATCGGTGAGATAGCCTCGGACTACGTCCGGCAATACGTGTCCCGATGCCGCCCCGCTTTGGTGGGAAGCGCGCGCGTGGACGGGCTGTTCCTGTCGCGCCGGGGGAAGCCCCTGTCCCGCGTTTCCATCTGGAAGCTGATCCGCAAGTACGCTCTCCAGGCGGGCATCACCAAGCCGCTCACGCCCCACACGCTGCGCCACTCGTTTGCGACACACCTGCTGGAAGGCGGCGCGGACATAAAGTCGATCCAGGAGATGCTCGGCCACGTCAGCATCGCCACAACGGAGATTTACACTCACGTCAGCAGGGAGCAATTGAAGCGCGTGTACAGGGAGTCGCATCCACGGGCGTAGCGGCTAGCTGTTAGTTGTTGGTTGTCAGTTGTCGGTTCACTGGTCACTGATGCCATTTCCGCCCGGTATTGCGCTGTTTCGGGGCGGTTTCGTATCAGGACTAAGCTATTCCGCGCACGTTTCAGCGCGTTTCCGCACGTTTTACTGTCGTTTTACCTGCGTTTTCAAATACCCCGGTTCGGGTCGCTGCTGAGTCACGATCGACACACTAACGGCAACGATCCAAATCGGGCGGAGGACGCGGATGGGAGGGCTTTTGGCTATCGGCGGCGGGCTCGTCCACGCTCCCAACGCCGGCCGGCAGAGGCAGGAGTTCCGCCATCAACTGTCTAAGGTATCTGCAACCATGAGAAATACCTTGTTCTACGGCGACAACCTGGACATTATGCGCGAGCACATCGCGGACGAGTCGGTCGATCTGATCTACCTCGATCCGCCTTTCAACTCCGCGCGGGACTATAATGTGCTCTTTAAGCAGGCAAAGCGCGATGAGAATCAGGCCCAGATAGCAGCGTTTTCGGACACGTGGCAGTGGAGCAAGCGGCGATACGAGGAGTTCTTCGACGACAGCGGGAACAGCGAGTTGTTCAACCTGGTCGAGTCGCTTTACCGCATCCTCGGCCAAAGCGAGATGATGGCATATCTGGTTATGATGGCGCCCAGGCTAATGGACATACGCCGCGTGCTCACCCGTACGGGCAGCGTGTGCTTGCACTGTGATCCTATCGCGTCGCACTATCTGAAGGTAATGCTTGACGTGGTTTTCGGCCCCAGGAGCTTCCGCAATGAGATCATCTGGAAGCGCACCACATCACACGGCAACGTGGTCAACAAACATGGGTGGATTCACGATACCATTTTATGGTACACCAAGAGCAACCGGTGGACTTGGAATCAGCAGTATTCGGAGTATGACCCAGCTTACATCGACAGCACATATCGCTTTGTGGAGAAAAACACCGGACGAAGATATACGCTCGACAATATTACGGCGCCAATGTCGCGCGCGTCTCGGGGACAGATTTACGAGTGGAAAGGCTATCGGCCCGGTCCGTCTCGTTGTTGGGTATACGCGACAGAGAAGATGGAAGAACTCGACCGCCAGGGTCGGCTTCACTACACCAAGACCGGAGGCGTGAGATATATTCGTTATCTGGATGAGATGCCCGGTACCAAGACCCAGGACATCTGGACTGACATTCCAATAGCGGCCAGAAACGAATCGTTAGGGTACCCTACTCAGAAACCTCTCGCCCTGCTCGAGCGAATCCTGAAGGCATCCTCCAACCCGGATGATGTGGTCCTCGATCCCTTCTGCGGCTGCGGTACCGCCGTAGTGGCCGCGGAGAAGCTCGGAAGGAAATGGATGGGCATAGACATCACGTTTATTGCCATAGACCTGATGATCAGCCGTCTGGCTAAGGACTTCGGCCTGAAGCGAGGCCACGATTACGACGTTATTGGTGATCCTAAAGACGCTTATTCCGCCCGCAAGCTGTTCGAGGAAAGCCCGAAACAGTTCGAGATATGGGCGATAGGGCTGGTCGCCGGTGTTCCCCAGCCGGAGAAGAGCGCGGACAGGGGTGTTGACGGCAAGGTGTACTTCATGGACCTGGAGGGCAATCTGCAATGGGCGGTATGTCAGGTCAAAGGCGGGCATCTGACACCGACCGTTATCCGGGATCTTTCTCACGTTATCCAGCGCGACAAAGCGGCAATGGGCTTTTTCATCTGCCTGGGAACGCCCACAAGAGGAATGTATCAAGAAGCGGAGGAACTCGGCTTTTTCGAGGCCCCCAGCGGACGGAAAATCCCCAAGCTCCAGATACGCACGATTGAGCAATTGCTGGAAGGCAAGGAGTTCGACTACCCGAAAGGTTACTCCCTGAAGAGCGGCGGAAAACGGCTGGCGCGCGAGGGGGAGCAGACGGAGCTGGGGTTGGAATGATTTGGCCTGTAGCCGCAGCGCAACGACCGCACGGTAACCGACAGGCCGGCTCGGTTTCCCGCGAGATTCCCGTTTCGGGATTTCCGGGTGGGGACGTGAAGCTGCCTGTTATCGCATTATGTACGACGCCCAACCCTCAAATCCGAAACAACAAACCATTCAGTTAGTGGCTGGAGGACCGTTTTCTTCCGGGTCTCCGTTTGCTTCGGGACGAAAAGCGTGTCCCGAAGCATAGAAAAGACGAAGCAGCCGGCAGGCAAGTGAGGGTACAAATGCGAGTACTAATGACATTGGCTGTTGCAGCGGTGATCGTCGCTTGCCCGCTCTTGGGCGCGGCCACAGCCGATTCCGAGGCTCCGGTTGACCCGCGCCTCTCGCGGAAGGTCACCTATGAGGCCAAACACAAGCCGGTCAAGGTGATCCTGGCCGATTTGTCCCGAATGACCGGTATCACACTCAAGGCCGGGATCACAACGCGGGACTGGCAAGTGCGGGACCGGCGGATGAACATCTTCGTCAAAGACCTCCTGCTTCTGAGCCTGATGAACTCAATGGCTCGCGTGATGGACTTCACGTGGGACAAGAACACGAGGCTTGATCCACCGACCTACCGCATGTACATGGACAGGAAGAAGCTGGCGGCGGCGGAGGCGGCCAAGACCAGGGCGGACCAGAGCTTCCGGCGGCACATGATGGAACAGCGCGCCAAGTTCGTCGACTACGTTAAGAACCCGCCTGACTATTCACCCGCCGAGCTTGAGAAGCTGAAGGAAGAGAACCCGTATCTGTATCTTCTCCGCCAGCGCGGGACGGACAGGCTGATGAAGGCGTTCCTGGAGGAAGTCCCCGGATACGAGGAAGCTTTCATGACCTATGAGCGCATCCTGAATCCTCCGGCCCGCATCCTGTCGGATTCGACGCTCGATCTACTGCTCTCGTGCATGAAAGCCAAAGCCTCTGTGCCGGGAACCAGATGGGGCGGAGGGGCGCCGTTTCCGGCGGACGTGGATATCGAATGGCTGAAGAAAGGCCTGGTGCGGTTGACCGTACCCACTCCGGAACTGGTGCGCACTGATACGCGGTGGTGCTTCGGCGGCCTGGGGGCGATAGTAGGACCCACTGAGTTTTACATCGAGGAGCTTAGGGATCCCGAGGATCCCTTTGGCCAGGCGCTTGCGAAAGCCGAGATCGAGTCGATGGAGCGGAATGCCCCATACTACGAGGTCAGACGCCAGTCATGGCCCGAGATGGAACGGCTGTTCAGAGAGGACGCCAGGAAGAGGGAGGAGTCGGAGGGTTGTGAACCTCTTGTCGAGCATGTCGACAAGCCCTGGCTGCGGGAAAAGGTGAAACTGCGGCTCGACAAGGATGATCCCATGAGTCTGCGAAACGTTCTGGACTCGCTGGCGGAGGCGTCCGGTTACAACGTGGTCTCGGACAGCTTCAAACTGACCTTCGTTGTGGGCAATATGAGCGCCGTTGAGCAGGAGTTGACGGATACCCTTGCGGTGATCTCCGACTACTACGGCTACAACTGGAACAAGCATGGCTCAATCCTGGAGTTCAGGGACCGCAACTGGTTCAGAAGGCGAAGGACCCAGATTCCCGACGAGTGGATGGAACGCTGGAAAGCCAATTTCAAGGCAAACGGCGAGGCCGTGCTTGATGACATCGCCCAAATGGCCGCGCTCCCCTTCGAGCAGTTGGACGAAAACGTGGACACGGAGCCGGTCTTTCAGATGTCTGATGGGTTTATCTGGACCATACGAAATGGACGTGGAATGCTGAGGGTCTACAACTCGTTTAGCCCATCGCAGCGAAAAGCGCTGTTGAGGACCGGAGTCGAGTTCGGGGGGCTCACGCCCGAGCAGCGGGAACTGGCCGTGGACGCGTTTGAGCCAATGGACACGATGGAATGGAACCCGCCCAGGTTCTGGGAGGACCCCGACGAAAGATTGGTGTTTACGGGACGCTTCGACCGTCCCGCTGAGGGCGAGCCCACCTTTATCCTACGAGTCACCGGAAGGCAGGGAAAGGTTTACGTTGAAAAGGCCATCGCGCTGCGGAAGTACGTAGAACCGCCAAAGCCGGCGCCGGAGAAGGAAGAAGCGCGGAAGAATACGTCGGCTGGGAAGTAGGGATGTGTATCAGGTCAGGTGTTGGGTGACGGGGGCGGAGTATTTCGGTCTCGCTGCTTCGGCTGTGCTGCCGAAGCAGCGAGACCTTCTTGATCTCCTGAATGAGAGGCAACGGGACATGGATGTCCAGAGACGCGAGCCCCGGACATGGATGTCCCGAGCTATCACGGTTTGCGACATTGCGACAGCCGTATATATAGTGTCTGTCGTGTCGCAATGCGCCGCTATCGGAGTTGGCATGAGCCGTGAACCATCAACCATGAACCATACCACCAACCTTGTAAGAGTTCAGGAATGGGTAGAATTGTATCACCCTCACCCTAACCCTCTCCCGTCAAGGGAGAGGGGATTACGCTCGTCTTCTTCCGAGGACGGAGGAATAACGACCGACAGTCTACCTAATCGTGAACAGTTACCCAACCTTTCTGTGTTACCCAACCTTTCTGTTGACACTACTCCACCCGTCTGGTAGTATATCTCGAAAAGCCCCCCGGAGGAACGCAAACGTTGGAGGTTAACGTCGGCGGAAGAAAGACAGCCAAAAGAGCCTATGGTTTTGATGAGGTCGCGGTCGTACCGTCCACAGTAAGCGTGGATATCGCGGATGTCGATACGGGCTGGTACATCCACGATCTGTGCTTCTCGATTCCCATCCTCGCGTCCGCAATGGACGGAGCAGTCGATGTCCGATTGGCCGCGGAACTGACCAGATTAGGCGGGCTGGCCGTCCTGAACCTCGAAGGCGTTCACTCCCGGTACGAAGATCCCTATGCCGCAATTGATAAGATAATCAGCGCCGACGCCGACGGCGTAATCCCTGTCATACAAGATATCTATAAGGCCCCCATCAAGCGCGAGTTGGCGGCGCGAACGGTCAAAGAGATGAAAGCGGCCGGGGCCAAGGTGGCGGTGTCCGCCACGCCCGTGGTCGCCGAGGATTTGGCCGAAGCGGTCTTCGAGGCCGGGGCGGACATATTTGTTATCCAGTCCACCGTCACCGCGGTAGAGTACGTTTCGCGCAACAGCTCCGGTGTCTCGATCACCGACTTCTGCAGGAACTCTCCGGTCCCCGTCATCGTCGGTAATTGTGTAGACTACGCGGGCGCCACGGCTTTGATGAAGGCGGGCGCGGACGCCGTCCTGGTGGGCGTTGGGCCCGGAGCGGCGTGCACGACTCGTAAGGTATGTGGCATAGGCGTGCCGCAGGTGACGGCCACCGCGGATTGCGCCGCCGCGCGCGATGACTACGAGGCGGAAACCGGCAGATACGTGCCGATGATCACCGACGGCGGTATGCGCACCGGCGGCGATATAGTCAAGGCGATAGTGAGCGGCGCGGACGCGGTCATGATCGGTTCGCCGATCGCCGGCGCCGCGGAGGCCCCGGGCAAGGGGTACCACTGGGGGATGTCCACATTCCATCCCGGCCTCCCAAGAGGCACGCGCATTAACGTAGGGATTCAGGGAAACCTGGAAGAGATTCTCTATGGCCCGGCCAAGACCGACAACGGGACAATGAACCTCATTGGGGCTCTGAGACTGGCAATGAGCTATTGCGGCTCCAAAACCATAAAAGATTTGCAGAAGGCGGAACTCATAATAGCGCCTGCCTTGCCTATGGAGGGCAAGACGCAGCAGCGCGCGCAAGGTGTCGGCCAATGGCGTTGAAGGGCCGGAACTCCTCTCCACGGCAGTTGGTCATAGTACTCGACTTCGGAGCGCAGTACAGCCAGCTCATCGCAAGGCGGATCAGAGAATGCAAGGTCTACTGCGAAATCCTGCCTTACGACACGCCTCTCAAAGAGCTGCTGGCTCGCGAGCCGGTGGGGATAGTCTTCTCCGGCGGGCCGTCGAGCGTGTATGAGGAAAACGCGCCTTCGTGCGACCCCAAGCTTTACGAGGCCGGAGTCCCGATCCTCGGCATTTGCTACGGAATGCAGTTGATGGCGCATCAGCTAGGCGGAGGTGTTGCGCCGGGCGCGCGGCGAGAGTTCGGCAAGACCGAACTGGACGTGCTGGACAGCTCCGACCTTTTCGCCGGCCTCAACCCGGAACTTATCTGCTGGATGAGTCACGGGGACGCCGTTCAAAGTCCGCCACCGGGGTTCAAGGTCACCGCGCGGACGATGAACTCGCCGGTCGCGGCGATGTCGAACGCGCGGCGCAAGCTGTACGGAGTGCAGTTTCACCCGGAAGTCGTCCACACGCCGTGGGGCGTTGAGACGATTCGCAACTTTCTCTATCAAGCGTGTGGCTGCAAAGGCCTCTGGACGATGGAGTCCTTCGTTCAGCAGGCGACCGAGTGGATACGTGAGGAAGTCGGCGACAAGTCGATCATCTGCGGTCTGAGCGGCGGGATCGACTCGGCCACGGTCGCGGCCCTGGTCCACAGAGCGGTGGGAGACCAGCTTACGTGCATTTTCGTCGATCACGGGCTTATGAGGATGGACGAGGGCTCGAAGGTCCGCGAGACGTTCGAAGAGTTCTTCAAGATGAAGCTGGTGTACGCCGATTCGGCCGAAAGGTTCCTCGTGCGATTGGACGGCGTGAGCGACCCCGAACTCAAGAGGCGGATAATCGGCGAGGAGTTCATCCGCGTGTTCGAGGAGGAGTCGAAACGGCTCCCCCAGGTGGACTACCTGGCGCAGGGCACGCTTTATCCCGACGTTATCGAGAGCGGGACGCGCTCCGCGGCAAAGATCAAGACACACCATAACGTAGGTGGGCTTCCGGAGAATATGGACTTCAAGCTGGTGGAGCCCCTGCGGAACCTGTTTAAGGATGAAGTAAGGGCGCTTGCGGAAGAGCTCGGGCTGCCGTCGGATATGGTATGGCGCCAGCCTTTCCCTGGTCCCGGACTGGCAATCAGAATACTCGGAGAGGTCACCAAGGAGCGCCTCGAAATTTTGAGGCAAGCCGACGCGGTGGTTGTGGAAGAAATAAAGCGAGCCGGTATGTATCGCCGCGTATGGCAGGCGTTCGCGGTTCTCGCCCCCATCAAAAGCGTCGGCGTTATGGGCGACCAGCGCACCTACGAAAACACGATTGTCCTCCGGGCCGTGACGAGCGAAGACGCGATGACCGCCGACTGGGCCAGGCTGCCCTACGAAGTCCTGGAGCGAATAAGCAACAGGGTCATAAACGAGGTCAACGGCGTCAACAGGGTCGTGTTCGACATAAGCTCCAAGCCGCCCGCGACTATCGAGTGGGAGTGATTAACGATGGACCAACATCAGGATATAGCTCAGGTGCTCATAACCGAGCAAGAGATATCGAATCGCATCAAGGAACTGGGGATCGAGATTTCCAGGGACTATGACGGCAAAGAGCTTGTCCTCGTAGCCATACTAAAGGGGGCCGCGATATTCCTGGCCGATCTCGTCAGGGAAATATCGATACCGCTTTCCTTTGATTTCGTCGCCATTTCCAGCTATGGGGCGGACAGCCGATCGTCCGGTGTGGTGAGGCTTCTGAAAGACCTGGACGAAAGTATCGAAAGCAAACACGTATTAGTTGTAGAGGACATCGTGGATACCGGTTGGACTCTGCGACTCAGCTACATAGTGGAGAATCTTCGCTCGCGCAAGGCCGCCAGCGTCCGCGTATGTACTCTTCTCGATAAGCCTAGTCAACGCAAGTTAGATGTGGGTATAGATTACTACGGATTCACCGTTGAGGATAAGTACGTGGTTGGATACGGCCTCGATTTCAACGGAAAATACCGTAATTTGCCCTACATCGGGGCGCTGAAGCCGGAAGTTTACGGCGGAGGATAAAAAAAGTCTGGTTGCAGCGCTAGACAAAACGCCGCAATGTGTCTATAATATATAATGTTGGACTTGATGAATCCTCGTCCAACGTGCGCCCCGATTGAGCGGGGCCTTCTTGCAACCATCTGCTTGTTGGTCCCTGTGAGTACAGGCAACCCAAGTTTGTTATTTTTCTATCGCCCTGCATATTACCAGATGTGTACGCGCGAGATAACCTATTCCCATTTATTTATCCCATGCCAAAGAGGTGACGACAGTGGAGGCGCTACAATTAGCGGAACTCGAAACTAAGAGCCTGGAAGAGCTTCAGGATATTGCGAAGGAGCTCGGGATCGAAAACGGCAACGGAAAGAAGCAGGATCTCGTATTCAAGATACTGCAGACACAGACCGAGCAAAGCGGTCTCATCTTCGATCAGGGCTGTCTGGAAACCCTTCCCGACGGGTGGGGGTTCATGAGGCACAACAACTTTGCGCCGGCTGCGTCCGACGTCTATGTGTCCCTGTCGCAGATCAAGAGGTTTGGTCTGAGGACGGGCGATTCCGTGTCGGGACAAGTGCGTCCGCCGAAGGACACGGAGAAGTACTACAGCCTGCTGCGGGTCGAGGCCGTGAACAGCCAGGACCCGGAGACCTCGCGGCAGCGCAAGAATTTCGACGATCTGATCCCGATATACCCCAACGAGCACATAATACTGGAAACCTCGGCGGAAAACATATCGGCCAGGTTCATCGATCTCATTGCTCCGATCGGCAAAGGTCAGCGGGGACTCATCGTCGCGCCGCCAAAGGCAGGCAAGACCACGCTGCTCAAGACCATCGCGAACAGCGTCACCAAGAACCATCCGGAGATATACCTGCTCGTCCTGCTCATCGACGAGCGTCCCGAAGAGGTCACGGACATCAGGCGGTCGGTTGACGGCGAGGTCGTGAGTTCCACGTTCGACGAACTGCCCGAAAACCACATGCGCGTTGCGGATATGGTTCTGGAGAAATCCAAGAGGATGGTGGAGTCCGGCAAGGACGTTATGGTGCTGCTCGACAGCATAACCAGGTTGTCCCGCGCATCCAACCTCACAGTTACGCCCAGCGGCCGGACACTCTCCGGCGGTTTGGACCCATCCGCGCTCTACAGGCCAAAGAGATTCCTCGGCGCGGCCCGCAACATCGAGGAAGGCGGAAGCCTTACCGTTATCGCGACCGCGCTGGTGGAAACCGGCAGCCGCATGGACGACGCCATTTTTGAAGAGTTCAAGGCTACCGGCAATATGGAACTGGCTCTTGACCGGAACCTGGCCGAGCGGAGGATTTTCCCCGCGGTCGATATCAAGAGGTCCGGGACGCGTCACGACGAGCTTCTTTTCGACCGCGACACTCTGCAGCGCATCTGGCAATTGCACAGGCTCTTGGCCGCGCTCGGGGTGGTGGAGGCGACGGAACTTCTCATCGACCGGCTGGCTCATACCAAGTCAAACAAGGAATTCCTGAAGATAGTCGATAAGACTATGAAGAGCAGCGATCTCGATTAGCTGAAACCCTCGCCGGGTAACTTAGAATCGAGTAGAAGCAATCAGCGAGAGGAAGCGCGACGTGGTAGAAGAGCCTGGATTTGAGGAAGAAGAGCCCGGAATCCCCGACGAGCCAATGGGCGGAGAGGGTTTCCCGGAAGGCGACATGGAAAGTATGCCGCCGCCGGGCGGCATGCCCGAAGACCGCGGCGAGCCGACCGAAGAGCACGAAGTCAAGGTCATGGGCGTCTATGAGCAGCAGGAGCAGGGAGGCCGCTCGACTGCGTTCGTGCTGCTCCGGGATAACCTCGGCCGCTCCGTCCTCATAATGATAGGCAAGTTCGAAGCGTTCGCCATTTCCATCGCGCTCGAAGGAAAGAGCGCCGACCGGCCTATGACTCACGACCTCATAAACAACATTATCTCCCGCATGGGTGGCAAGGTCGATCGAATCCTCGTAGACGATCTCTTCCAGAGCACTTACTACGCCAAGATCGACGTAGCCATAGACGGCAAAGTCGTCCAAATCGACTCCCGCCCCAGCGACGCTATCGCCGTTGGAATTCGGGCAAAAGCCCCGATCTTCATGGCGGAGTCCGTGCTGCAACAGGCGGCGGTGCAGGAAGACATTTAGAGGTTGGAAGTTAGAGGTTAGAGGTTAGAAGGCCCCGGCGATCACGCCGGGGCTTTTTTGCTGTAGTCCCGGAAGAACAAGCCGAAGCATCGGGAACACCGGCAAGTGAGGGGCATGGGTTCAGGGGAGAACGCAGATGAACACAGATATCCGCCGATGAACGCGGATGGGAGGATTGCGGGCACTGCAGGAACTGACTTCGGGTCAGCGCCGGACGTTGGATGATGGAGGCCGTTCCCGCGGGATAGAACTGTTGCGCGTCCTTCGGCAGCGTCGCTGCCGCTTTGCTACCGAAGGATCGGATACTCGCCGTTCGTCCCGAACGTGCGCAGATTATGCCCGGTACGCCTCATCCCGGCGCAGCGCGCCATACACCCGCACCAATCGGAGATCGTCGTGAATACGATAGAGGATTCTGTAATCGCCCACGCGGATTCTCCACGCAGGCTCGCGCTGTCCTTTGAGTTTCGAGCATCCTTCCAGACGTGGATCAGCCTGCAGATGCTCCAGTTGCTCGATAATGCGCTCTCGAACAGTGGGCTGCAGCGACTCGATCTGCTTGGCCGCCCTGTGATCGACTTCGACGCGATATCTCACGACGCTTTCTTCAGCAAGCTCTTTTGGAGTTCGTTCAGACCGACAAATCCCTGCGATGAGGCTTCTGCTTCGTCAACATACTGAGCGTCACGGAGATCCTCAAGTTCGCGAACCATCGCGTCGAATTCGCCGATGGGCAGGACGATTGCTGTTCGTCTTCCTTTTCCGTCTACGATGTATTTTGCACGTGTCTTGGTTGTCATGACCACTCCTATGCCAAGTGTATTTTACCACATGGCATCTGAGTTTGCAGGCGCCTTCGGGAAGCGTCGGCATTCTGCGGCTGATGGCTCGTTGTTTGGGGATTTGAGGAGCGCCGCCGAACGTATCGCCGCATACACCAAGTGAACTGCGCTCCGGAAATCCCGAAACCGACTACGCTACAAGAGGAGAATTGTGGCCCATCGCCTAAGACTTTGCTTGGCGCACCGAAACAACGGAAAATCCGCTTTTAGGCGTGACGCAACCAGAAAAAGCAGATTCCTCCACTTCGGTCGGAATGACATTCCCGCGAAACTGAACTCACTCCTGAACAGTTGTCCTGTTCTCGTTTCCTTTCACTTCCGCTATAATGGCTGAGGTATTGCCGCCCGCGGGTTCAAGCGCCGGCGTAGGAGGAAATGTTGTCTGAGCTGATCGAATCTCCCTATCCCAATGGCTGCCGCGGCGCCGTGTCGCTGACGTTTGACGACGGTCTGGACTGTCACCTCGACATCGCCGTGCCCGCGCTCAATGACCGCGGGCTGCCGTCAACGTTCTACGTTGTCGCGCGGGAGATGACGGCGGGCGCCGATGATTGGAAAGATCGGGCCGCGAAATGGAAGGAAGTCGTTCGCCAGGGCCACGAGATCGGCAACCACTCCGTCTCGCATATATGAAGCACGGGTTTTAGCAGCTCCCGGGTGGAGCGCAGTCTGGAAAACGTATCGCTTGAGGAGATCGAGGCGGACGTGCTGGAAGCGGAGCGCAGGCTGAACGAAGCGCTTGGGCCGGCCCAGCGGAGTTTCTCCTACCCCTGTTACCAGGCTTATGTGGGCGACGGTCTGACGCGGCGGTCCTACGTGCCGGTTATCGCCCGGCATTTCACGGCCGCGAGGGGCAGAGGCGAGTACGCCAACTATCCGCTGACTTGTTCGCTTACGTATTTGTGGTCGTATCCGGTGGAGGAGATGACGGGGCCGCGGATGATCGATCTGGTCAAGCGCGCCGTTTCAAACGGACAGTGGCTCATACTGACGTTTCACAGCATTGGCGACGGGCATCTTCCGGTTGCCCAAAACACGTTTGTGGAAGTGTGCGATTTCCTGGCGCGGAATCGCAGTGATATCTGGGGCGCGCCGGTCGTCGAGGTCGCGCGCCGGGTTGCTGATTGGCGGAAGTCGGCGTGACTGATTTCAGATCGCGGTTATACTCGGCCGTTTCGGGATTTCCGGGTTGGGAGCTGCAAAGTTTCCCTGGATAGCCGATAGGTTTAACGCCCCAACCCTCAAATCCCGAAACACCGGGAAACACGAAATAAAGAACATGAGAGAAGAGGTAGGTTAGATGGCGAAATTGGCGGTTTTGGGTGGAACGCCCGTAGCGGAGAACGGGATGCATGTGGTCTGGCCGGAGATCGGCGACGAAGACCGAGAGGCGTTGCTGCGGACCTTCGAGTCGCGCAATTGGTGCAGGTTTGGGCTCCCCGACGACATCTGCGAGGCGGCCAAGTTTGAGCGCGAATGGGCAGCCTACCACGACGCGAAGCGATGCATAGCCGTCAATAACGGCACCGCGGCGTTGATGTGCGCCTTCCGAACGCTCGGTATCGGTCACGGCGATGAAGTCATCGTGCCCGCGATCACGTTCACGGCGACCTCGGACGCGGTGGCGTTATGTGGAGCAGTTCCCGTGTTTGTGGATATGGACCCCGAGACCTACCAGATCGATGCCGGCGCCGCGGAGGATGCGATTACAGGGAAAACAAAGGCCATCTGCGCAGTCCATTATGCCGGTTATCCCGCTGACCTCGATCGACTGTCGGCATTGTCGGCGAAGACGGGCATTCCGGTCATCGAAGATTGCGCCCACGCCCAGGGAACGGCCTGGCGCCGGAAGAAGGTCGGCGCCCACGTCACGGCCGGCTGCTTCAGCTTCCAGCAGAGCAAGAGCCTGGCCTCGGGCGAAGGCGGCGCCGTAGTCACCGACAACGACGATTTGGCCGATGCGCTTTGGGCCGTCCACAACCTTGGCCGGACCATGGAAGCAAGGCGGTATGACCATACGGCTCTCGGTTACAATTTCCGTCTATGCGAGTTCGAGGCCACGATCCTGCGCACTCAGCTCAAACGTCTGCAGGAACAGACTGAACGCCGGATGCGGAACGGCGCGGTTCTGGGGGAAGCGATAAACGCGACTGAGGGTCTCCGGACTCTCAAGGCGGACGACCGCATCACCCAGCGCGGCTACTATTTCTACATAGTCCGCTACAACGCCGACGAGTGGGGCGGCATCCACCGTAACAAGTTCATTAAGGCGATGTGCGCCGAGGGGGCGCACTCGTTTGCCGCCTACGGCCAGCCTGTGCACCAAAACGCCAGCTACATCAACGGAGTTGTCCCGCACCGCGTCGCCGGCTGCCCCAATGCCGAGCGCGCCGCCGCGGAGGAGCAGGTCGCCTTCGGAAGCCACGCGCTGCTCGACAAGGCAAACGTGCGGATCATCATCGACTCCCTGGTGAAGGTCAGGGAGAACCTGGATGAGCTGCGGCGGGTGGAGTGACGGAGACTTAGGTTCAGGGGAGAACGCAGATGAAGACGGATGTCCGCCGATGAACGCGGATTGTTGAGACTTCAATCCTGCGCTTCGTCTGGAATGTGACGTTCCCTGCTTCGCGACGAGGCCGTTCCGCGTTAATCTGCGTTCATCGGCGGTTTCAAATGCTCCCGTCTCAAGCCCGCGCGTGGCGTGGGCCGATATGCGCTCCGGCTCTGGTTGCCGCGTATATTATCGCTATACCGATGGCCGCGCGGATGAGTCCTGCCACCCACGTCATCGTCACCTGCGAGCCGTGCGGGCGGTTCAGGAAGAACCCGTAGACCGAGTCCCGCATACCTGCCGGGTTGATTAGCAGCGCGACACCGCCGAGAGTCATCAATACTCCCAGGATAAGCACGAACGGCCTGAGCCCCACAAGACGCCGCACTGCGGCCAGTGTCAGCACGATCCCGATTGCCAGAGCGACGACACCCACGATCCGCAGACCCTGCGCGCTCAGTATCGAGGGCATGACCCGCAGCCACCAGGACACCGCCGCGACCTGGGACAGGCCCACAAGAGCCACAAGCGCTCCAACAATAAGCACGATTCGACGTAGAACCATGATTTCACCCTCCGTCGTGGGAGAAGGAGTCGGAAGAGTCGGCGGAGTCGAACGAGTCGGAGGTTTGCCTCCGCACATTCCCGACATCGGGGCGCACATCTCCCATTTGAACTACGGATTCGTCTGTCCGCCGGTTCCTTGACTCATCCGGCGCCCCAGGCGGCCGAAGTAGAAACGTAGGCGGACAAGAGTCGAAGGAATCGGACCGATAGGACTGATGGGACTGATGGGACTGATGGGACTGATAGTAGACTACAGCCCCTTCCTTCCGCTCACCTTCTCCGCCTCCAGCGAGTCGGCGATCTGCTGCCGGGCCTCGTCAATAATGTCCTGGACGTCTTCCGTTGAGAACACGCGCTGGTCGAAGGACCTGTTTTCGAGGGTTTTCAGGAACGCCTCGAACTCCTCGAAATACGAGCCGTATATGTGGAATGAATCGGCGATGTGCGTGTACTGGCCGGGACGGATTTCACGGCCAAGCTCCCTGGTGAGCCGTTCGGCGACGGCGCGCTGGAGATCGGTGAAGGCGTACATATTCATAAAAGCGGCCTTGAACGCGTCGTTGCTGCGCATGTGGGCGTTCAAGACAAGCTCATCTCCGTAGACGCGGAACCACAGCCGCTGCAGGCAGGCGGGGTCGGCGATTCCCGTGTCCTCCCACGGTTTCCAGGTGATGGCCTGGGCGCGGCGGGTGTGCGGGGCTTTGATCAGTTCTTGCGTCAACCGCTCGATCTGGTCAATCGGCTCCGACAGGCCGGGGACCGAATACGCCGCGAGGCGTTCGTGGTAGGTATACTCCCACTTGCCGGCCGCGGGATCGACCCAGTGGTCGTGAATGCCGTCCACCATCTCCTGCCGATAGGCTTCGAGCTCCACGATCCCTCCGGGGAAGCAGCGGTGAATGCGCGGCTCGGCCATCGAGTCTTCGACGACGATCACCGCAATAGCATCGCGGCTGGGCGGATCGCCCGGTTTGTCGTACTGGGTGGCGATCGCCGCGCCTTCACGCCACGTCCTGACGACGGCGTTCTCCCACGCTTCGGGCAGCGTCCGCGCCGAGACCGAGATTACGGGAAGTGTTTGAGTCATTTGTTGAGTCTCCTCCAAGTTGAGATTGAGAGTTTAGAGTTGAGAGAGCCGGCTTGCCCTCAGGTCGGCCCAGCAGAGCCGGAACCGGAATCTATCACGAAAGCACGAAAACACGAAATCGGAGCGGTTGTTTCGGGATTTCCGGGTTGGGATGCAAGGTTCTTCTTTAACCCTATAGGTATGACCCCCAACCCTCAAATCCCGAAACACCGGACGCACTTGCGCATGAGAGGCCTACGCCGAACCACGTGTTTCGTTCGTATCGGCGTTCATCTGTGCGCATCCGTGTTTATCTGTGTTCTTCTTCAATCACTCCGTCGCTTTCAGCTTGAACCGCAGCTTTTCGCCGAACGGCGAGCGGTTTTCGGCGACCATCCACACGGCTACCTGCGTCTCACGGCTGATGGGAGATAGCTCGAACTCCGGGAACTCCACGTCCGCCAGCCAAGCCGTCCGGGCCGGCAGAGGCCATTTCTGCCGGGCTGTTTCCCCATCTCCGGCGCAGAGGTACACGCCGCCGTTGTCCTTGCCCGCTTCGGCGGGCGTGAGCCAGGCGGATTCGGCGGTGTTGCCGACGCTTGCCCGCGCCTTCACGGGCTGCCCCGCGGTAACCGTGACCGCGGCGCCGTCCTTCACCTCGATCCATTGGCCACTGGAATCCTGAATCTGAAGCCAGTTGAACTCAGCGTTCAGATATTTGGGCGGATTGTGGCCGTCGATCGGCGTGTTTCCGACGGCGATCATGGGCGTGTTCGACGAGTCCGTTCCGGTTCCCTTGGTCTTCAGCCCAGCGCCTTTTCCTTCGTCCAATGCCTCGATGTACGCGTCCATTCCGCGGAACCACATCGCCGAAAGTCCGCGCGGGTGCAGATCGCGGTCTACCTGAATCCAGACCTCGGCGGGTTTGCGGTCGCGGGGCGTCTTGAAGCGGTCCGCGACCTTCTTGTATTCGAGCGCCGCCGGCCTCGGCGCCCGGTCGGGACCGATGAGGCCGAAGTCGCTGTCCTCGTCGATGCGATGCCCGCCGGGCCACCACCAGCCGGCCCCGCCGTTAACGTCGGTCTCGAAGAACATCTTGTGCATATTGCGGTAATACGCGGTCTGACCATCCTGCGACCAGCTTACGTAGTCGCCCTGGAAGTACCGCGGCACGCCGTATTCTGCCCAGAAGACCGGTTTGCCGCCGCTGACGAACCGGCCGTACTCGTTCAGGAAGCCCGCGCGCCTGTAGTTGATATACTCTCCGCCCAGGCCGTAGCCCTCGGGGGAGGTGAAGTCCAGATGCTTGACACCGCTGCACAAATCGAATGGCATATGGTGATCGATCGTCGGCTGACCGGTTCCGCCGTAACCCGTGCGGACCCCGAACAGGTGGTTGGGATCGACCTTGCTGATCTCGCGCACGGAGATGCCATAGCCCTTGCTGATCATATCGTCGGCGAACCGCCTGTAAGCGGCGACCATCTTGGCCCAGGGGCCTTCGCTCGTTACCTGCTCGTCGGTCGGGCCGGGGACCTTGCCGTCCGGTTTCGTGATTTTGAAGCCCCAGTCGGTTTCCGCCTTGGCGACACTGCCGTAGCGGTCTTCTACCCACCTGCGCCACGTGTTATCCAGGGCCTTACGTTCCTTCTCCGGCCCGAGGTGCGGCTCCCAGGCCAGATCGTAAGCGTAAAACGTATCGTTTTCCGCCAAATGGGCCTCGCGCGCAATCTTGGCGGCGTTCTTCGGCGACCCCGAAAACGGGTGGCCGGGAACCGAAATGTTGACCTTTATCCCCCGGCCGCGGCACCTCTCCAGAAAGTCCATCAGCGGGTGGAATGGCTCCATGGCCTGTATGCTTACCGAGTTCATCCCGAGAGACACCAGTTGGTCCAGGTCGCTACCGACAGCCTCGGGGTCGTATTGGCCGGGGTCCTGCCAGGAAAGCCAGTATTCGCGTTTTTCCAGTCCGGCTGAGTAAAGCGGCCAGTAGTTGACGCCGAACGGATACCACTTCTTACCGCCGAGCCGGAAGTCGCCGTCCTTGACCGTGACCAGGTCTGGTCCCAGTTTCCGGTCGGCATCCACCACGCTGAACGGATATGAGATCACGTCCGCAACCTTGCCGTCGGCCGAAAGCGAAGTCTCGACAACGTATTCGCCCGGCTGCAGCTTGAGATCTCCGGCGTCCTCCAGCACGTTGATCTCGCCGTTGACCCGCCACGATTTGGTGAAGACGCTGACATCCCCGCGCTTGATCTCCAGGCGCGCGTCGCTCACCCCGCCGGTTGCGTTGACGCCCACCTTGACCGGCTCATTCGTCAGATAGCAGAAACGGTCCGTTCCGCCGCTTCGAAGGAAAACGCCGGAATCCATCCTCGCAAGGAGGGTCTTCACGACCTGGATGACGTACTGGCTGCGTTTCGCCAGGAAGTCGGGATCGGCGAACCCCACGATCCCCCAGACGGACCCGGGGTAAGAATCGTCAGCATTCAGCATCATGCTGACCGGCGTGCCGCGAAACTCACCGGAAGCGTCGAAGGCGGACAGGAGCGGTATCCATCTGAAAGGGAGCTTGCGCTGCGCTCCAAGCCCGCGAGGCCGCCATATCGGGCAGATCAACTTGCCGGGCGGGCGCTTGTCGAAGCCTTCCACGATCGGCGCCTGCCGGGCGTACGGCTCCAGACGCACCGCCTCCGTCAGCTCAAACACCTTATAATCCGGACTAATCGACTCGAGCACGGGAGGAGTGAAATCCAGCTCTGAGAGGTCGTCCTCGGCTGCTTCGAGTTTGGCGACCGAATACGAGCGCGGACCTTTCGCGTCCCTGGTCAACCCATCGACGAAGCCGAAGAGCAGCTTCGCTGAGTTCTCCGGCTTAAACTGGTCGTTCGGTCCGCCTCGGTCCTTGCAGTTGCGCCTCAGCCGCTGATACCGAAAGCCGTAGGAGGGTATGGCGTACTGCCGCCATTCAGATTCGAGGTTTACAACGGCGTACCAGCGCGAGCCGTCTATCTCCTCCCAGATGATCGCAAGATCGGGCGTGTTCGCGTCGCCTTTCGCCCAGAACGAGGTGATGTATGCGCGGCCGAAACGGCTGCGCATATCCTCTGTGACGACGAGTTCGGATTTCGCCGAGCTCGGCAAATCCACCTGGAGCGACTGGCCGACCTCAGGGACGCCGCTGTCCTCTACGGAGAGTTTTGCGGTTGACCCCTCATTTTCAGGCTGCCAGTTGCTGAGCGCGTCCTCGTCGATCTCCGGAAGCGGGAAAACGTTCTTCAGCGCCCGCGGCCTGGCCGCCATTGCGTCGCGGTCGAGCCATTTTCCGTCAGCCTGAACCATCATTTTGCTGAAGGCCGGCCCGCCGACAACAACCAGATTGCCGCCTTGCTCCAGGAATTCGACAAGCGCGGCCTTTGCGTTAAGAGGGAAGAACCGCGCGTCCGGTAGGACAAGCGTTTCGGCAGCCGGTTCCGCCGCGAGCAGGGCGGGTAGACCCTGGCCGGTCACCGCCCGCGCGCCGAGGTCCGACTGCAGCGTCTTGACGAGACTATCGACGAACGCCTGGCTGGCGTACGGGAAGCTGTCGTACAGCACGTGTACGCGCCTGCCCTGCGCGGGGGCCGCCCCGGATGCCACGGAAGCTCCGAGGAGGAGGGCAAATATGGCTATCGGCAGGTAAGCGATGATCTCTTTCATAGGACGTTGGGTCTCCTTGCGAGCGCGGATCGCCACCGGCTCGGCAAGTGTGATTATACAGTTGGGGGAAAGGAGCGTCAATGAGTTGAGGGAGTCGAAAGAGTCGAGGTATGGGAGACCTGCGGTCAGAAAGGCGTGCGGGGTCGGAGACCCGCCCACAGCGATAGAAACGTGGAAGTACGGGCTCTTGAGCTATCTACTCACACTAACAATCCGCATGCTATCAGCCCCCACGATCTGATCCCCGTCAGTTGTCCGGCCCGTTAGAGTTCCTTCAGTACTCTCCGCATTGAGATCGAGCGACTGGGCGCCGAAGTAGAACAGCAGGTCAGCGTCACTGTCTCTGTCCACATCCTCAAGATGCCAGCGCAGTGGTTCGGCAGAACAGAATCGGACCGTGGGCGGATCAACCGTATCGGCATCGAATCCGGGAATGCTCAGGACCGCCACCGGCACGACACCTTTGCTGCGGAGGTTGATGGTATTGGGATACTCGCCGGGCTTGAGGTCGATTGTTACCCGAATCATGGGTGTCCAAAGGATAGCGTGAGAATAGCCAGCGAAAGCGACCGTGGAGTTGCCGACTACGTGGCCGTGATTATTGATGCCATAGGCCCAGCTGCTATACCAACCAAGCGGGGTGTCAAGGTCGAATAGGCTCGTGCCATCCCATACGAAGGCGTGTGTATAGCCATAGCCAGTGTAGCCTTGCATCACATATCCGACTACCAGTCCGCTGTCGTTGATGTCACACCCAAAACTGTTGAGCCAGCCTGGGAATGTTCCAAGATTACGTATGCCTACATTATCCCAAAGACAGGCTCTGGCCGTGTTGTCGCTAGTCGCTGAGTATCCGACCACATATCCTCTATTGTTAACGCTCTGCGCAAAGCTTTGGTGCCAGTCAGTGGTTGGCAATGCGCCAAGGTCATGAGCACCGGAGCTGTCCCAAAGGCAGGCGCGGCGTCCACCGTAGCCGTCAGACCATCCGACTATCTGCCTATTATCGTTAATGTCCACCGCGGTACTGCTGAATCCTTCCGGCAATGTGCCGAGGTCGTGGATGCCGCTACTGTCCCAGAGAACAGCATGGTACTGGTAAGGAGATAGGTAGGCATAGCCTACAGTCTGGCCGTTGTTATTCACGCCACAAGCTCCACTTCCATAGTCGCTCCCCGGTAAGGCGCCAAGGTCGTGCGCACCGTTCTCGTCCCAAAGGCAGGCGTGCTCAGAGCCACTAGAAGTGTAGGACCAGCCGACGACTTCGCCCCTATCGTTTATGGCCCAAGCCCCGCTACTACGTCCTCCCGGCAGCGTGCCCAGATCATGTATGCCTGCCGCGTCCCATAGGCAGGCTCTGATAACGCCATTGCCGTTATGCACGGTATACGAGAAACCGGCGATCTGAACATGATTGTTAATGCCATACGCGAAACTATCTGCTTTTCCCGGAAGCGTGCCAAGATCGGTGATGGCATACACCAGCCTGGCATTTGCCATCGGAGGCCACACGCAAGCAAACCCAAGTATAAACAAGACTGCTTTCATTTTTTGCCTCCTCCACCGCACTGTCTACTTGCGCCTTCTCCGAATAAACGCGCCCACCAGTCCCGCAAGTCCTCCGGCAAGTGCCAGAATGGAGGACGGTTCGGGAATCGGCAAGAACGCCTCGCCGTGGGCTACATAGTCCCAGTAGCTATCCACGGTGCCTTGTGGGGAACATCGAGGAGCCAAAGATCATCCCAGTCCGAGAGTCGCTGATACCAGTGCCGGAGAATATCTCTGCTCCGTCTAGACCCTGATCGGTCGTCAATGTTACTGACTGGCTGGTAACACGAGTTGTTCCATCGTCCAGCGTGAGCTTGGCTTTGACATTAGCGGCAGCGTCGCTCACCGCCCAGTCAGACTGGCAACGTTCAGTCCAACTTTGCCATGTGCCGTGGAGGGCGTTGCTCTGGGGGTTCTAGCGCCGGACGGCCAGGCGACCTTAACAATACGCTATGACCCCTTCGGTAACCTGCTGGAGCGGCGGACCAAATCAGCCATTCACTGGACCGGGGACGAAGTCGAATCCCACAGCTACGAGGAGAGGGAGGGGTGAGGCTGCACGTGACATCTAACAACACACCTCCAGCTTCCAGGCGATATACATGCCCCCCCTGGCAGACGCCGCCATTGACAGAGACACGAGTAGGCGTTAGACTCTGTGCGTCGCCGGCGGGCGGAACCGAATTCCAGGGAGGCGCTAATGGAACGTGTATGTTTTCTGCACTATGTGAAGCCGGAGTTCATCGAGGAATACAAGAGAGACCATCAGGCGGTGGACCCGGAGATGCTTCAAGCCTTGACCGAGGCGGGGTTCACCAACTATTCACTCTTCCTCCGCGAAGATGGGCTCCTGGTGGGCTACTTTGAGGCGGAGGACACGAAGGAGTCACTGCGGCGCGTCAACGCCACTGAGGCGAACAGGATTTGGCAACAGAAGATGCTGCCCTATTTCAAGTCGGGGCCGGGGGATGAGAAGAAGGCCGCCATCGACTGGCTGGAGCAGGCGTTCTACTTGCCGTAGGATCGGGGCGTTTACCGCGGTGTTGCGTCCGGTGATCCGCAGATCGTTCCGGACATGCTGTCCGGGACGCGATTGCGCCGACATCTTGTCCCTTCGCTCCGCGATCAACCAACAACGTTGTCCGCGGAACCAGGCACACTCCTGTCAACCTTGTCGACTTACGATGCGTCTCTACTGCTGACCGTGCAGGTTGATCCGCGGGCAGCTACCAGAAGGAGTTTCAAGTATGCGGGCATTTCTATTGGTTTCCCTGGCATTTCTGGTTTCGGTCGGCGCCGTGTGTGCGGCTTCGCAGCCGGACGCGGGCCTGAACAAGCCTGTCACCGTTGCCGTCAAGGGCGAGGCGTTGTCCGATATTGCCGCCATACTGCAGAAGCAGACAGGGGTCCGGTTGAGGGTATCCCGTGAGATCGCGGATCAGAAGGCGACCGTATTCGTCGATAACAAATCGCTTGGCAGCGTGATGAACGGCTTGGCGAGTCTTTTCCACTTCCGCTGGAGCGCGAGCGCTTCCGGCGAGAACCGCGTCTACACTCTGGCGGAGGGCGCGAAGCCGGGACAGGACCGGGCTTCGCTGCGGCAAGAAGCGATTGACCATGCGTGGGAGGAACTGCGCCGCAGGACGGAACAGATGGCGGAACTCTCCTCCAAGAGCAAAGACGAGTTGAAGCAGATGGACGACGTTCTTCTCACAAAGTATCCCGATATGGACAATCCGCGGGTCCTGGCGCAACTCGACATTCTCCGCAGGCTGCGCAAGGACACCCGCCTCGCCGCCTGCGCCGCCTTTTACAAAACGATTCCGAAGAACGTGCTTGACGCCTTGTGGGAGGGAGCCAACATATTGTATGACTCCGCCTGTGATGATAAGGAATGGCAACCGCCCGAGGCGCCGGCCGAAGAGATCGGTAAGGTAGATCGCCCGCACACCGTGAATCTGCGACTCTCGGTAAACAACGACGCCGGCAATATCAACCTTGTCATGGATGGCTGGATAAGTTTCCTGCCGGGCGGCGGATGTGCTACAGAGTGCATGTTCCTGGGAACCGTTGAGATCGGATCGACCCAGACCGAGCAACACGCGACGCTGCCGCGCAAGCCCGCCGATGAGGTATTGCGCAAGAAGGTTACTCTGACAACGGCGGACCTTGCCGGCGAGGCCGCTGTCCCTGAGCAGGGCACGTCAACCCTCAAGCCCTACATCAACAAGTCCGACCTCCTGGCGCTGCTGCATCGCAAACTGGGCCTGCAAATCATCTCGGACCACTACAGCGATTGGGAGGAGTTTGCCCCGGTCAAGGACGCGTCGGTCAAGGATGTGCTGGAAACCGAGTCGGATGTTGAGCCGAGCGCACTGACAGCCGATTGGGGATGGGACGGCAAGTTTCTGTACTCACGAGTTCGTGACCCACAATTCTTTGAATGGTACGAACTGCCGAACCGGCTGCTCAGGCAGTTGCGGGCGGCCTACGCGAAGCAAGGTTACCTGGGTCTGGAGGAGCGCGCCGACATCTCCGTTCTACCTGATGAGCAGGGGGCGCTGTTGGAGTCCGCGTGCCGTTTTCTCGGCCTGCCGAACATGCCGTATCTGACAGTGGCCTGTCGCAAGGAACTCCGACTGTACGGTCTGCTTTCCAAGCAGCAACGCTCCCAGGCGTTCCACGGTGGAATAGATGTCGAGCAGCTCACGCCCGATCAGCAGGCAGCATTGGGGTGTCTTCTTAGTCCTGAGAATAGCCGCATGGATAATGGGATGCATCCAGTCGGCATCTATATGCAGGGCCGCAGGCTGGATAAGCCCGCGGACCCGTCCGCTCCAATCCCGGTCGCGCTGGAGATGAAGGACGACGGCATCGACTGCCGGTTTATGGACACTATTCAGGCAAAGGGTAAACCATCGGACTGGATCAAGGCGGATTCACTCGACGCAGCGTTGAGACAGGCGCAAAAGACGAGACCGGCGGCGAAGAAAGAGGACATCGCACTGCAGAGCAAGAGACTTGAATACCGCATGGTGATTCGATTCTCCGATGGCTCCACCGTCGAGAAGTCATTGTCCATCCCCACGTACACGCGAGCGAAATGGAGCGAATGAACAATAAGGAGGAATCCCAGTGTCACCCAAAACGATCTGCTGCATCTCACTTGTCCTGCTAACCCTGACTGCTGCGACCGCCGACACATCGCCCGGCAGCGTTCAGGTCCGCCGCGATCTCAGGGACATCGCCGTTACCCAGGACGGTACGGTATATGTTCTCGATGGGGTTCGGCGCGAGGTGATCAAGCTCGACCCTGCAGGCAAACTATTGTGGGCCTGCTCGATACCGGCGCAGCGCGGGAACCCTTTCCTCAGCGCACTGGTATTGCGCGGAAGACTCCGTGGAACCTGCTGGTGGTGTCCAGCTTTGAGCCTGTTCGCGACGTGACGGCGGATGGCAAGGTTTCGAACGCGTTCCATTGGCCGCCGCTCTATGCCGATTCGATTCGCGGCGTTGACGGAACGGGCATACTGTTCATTCCAAATCCATACAAGAATCGCGTCGAGATTTACCTTGCGACAACTGATACCAAACCTCCGATTGGCTCCGCAACCGGCGCAAGTCCGGTTATCGACGCGAAGAGCGAGCCCATTGCCGTGATTGACGGTTCCGGCCCCGGCCCGTCGCATCTGGGTGGGCCCCACGCGGTCCACGTTGACTACGTGTCCGGGCGGATTTGGGTTCTGGATAGGAGCTACGTGTTCAAGGTGTTCGACAGCTCCGGGAAATTCTTGTTTCAGGTCAAGGCTTCGGACCCGAAGAACCGCTCCTTCACGTATATAGCGGGGATGGAATTCGACTTGGACGGCAACACCTATATGGCAAGCGCCGAGATGCACGGCATTCTGAAGTACGACAAGAACGGCAAGTTCGTTAAGAAGACTGTAGTTACCAAAGGTTGGCCGGAGGGGTTTGGCCTTGGATCGGACGGCTCCTACTACGTGGGCGTAAACACCGGCGAAATGCAGCCAAACGGAGAGCCGACACCTGCGAAAATCGAGGTCTACAGTCAGAGCGGGGATTTGAAAAAGACCATTATCATCCCGGAGGGCGCTCCCGAGCAGCAGACAGGCCAGGGCGGCGGCATATCCGGAAGGATTTCCCCCGCTACGGTCGGAGAGGTGGTAGCGCTCACGACGAAGGAGAGAAAAGCCTCCGGCAACGCGAGCATCGGAGCGGACGGAAGCTATACGCTGGCCGGGTTGCCTGCCGGAACTTACGATCTCGTCTTCATCGCGGCAGGACACGAGCGCCTCATCGGCCTCGGCTATCTGCCTTCCCCGGATACACTCAAACCGGAAGAGCGTCAGGCCATCAGAGACGTGTTCGCGAAGTACGAATCGGCTCTGGCCGGCAAGAACGTTGATGCCGCATTGTCCTGCTTCTCCCGGAATCACGTGAGCGACTCTGGGACGCCGGATTACCCTGAACTACGGTCGTTTTTCACGGAGGTCTTTGCGAAGCTCGACAAGTGGAGTTCGACCCGGAGCATAGAAATGATCGCTGGCGAGTCGGGAAAGAGCGCGGCCGTCGTCTCGCACACGAAGGATACTATGCAGATGAAACCCGAGGTCAAGACCAAAGACGGGTCCCAGAACCTCCTGCGCGAGCACGACGCACTGAGCCGGCTGGCGTTCGAGGATGGATCGTGGAAAGTCGTAAGCAGTGAATCTCCTGATGGATGCGTCGGTTGCGACGGTGGCATGTCCCTTGTTGTCCGGCCAATGCCGGGCGAGCCGGCCAAAGTCAAGTGGCGTTACACGAACGACCCGGCGATATCTGGGATCAGGGTGGCTGCAGGCGCCGAGAGCAAGGGACACGATGTAACTCTGACGCCGCTGCCGCAGGGGACGCGGCAGTAGGATTGTCGGCAAGACTTGATGTGGGAATCACAAGAAAGGGGTTTTCAAATGTCTACTCGTAGTATGGTCGCGGTTGTTATTGCAGTTGCTCTGTTGGCGCTCCAGCAGGCCGCAGCCGGCGCCGGAAAATCGACGACGGACATATCGATGAGCAGCGAGCTGATTCCGGTTCTGAAGAAAGCGCAGAAGGCCACCATTGCGGGACTGGGAACAATCAGTTGCGACTATCGCGCCGAATCGGGCGGCAAACTGATGATGGTGGGAAGATTGACCGTCGATCTCTCCTCGCTTTCCGGACTAGAGGCTGAACTTCCGGGGTTTCAGAATTGGGTTCCCCTTATTGCTCCCACGATGCGTCTCGACGTCAAAGACTGGCCCGGCTACGCGAGCCACGTGCCGCCGGGTTCGCCCAAGTGGGACCGTCTAGTCACCAATTCCAACATAATATGGCTGGTGTCGACGGACGGCGCCGCAAAGCAATCGATGATATTCGATGATGCTGCGAAATCGGCCTCCGTGTTCGGTGGCGTGCCTGCAACGCTGCGCTATTCCTATCTGGCGCCCGCCTTGGAGACTGACTATCCGTACATGTCGGACACCACGATTGGGAACGTGGGGCATAACGCCGGCAGCGCCACAATCGGTGGACGGCCCTGCGAGGTTTACCTGTTTGACTGGGGAAAGCAAGGCGGCGACGAGCCAGCAGACAGCTACAAGGTATGGCTGGACTCGAAATGGCGGATGCCTCTTCGCGAGGAGAAACTGTCCAAAGGTCGGATCGTGGAGTGGCAGACTTTCTCCGATTACATCCAGCTCTCGCCCGGAGTATACGGCGCCAGACGGTGCGCCGGCAACCTTGGCGGTACGGATGATGTAACTCTCGAGGAGGACTTCGGGCGGTTCGGACCGAGTTGCCTGCTGCCGAAAGAGTTCCGGGTAAAGGCGAACGGGGCGCCGATGCAGAGAGTCCGATTCAGCAACTGGCGAAAGGTCACAGTTCCCAAGTCGTTCTTTGTTGCGCCTCCGGGGGCGAAAGAGGTGAAGTGACCTCCTGTCGTTCACCTCGGCGTTGCGTCCGGCAGCCCTCCATCAACGGGGATGGTCGCTCCCGTCGTCGGCGTTTGGCGGGAAACGAAGAAGAGCACGGCGTTGGCGACGTGGTCGGCGGTTACCTGGGCCTTGAGTAGGTTACGGCCGCGGTAGTATTCCTCCAGCCCTTTCTCGTCGAGGCCGCGGGCTTTCATGCGGGCGGGACCGACCTCCTGCCAGAGGCCGGACTTGCGATCGCGGTCGGAGAACACGGCGTCCGGCGAAACCATATTCACCCTCACGTCCATCTCGGCAAACTCCAGGCTGGCGATACGCGCGAGCTGGTGCGCAGCCGCCTTGGTCGCGCTGTAGGCCCCAAACGTCGCGCCGGGGGAGAATACGTTCTTGGTCGAGATAAGCACGATGTCCCCGCCCGTCCCCTGCGCCTCGAAATGCCCGGCTAACTCTCGGAGAACCAAAAGCGTTCCGTGAACGTTCACCCGCTCCAGCCGCTCGAAGTCGGCGAGGTCCATGTCTTTCAGCGGCGAGACGTGCGCCACGCCGGCGTTAACAATGGTGATGTCCAGCGAGCCAAACGTGTGGCGGATGGATTCGATCGCGGCGGAAACGGAGTTGGGATTTGTCACGTCCATCGGAATACCGATGACGCGATTTCCGAACGCCGGTCTGAACTCCTCGACCAGTCTGTCGAGGTTAGGACCGGCAAGGTCCGTTGCCGCCACGCGGCAGTTGGCGTTGAGCAGCCCCCGGCAGACGCCGGAGCCTATCGCGCCGGCCGCGCCGGTGACCAGGGCGACTCTGCCGCCAAGATCGTATGTGCAAGTGCGTGGTCGAGTGTCGGATTGCATGGCCGTCACCTCAGAATTCAATCACGAAAGTACGAAAACACGAAAGCCATTAGCGCCCCATTGGGGCGTCACCCTGAGCTTGCGAAGGGTCTGCTTTTGGGACGTAACAAAGTAGATCCTTCGTTCCTCAGGATGACGTCTCTGTGGCGTGGTGGCGAGAAATGTAGCGTTTGTTTTGCGCCAGGCAAAAGCAGATTCTTCGTTCCTCAGAATGACGTCATCAGGGGGCTTTCGACAGCTCCCCGGTTCCCTTTCGTGTTTCCCCCATTTCGTGTTTTCGTGATAAAACATCTGTTCATCATAGCGCATCAAGCATAAACCTTGCGTTCTCCACAGGCGCTTTGCCGTCGAAGACTGCGCTGCCGGTTACGACTATGTCAGGTTTCATCTTTGCCACTTCGGCGACGTTGTCGCGCGTGATGCCGCCGTCAACGGCGATCAGGATGTCCCGGCCGGATTCTGAGATCAAGCGCCTGACCTTCTCGATCCTGCGGAGCGTGGACTCGATAAACCGCTGTCCGCCCCAGCCGGGGTTTACAGCCAGCAGGGCAATCATATCTACCTCGTCCAATAGCGGCTCTACGGTCTCGACCGGCGTTCCGGGGTTCAGGGCGACCCCGCGCGCGATCCCTCTCTCCGGGTCGTTCGCGTTGGTCATTTGCCCCAGCGCCTGCAAGGCGCGGTGGACGTGCCTGGTGGATTCCACGTGAACCGTCACGATGTCCGCTCCGGCGGCGACGTAGTCCGCCAGCTTGTCCACCGGCTCGGTTATCATCAGGTGGATGTCTTTCAACAGGGGCGTCTTGACGGCTTTGATGAACGCGGGTCCGACGGTGAGCGCCGGGCAGAAGTTGCCATCCATTACGTCGAAATGGAGGATGCTGACGTCCGTTTGATCGAGAAGCGCCAGCTCGCTGCCGAGCGACATCAGATCGGCCGTGAGCACGCCGACGCTGACGGTGGGCGCAAGCTTCTTGAGCGTCTCAAAGGCGGAGGGCATCGTTATCCGGCCTTCTTTTCAGTCATATAGTAGTCGTACGCCGCCTCAGGCTTTGCGCCTTCGTGGACGACCTTGCGCACGGCTTGGATCATGGCGACCGGCGCTTCGGCCTGGAATATGTTCCTGCCCATATCAACGCCCGCCGCGCCCTGCTGAATCGCATTGTAGGCCATATTGAGCGCGTCGAGCTCGGGGAGCTTCTTGCCGCCCGCTATGACTATCGGCACGGGGCAGGCGGCGGTGACCGTCTCGAAATCATCTTCAACGAAGTAGGTCTTGACGTAAGTCGCTCCGAGTTCCGCGCAAATGCGCGTTGCCAGGCGCATATACTTGGCGTCGCGCACCATTTCCCTGCCAACCGCCGTAACCGCCAGCGTGGCGATGCCGTACCGGTTGCCCATATCGACAAGCCGCGTCATGTTGTGGACCGACTGAGTCTCATTCTCGCCGCCGATGAACACCTGGACGGCCAGCGCCGCAACGTTCAGGCGGATTGCGTCTTCGATGTCCACGGCTATCCGCTCGTTTGAGAGCTCTTTAAGTATGCTCGGCCCGCCGCTTGCCCTGAGCACGATGCCTCTCGTGTAAGTCGGCGGGATGATCGTTCGCAGTATCCCGCGGGTCAGCATCAGCGTGTCGGCGTACGGCACGAGCGGGAGTATGTTCACGTCCACCCGTTCCAGACCTGTGGTGGGCCCCTGGAAATAGCCGTGGTCGATCGCGAGCATCACCGTCTTGCCGGACTCCGGGCGGAATATCTGCGACAGGCGGTTTTTCAGCCCCCAGTCGAGCGAGTTCGATCCCTTCAGAAAGAACGGCTCGCTCCTGGCGGGTTTATCGAGGTGGAAATTCTTCTCTTCCTTTACGTCTGCTTCAGGCATTGATCTCTCCTTCATTGCGCGTCAAATCCGCGGAAAGCTTTTTAACGAGGAAAACGGGAAAGAAGCAAAGGTTTCGGATTGCCATATTGGTCTTGGCTTTCCGGCATTTCGCGCTTTCTTTCCTTTCGTCCTTTCCTCGTGAAAATCCGCTTCCATTCGTTGACCGGTAACAGTTCAGGAATGGTGAGTACCTGCCGGACAACGTCATTCCGAGGAACGAGGAATCTGCTTTTTCCGGCCACTTTACAGAAGCAGATTTCTCGACTCCGCTGGCGCTCCGCTCGAAATGACATTCAGCGCCACGTACTTCCTATTCCTGAACTGTTTCGTTGACCGTGTAAGAGTTCAGAAATGGAGAGAACTTTCACCCTCACCCTAACCCTCTCCCTCAAGGGAGAGGGGATTACGCTCGCGTTCTCCCCGGGTGTGAGCAGCGAGAAGAGTCGTACCGACCATTCCTGAACTGTTACTTGACCGTTGACAATGTAGCAACTACCGCTTAGACTGTCAACCGGTGAGTTCTCCCTCAATCCCCAACTCTAACATAAACGAGGCGGCAATCTGATGTATGAGAGATACTACGACCCCGACATCTTCGTGCAGAGTTTCGACGGCATAGACCGCGACAACTACGTGGTGGCGACCTACTTCATGGATGACGCCATCCCCGGCGCGGATTTTGTGGACCATTTCGCGCTTATCCAGTCCATGGCGCTGGAAGGTTCGACCGGGACCTGGGAGAAGGTCGCTGAGGACACCGAGGAAGTCAGGCAAATGCTCAGCAGCAGGATGGTGGGGTATTTCGAAATCCCGACATCCGAGCCGGACAGGCGGCGGGCCGTGGTCCAGCTCGCTTTTCCGATCCAGGCGTGGGGCGATAACGTGAACATGATGCTGCTGGCGATAGCCGGCAACTGCTTCGCGTACTCCAAAGACCTGCGGCTGCTGGACATATTCCTGCCGAAGAACCTTCTCAAGGATTTCAAGGGGCCCAAGTTCGGCGTGCCGGGCGTACGTGAACTGCTGAACGTCCCTGAGCGTCCGCTCTCGCTCCACATCATCAAGCCGAAGATGGGCATGACCCCGGAGCAGGTGGGCCATCAGTGCTATCAGACGTCCCTCGGCGGCGTCGATCTGATGAAGGACGACGAGATGACCAGCGACGTGTATAACAGCACGTATGAGAACCGGTTGATCGAAGTCATGAAGGGGCTGGACAAGGCGGAGAAGGTGACCGGCAAGCGCCCGATCTACCTGCTCAGCATCACCGACGAGCCCAAGCGCATGCACGATAAAGCGCTGAAAGCCGTGAAGATGG
>JAUSGG010000062.1 GCA_030649165.1 Armatimonadota bacterium
GCGCTCGTCGTATACGTGCATCCGATACATCCCCACATTGCGGACGCCGGTGTGGGGGTCCTTAGTGATGACCATCGGCAGCGTGATGAACCTGCCGCCGTCCTCCGGCCAGCACTTGAGGATCGGCAAATCCGCCAGCGAGGCGTCATTGCCCTCTCGGACGACTTCCTGACACGGGGCGGACTTTACAGTCTTGGGAAGCGAGCCGGCCAGTTTGGCCAGCGTGGGCAGCATCTTGAGCTTGCCGATAATCCCCTCGCCCATCTCGGGACGGAGAGTTTTCTCCAATTCCGCCGCGATCTCGGCGACGTCGTCCACGCCAAGCGCCATCGCCATGCGCTTGTCGGACCCCATTGCGTTGATCAGGACAGGGATTTCGCTGCCGACAGGCTTCTCGAAAAGCAGCGCCGGCCCGGCGGATTTGACCACGCGATCGGCGATCTCGGTGATCTCCAGGACGGGATCGACCGGCTGCGTTATTCTCTTAAGCTCGCCCTCGCGTTCGAGGCGGGCAATGAAGTCTCTCAGGTCTTTATACATGAGTGTTTCGTGCTTAGTGGCTTGTGCCTTGAAGAGTATAGCGCGGGGGGAGAGGGGGTGTCAAAGAAACGACGCCAAATGCTATAATGAGCTGGATATAGCGTTATCGGAGGCGCGGATGGAAAGACGGCTCACGGCGGTTTATGAGAAGCACGGGGAATGGTACGTTGCTTACCTTGAAGAAATCCCCGGGGTCAACACCCAGGGCAAGACCAAAGAGGAGGCGCGAGCCAATCTCGAAGACGCTCTTCAATTGTTCCTGGAAGCGAACAGAGACCTGGCCAGGCGGGATTTGTCGGGAAAGAGCGGCGTGACCGAGGAGACATTCGCAATAGTCGAGAACGCCGCTTGAAACGCCGCGAACTAGTCGCTCATCTGAGAGCGCACGGCTGTGTTATGCTGAGAGAAGGAGCCAAGCACACCGTATTCCACAATCCGTCATCGCGTCTTTCTTCCACGATGCCTCGCCACACAGAGATAGAGGAGTTCCTCGCGCGGAAGATATGCCGGGATCTGGGCATTCCATTTCTTGTTTAACTCGCCGCCTTCCATCCAAATGCCCCTCCCAACGCCACCGCGAGATGGGAGTTGAGGGTTGAGAGAAGGGGAAGCGCTCGGCGGCTGTGCCCGACTCACGCCGCGGTTGCCTGTTTCGAATTTCGGATGGTGGTTCTCGGGTCTGGATTGGGCGCGGGAACGGGCAGATTCTGTTCGCGCAGCAGATCGATATGCTCCTTCATCCCCCATTTGGCCTTGTAAAGGCAGTCCTCGATCGAATGCCCGACGCCCGTGAAGCCCTCAACGTCCGGAGAGTAGAACGCGAAAAAGTCGGGTTCGTCAGTCGCCTCAATCACCAAGGAGTACGGTAGGTCAATCACGACAACATCTCCCGCGGGTTATCTCAGACCCGCTGCCTTTTAGGTCTTTGTGCATTTGGTTATCGGTTGTTAGTTGTTGGTTGCCAGGGGCGGCTGGTCGCCTTGAAGAGTATAGCGCGGGGCGGAGGGGGTGTCAAAGAAGTTGAGAGTTTATGGTTGAGAGTTGAGAGAGCGCAGGAGACGGATGTCCCACGTCGCCCTTATGTCAGCGCGGCAGACGCAAGGTGGAGCCGACTTGCACCGCGCTTGTCGGCTCCACCCAAACTCGCTAACAACCGTCCGATTGCGGTCAGACCGGAACGGCGTCCGTGGGCGTGGGCACGGGAGCTTCGACTGCCGGTGGCTCAGAGGGTACGTCGGTCGCCGGTGGGTCCACCGGTGTGTCGGATGCCGGAGGCTCCACGGGCTGAGTCTCAGCAGGGGGCGGCGCAACAGTGGGCAGTTCGGCAACGGCCTGATCAACCAGCTCAAATATGCTGGGAAGCAGTCGGCCTATGCCGTATGGACCGCGTTGATTGCCGCCTTCAAGGTGATGCCCTGGGCTGCCCTTTGCCGCCCCGTCCAGTAGCGGCTGGTCGTTTTGGACGTATTGCTGCACGCTCGTCGGCGCCCCGCTCGTTGCGCCGGCCTGCTGCTCCGGACTCAGCTCGGAAACGGCGCCGCCTTCCGTGAGCGCTTGGAACTTCGCGGCCAGGTCCGAAAGCAGGCCGGCCATCCGCCCTCCCCCACGCTGCTCAGCCGCGCCCTCCAACGTGTCCGCGATGTCCTGGCATACCTGCGTGAACTTCGCAGGGTCGGAACTCTTCAACTCCTGCAGGTTGCTGAGGAACTGAGAGGCGCTCGAGAAGTGCGCTGAGTCGGCTCTGTTGGAGGCAGTATTCCGCACAGGTGTCGTCTGCGCGCTGCCAGTGTCGGACGTGGCATTCGTTGCCAGCGTCCCAACCACGGCGGAAATATCCCGTATAGAACGGGCACCGCCGATACCTGTAAGATGCATAATCGATCTCCTAAACAGAATTGTCTGGAATACCTTCCTACGGACAGGATCCCTACAGTTCACTTCTCGACAAGTAAACCGGAAAACTTTAGGAGACACTTGACGGGACGTTTTGATGGTTGCGAATGGGGATGGCCAACGGCGGATGGTTACCTTGAAGAGTATAGCGCGGGGGGAGCGGGGGTGTCAAAGATCACAGAATAGGTTATGCAGGAACTCATGTTGCTTTGGAGCAAGCTCGACCGAAGATATATGCCAACCGAACACCCCAAAAAGATGAACAGCAGCGTCTAAGGCAAGGTCGGCAGACTTAGCCCCTA
>JAUSGG010000066.1 GCA_030649165.1 Armatimonadota bacterium
TAGCCCGGATTATTCACGAAACGTCTGAAAACACTGCAGTCTGCCATAGGCTACACTGTCCCTCGATACGCCGCCGGAGCGGCTACTCGGGAACGCGGAGTTATACTTTTCCAGCACGAAAACAACAAGTCCGTGTCCCCGGGTAGGTCCTCTGGGACCGTATCGAGGGGCGGTACAACTCGGTATTCGTGAATAATGCGGGTTAGCAGTCAGTGACTCGGATGCGTTTCAGTCCCCAGATGACTCTCATCTCGCAGTCCTGCGCCCCGGCCGCCGTTCGACTCCTTCGACTCCTTCGACTCCTTCGACTCCTTCGACTCCTTCGACATCTTGCAATTCCTCCAGTTTTCCCCCAAAAGAGCCGATATGGTTGACTGTGTCCAGCTTACCTGCTACTATAAGTTGCTCCAGCGGTGGCTGCACGGTTGCCGCTTGTTTGTTTAACAAGCGGCGGCGACCGGGTAATTGCCGCCCGAAAGGAGGCGATGTATTGCGAGGACGAAGGCAACCCCGATGGATCGGGGCGCTGTGCATCCTGCTCGCTGTGGTAGTGATGCCGGTGTTGGGAGCAAACCGAACTGTCGTCGCGCAAGATCAAAGCCTGGAGACGGTTACTGTGCGAGTATTCTGCGATGGGGACCAACGCCTGGTACGTACCGCCCAGACGACCGTCGGCGCGACCCTTCAGGAAGCCGGGATAAAGCTGAACCCGGCTGACCAGGTCTACCCAAGTCTGGACACGCGGGTGAAGAACTATACGGCGATCCGCGTCCTGCGAGTGGTGGAGAAGGTCGTAGTCAAGAAGCAGGCCGTAAGCTACAACACAGTCAGACGGCCCTCGCGACTGCTGCGCCCCGGGCAAATCCGCGTTATACAAGCGGGTTCGGCCGGCCAGAGGCAAAGGATCTATAAATTACTTTATAAGAATAACGTTCCGGTCAGCCGGAGCCTGGCTCGTGAAGAGGTTACGATCAAGCCGAAGGACAAGATCATACTTATCGGCGATCGCAGACTTACTTCGAGAGGCTATTTTGCCAGCAGGCGCGTGCTTTCCATGCACGCCACAGGTTATGATCCCGGTCCGCGAAGCTGCGGCCCGCGCGCATCGGGATACACGGCGACAGGCATGAAGGCCGGATACGGCGTAGCGGCGGTGGATCCCAGGTATATCCCGTTGGGAACTCGCCTGTACGTAGAGGGTTACGGCTTCGCCATCGCCGGCGATGTGGGACGCGCCATTAAAGGTCACCGCATCGACCTGGGCTTTGACACTTATTACACGGCCAAACGTTTCGGCCGGAAGCACGTGACGGTTCATATTTTGTAGTAAGCGGATATCCATCCAGGTAGGATACCTGGAGGGATAAGAAAAGAAATCTGAAGGGGTAAGTATATCGCGGGCAGTCTCAAACCGTTCGAGGCTGCCCATTGTTTTATGACAGCAATGGATTCCAGGCAAAACCTTACATCTCCCGCTGTGGTGAAATCGCTGCTGCAGGCGCGCGGTCTCAGGCCCAAGAAACGGCTTGGGCAGAGCTTCCTCGTCGATAGAAACGTTCTGAACAAGATCCTCGATGCCGCGGACCTGACCCCGCCCGACCCTGTTCTCGAAATCGGCGCAGGACTGGGAGTCGTTACCAGGGAGCTCGCCGCCCGCTCACCGCATGTGGTCGCTGTGGAGACCGACGCGAACCTCATCTCAATCCTTCGGGAGACGCTTTTTGGTCTCGACAACGTCGATATCGTCAAGGAGGATTTCCTGCGTCTCGATCTCGACCGATTCCTTGAAGAGCGGTTCGGCGACCGGAAATGCACGGTCGTGACCAACCTCCCCTACTACATAACCACACCGATCATAACGACGCTGCTTGAGGAGAAACAGCGCATTAGCCGCATTGTCCTGATGGCGCAGAGGGAGGTGGCGCAGCGGCTGGCGGCGCCGGCGGGAAGCAGTGATTACAGCTCTATAACAGTATTCGTCCGCTACGCATGTGAGGTCGAGATCGTGGCGCAGGTATCGCGGAATGTCTTCTATCCTCCTCCTGACGTGGACTCTGCTCTCGTAAGATTAGACGTGCGCGAACGCCCGGCAGTTGAGCCAAAAGACGAGGAGATGTTTTTCAGGATAGTCCGGGCAAGTTTCGGCAAGCGACGGAAAACCCTACTGAATGCGCTGACAGGCTCGCCGGAACTGGGACTTACGAAGACGCAGATCGAAGACGCGCTAAGAACCGCCGCAATCGATCCTGCTCGCCGCGGAGAAACACTGGATTTGCCGGAGTTCGCGAGAATAGCTGATGCGATCACGGAATAACCCCACCCCAACCCTCCCCTGCCCTCCCCTGAATGGGGAGGGGGCAGGTGGCGCATACTCCATTACCTGAATAGCGTTTCCGTGAGGCTGAACTGTTTCGTTCCCCAAATTCTGCGCCCCAAATTCTGCGTTGACCGGTGTGGCCGCCATCCCGTATAATAGAATTTTGCTGGGATACTCGCGCTTTGGCAGGAAGAGCGCATGATGGACATCCGTCATAAGTTTGGAACGGAAGGTTAATTGCACGAATGGCCCGGAAGGGCGGAGGGAACGCACAGGTATGATTTATCCATCGGGAGACAAGCTAGAGAAGACCGTTGAAAGCAGGTACTCGCTGGTGGTCTTGGCCGCCAAGCGAGCCAAGCAGTTGCGGGAGGGGGCTCCCAAGCTGATCGAGACAGCTTCGACCAATCCGCTGACGGTGGCTCTTGAGGAGATCGCCGCCGGCAAAGTGAAGGCCAGAATGCCGGAGGAGAGCGAGCTTCTCGAGATGGAGACGCGGCGTCGGGAGGCCCTTGCCGCGTTCGAGGAGCGGCCTGAGGAGATCGAGGAACTGGCCAAGCCTGAAGAGCAGAAGCCGAGCGTGCAGGAACTGCTGCGGGTTGAGGGCGAGACTCCGGAAGCGGAAGCCGAGGCTGAGGCGGGCGAACAGCCGTCGGTGGCCGAGCTACTGAAAGTCGAGGACAAGACGCCTGAAACGGAAAAGAAAGCGAAGAAGAAGCCTTCCGTTGCGGAGCTACTGAAGGTCGATGAGGAGGAGCCGCTGGCCGTTGAGGAAATAGAGACCGCCGAAACGAGTCCATCGGAGGGGTAGATGAGCAAAATCGTTGGCATTGACCTTGGCACCACAAATTCAGTCCTGGCGGTTATGGAGGCCGGCGAGCCGGTCGTGATATCCACCGCCGAAGGCGGGCGGCTTTGCCCGTCGGTAGTGGGGTTCTCGAAGAACGGCGAGAGGCTTGTAGGCCAACTGGCCAAGAGGCAGGCCATCACTAATCCCGACAGAACGATCACCTCGATCAAGCGCAAGATGGGGACGGACCACACGATCGGCATTGACGGCAAGGAATACACCCCGCAGGAGATCTCGGCGATGATCCTTCAAAAGCTGAAGGCGGACGCCGAAGCCTATCTCGGTCAGGCCGTCGATAAGGCGGTCATCACCGTTCCGGCGTATTTTTCGGACGCGCAGAGGCAGGCGACCAAAGACGCGGGCACGATAGCCGGCTTTGATGTTCTGCGGATCATCAACGAGCCCACCGCGGCGTCGCTGGCTTATGGCGTAGACAAAGATGAGGTCCACACAGTGCTGGTTTGGGACCTCGGCGGCGGCACTTTCGACGTTTCCGTGCTCGAACTCGGTGACGGCGTGTTCGAGGTCAAGGCGACAAACGGGGATACGATGCTCGGTGGAGATGACTGGGACCAGCGCATTATGGACTGGATGGTCGTCGAGTTCAAGCGCGAGAACGGCATCGATTTGTCCAAAGACAAAATGGCTATGCAGCGGCTGAAAGAGGCCGCGGAGAAAGCTAAGGTCGAACTCTCCACGGTCGTCCAGACCAATATCAACCTGCCGTTCATTTCATCGACAGCCGAAGGGCCGGTGCACCTGGACCTGAACCTGAGCAGGGCGAAGATGGAAGAGCTGACCGCCGATTTGCTCGAAAGGATGGTCGGCCCCACAAAACAGGCCACGAACGACTCGAAGCTTACACCGGACGACATAGGCCGGGTATTGCTCGTGGGCGGATCGACCCGCATGCCGGCCGTGCAGGAGCTGGTCAAGCAGATGTTCGGCAAAGAGCCGCACAAAGGGATGAACCCGGACGAAGTGGTGGCCCTGGGCGCGGCGATTCAGGCCGGTGTGCTCGGCGGAGAGGTGAAGGACGTTGTCCTCCTGGACGTCACACCGCTTACACTCGGAATCGAGACGCTTGGCGGGGTGTTTACCCGCATGATCGACCGAAACACGACGATTCCGACGAGCAAGAGCGAGATGTACACGACGGCAGCGGATGGCCAGACCGCGGTCGATATTCACGTCCTGCAGGGTGAGCGTGAGATGTGCCGCGACAATATCAGCCTTGGACGGTTTCAACTGGTCGGTATCCCACCCGCGCCGCGCGGCGTGCCCAGGGTAGAGGTCACGTTCGATATCGACGTCAACGGTATAGTCCACGTGTCGGCGAAGGACACCGCGTCCGGTGTGGAGCAGCGGATAACGATCACCTCGTCAAGCGGGCTCAACAAGGACGAGATCAACCGAATGGTCCGCGACGCCGAGCAGCACGCCGAGGAGGACCGGGCCAAGCGCGAGGATCAGGAAACGAGAAACCGCGCCGATTCGGTCGTTTATAATGCGGAAAAACTGATAAGGGAAGCCGACGACAAGGTCACCGAAGAGCATAAGAGTCGGGTACGCGAAGCGATAGAGGAGGTTCGGACGGCCCTCGCGTCCGACGACGCAGAGCGCATCAGGACCGCGACGGACGCCCTGACTACGGCAGTCTACGACGTGAGCGCCGCTATGTATCAGTCGGCCGAACCGACGGTGGGCGCGACAGTTACATCGGAAACGCCGGGGTCCGCGACCGAGGATACTACGGCGGAAGAGCGGCAGCCGGATGGGGAGGGCGAGGTTATAGAAGGGGAATTCAAGGCCGACTAACCGGCCCGTGAGGACCAACATGGCGAGCAAGCGGGATTACTACGAGGTTCTGGGTGTCCCCAGGTCCGCCACTTCGGACGAGGTAAAGAAGGCGTACCGGCGGCTGGCTCGGACGCACCACCCCGATGTCAACCGGCACGATAAAGCAGCCGAGGAAAAGTTCAAAGAGATCAACGAAGCATACGAAATCCTGTCCGACCCGCAGAAGCGCGGGGTCTACGACCGTTTCGGCCACAGTGGGCCGTCGGGAGGCTTCGGACAGGCCGACTTCGATTACGGCCGCGGCTTCGGGTTCGGCGATATCTTCGACGTGTTCTTCGGAAGTGGCGGGTTCAACACCGGCGAAGCGGCCCGGGAGCGGCCCATATCGCAGCGGGGGACCGACCTTCGTGCGGACGTCGAGCTTACCCTGGAAGAAGTGGCCACCGGCGCTGAGAAAACCGTGCGCCTGTCCCGGATGGAGACTTGCGAAAGCTGCACGGGAAGTGGCGCCGCGCCAGGAAGTCAGCCTGAGACGTGTTCGACGTGCCACGGCGCCGGTCAGGTGCGCAGGCAGCAGACCGGATTCTTCGGCACCTCCATCACGGTCGGCGTTTGCCCGCGGTGCCACGGCGAGGGCCGCGTGATCCAGAACCCCTGCAAAGAATGCGGCGGAGACGGTCGGGTCCGCTCCACGGCGAAGATCGAAGTGAAGGTCCCAGCCGGCGTAGACAGCGACAATCGGGTTCGGCTCTCCGGTGAAGGCGACGCCGGGATTCGCGGCGGGCCGACGGGAGACCTTTACGTTTTTCCACACGTCAGGCAGCACCCCATTTTCGAGCGGCGGGGAAACGACATCTGGTGCGAGCTGAGCGTGAGCTTCGCCCAGGCATCGTTAGGCGCTACAGTAGAGGCTTCTACTCTGGACGGCAAAGAGAAACTCCATTTGGCGGAGGGAACCCAGTCCGGCGAAGTCTACAGACTGCGCGACCGGGGTATCCCGAGCGTCAATGGGCACGGCAAGGGGAGCTTGAATGTTGCAATCAAAGTCGAGACTCCGACCAAGCTGTCAGGCGAGGAGCGCAAGCTGCTGCAGCAATTCGCGGATATGCGGGGCGAGAACCTCGACGCGGAGCCTGAGAAGAGCTTCTTTGAGAAAGTGAAGGACGCTTTCAGCGGACGATGAGATGGGCCGAGATTAGCCTGGTCACAAATTCGGAAGCGGCGGACGCCGTCACGAATGTTCTGATATCGGAAGGAAGCGGAGGAGTCGCAAGCGCGGTCTCCTCCCCGCGGGATTTGGGCAATAGCCGCGTTCCGCTGGCGGCGTATTTCCCCGTGGACGACCGACTGGCCGCTATACTGGAACGGATAGAGAGCCGGATCGAAGCGCTTGGCGATATGGGGATCAACCCCGGCGGCGCTGGGTTCACTGTAAAGTTCGTCGAAGACGCTGATTGGGCGACGGCGTGGAAGTCCTTCTTCAAGCCGCTGGTTGTCGGCAAAATCGTGGTCAAGCCCACCTGGGAAGAGTTCCAAGCGAAACCGGGACAGTTGATCTTGGAATTGGACCCCGGAATGGCGTTCGGGACGGGCAATCATCCGACAACGCAAATGTGTTTGATGGCTGTCCAGAGGTATCTGGAGCCCGGCGATATCATGCTCGACATGGGCTGCGGATCGGGGATTCTGGCAATAGCCGGCGCGCTGCTGGGAGCGTCGAAGGTCGTGGGCGTGGAGATCGATCCCGTCGCCGTCAAAGCCGCGAAAGATAACGTGGCGGCCAACGGCGTCGAGTCTATAGTGCAAATCGTCGAGGCCGACACGCCGTCCGCGGCGGGCATCGAGGCGGATTTGGTTATCGCGAACATCGTCGCGGACGTCATTATCGGAATGAGCGCCGAGCTTGCCGCGGCTTTGAGGCCAAACGGCATCCTGGTGGTCTCGGGTATCATAGAGGAACGGCGGGACGAGGTAGCCGACGCGCTGTCGGATGCGCGATTGCACATCATCGAGACGACGGCCGAAGGCGAATGGATTAGTGTGGCGGCCGCGAAACCGACAACCGTCAACCGACAACCGTCAACTGTACAATGACAGATCACCGTTTCTTCGTCGAACCCGAGCAAATCAGCGATGGCCGGGTCACAATCCGCGGACCGCAGGCCCGGCAGATTTGCGCGGTTCTGCGACTGCAGACGGGAGATACAATCTCCGCTCTCGACGGCTCAGGCTGCTGTCACATCGCTCGTATAGGCTCGCTTACGCGAGACGAGGTGATTGCCGAGATCATTGAGACGTCTCAGGCGGATACGGAAGCGCGCGTAAGACTCACGCTGGCGCAGGCGCTGGCGAAGGGCCATAAGGTCGAGATGGTTGTTCAAAAGGCCACCGAACTGGGAATATCAGGAATGGTAGTGTTTGCTTCTGAACGGACGATCGTGAGGCCCGCGGAGGACAAGATACGGAACAGGCTGGCCAGGTGGCGATCCATTGCGCGGGAAGCCGCCGAGCAGTCCTGCCGAGCGGTTCTGCCGGATGTTGACGGCGTCATCGGGTTTGATGATCTCGTGCAACGCGTATCCCAGTTCGATAAGGCGTTTGTCGCGTGGGAGAAAGAGAAAGGCTTGCTGCTCCGCGAAGCGTTAAAGGATGCCGAAACCGGCAATCGGATATTGCTGATCGTGGGGCCGGAAGGCGGATTCTCGGAAGACGAAGTCTCCCAAGCAATCGCGGCCGGGGCCGTTCCCATATCGCTCGGCGCCAGGACGCTCAGAACGGAGACCGCGGCAATAGCCGGCTGCGCGATAGTACTGCACTCGGTAGAACAAGCGGTTAGCAGGAATTGCAGCGGTGACACTAAAAGTTGACATTAGAGAGCAGGCGTAAAGACAAAGACAACAGGGGGATGCGCAAAGATATGGCGATTTCCGCCGAGCGTCTTGCAGGGGTAAAACAGCTCCAGGTAACCGATAATCTGGACCTACTCCTTACAGTGCTCCCTCCGATGGTGCGCAAATGCCTGGAGGAGCAGAGCAATCTGGAGGAGCTGCTGGAGATCGTCCTCGATCTTGGACGAGAGGCCGAGGCCCGATTTCCTAACAGTGTCGTGCAGTTGTGCGACATCGGCATCACGACGGACGACATAGATCACGTAGTAGGCCGCGTGGGCATGTTCGGCAAGGACAATCGGGCCGGCATCGAGCGCACGCTTCATAGAATATCCGCGATACGCAACCGCCAGGGAAGAATAGTCGGACTCACCTGCCGCATAGGACGGGCCGTCTACGGCACGATCGACATCATCCGAGACGTTGTCGAAACCGGAAAGAGCACACTTCTCCTCGGCAGACCGGGCGTCGGGAAAACCACCAAGCTGCGCGAAGTCGCCCGAGTGCTGGGTGACGAGTTCAAGAAGCGCGTGGTTGTTGTGGACACCTCAAATGAGATCGCGGGAGACGGCGACATACCGCATCCCGCCATAGGCTCCGCCCGGCGCATGCAGGTGGCCACCCCCGAGCAGCAGCACGCGGTCATGATCGAGGCGGTGGAAAACCACATGCCTGAGGTGGTGGTCATAGACGAGATAGGCACAGAGCAGGAGGCGTTTGCAGCCCGGACGATTGCCGAGCGCGGCGTCCAGTTGATCGCCACAGCGCACGGCAACTCGCTTGAAAACCTTCTTATGAACCCTACCCTCTCCGATCTGGTCGGCGGCATACAGGCCGTGACACTGAGTGACGAGGAAGCCAGGCGCCGCGGCACGCAAAAGACCGTGCTGGAGCGCAAAGCCCCGCCCACGTTCGATGTCGTAATCGAGATAATCGACGTAGATAAACTCGCAATCCACCACGACGTGGCCTCGGTTGTCGACAAGTTCCTGCGCGGCGCGCCGGTGAGGCCGGAGATTCGCGTCCGCAATCCGGAGGGCGAGGTCGAAGTCGTCCAGGCGCCGGAATCGCCCAGACCTGAGCGCGAAGAGGCCGGCAGGACCGGGCCCATTATGGAAGGCAGGCCCCTGCCGTCGGTCGTTAAGATATTCCCTTACGGCGTCAGCAGAAACAGGCTTGAGCGCGCGATTCGTGAACTCCGCGTGCCGGCCTACATTACGAAGGACGCGGATGAGGCCGACGCCGTCATAGCGCTGAAAGCCCATTTCCGCAAAGAGCCGGCAAAGCTTCGCGAGGTTACGAACAGGAACCTTCCAACCTATGTGGTAAAGAGCAATACTTATACGCAGATCGCCAGCTCCGTCCGCGACATGTTCAACCTGAGAGGCTCCGACGAGGATATGGCCCTGCGCGAGGCCGAGGAGGCGGTCGAGCGGGTGATCGACAACGGCGTGGCGCAGGAGTTGATGCCGCAGACGAGCTACGTGCGCCGGCAGCAGCACATCCTGGTGGAAAAGGCGGGCCTGGCGTCGGTCAGCATTGGGACCGAACCTTACAGACGGCTGAGGATCTCCAAGCCGTGACCCCCCGCCGCGGCATATTCATAACGCTCGAAGGCCCGGAAGGCTGTGGCAAGACGACCCAGCTTGACATCTTGGCCCAGTGGCTTCGGGACCGCGGACTTGATACCCTCACAACCATCGAGCCTGGCGGCGAACCCGTCGCCGAGCGAATCCGGCACATGCTTTTGCATGATGATGACCCATTGATGGCCAAGACCGAGCTGTTCCTGTATCTCGCGGCGCGGGCGCAGCACGTGGAAAGAGTGATCGAGCCGGCGCTGCAGGCGGGACGCATAGTACTCTGCGCAAGGTTCTCGGATTCCACATTGGCGTATCAAGGCTACGCGCGCGGCCTCGATCTGGGCTTTATACGTCATGCAAATCTCTTCGCCACGGGCGGCATCGAGCCGGACCTGACTCTGGTGATAGACGTCCCCGTGGAAGTCGGACTCGGGAGGCAGATGGACCGGAACCGTATGGAGGCGGAATCACTGCAGTTTCATCAAAAGGTGCGCGAAGGTTTCTTGAAGACGGCCGAAGAGTCGCCGGGGAGAGTGAAGCTCATCGACGGGACGGGTGACGTAGAAACCGTCAGTCGGCGGATCATTTCTGTTGTGGAAGGATGTGTCGGCAAATGAAGCTGGTAGTCACTATTATTCACGAGCGGGACAGGAGCAAAGTGGGCGAGGCGCTGCTGCAGGCGGGGCACAAGTTCACCAAGATCGCTACCACCGGGGGTTTCCTCCGGGACGGCAACGCGACTTTGCTGGTCGGCGTGGAAGACGACCTGCTGGATGAGGTCCTCAGCATCATCCAGGAGAGCTGCAAATCGAGGGAGCAGTTCGTCAGCCTGCCGCCGCCCGACGTTATGCCGGCCGGAACGTTCATACCGAACCCCGTGAAGGTCTGCGTCGGCGGAGCCGTAACATTTGTCGTGAACGTCGAGCGGTTCGAAAGGGTTTGAGAAGCTTTCAGCCGTCGGCTTTCAGCGATCTGCGTCTTCGACTCTTCCGACTCTGTTCCGTGGTTCAGGAGATCTACCTTGAAGTTTGATGACGTAATCGGACAGGAATTCGCCGTAAAGGTCCTCAAGCACAGCATAGGGTCGGACGCCGTTTCTCATGCGTACCTCTTTGCAGGACTGGAGGGCGTCGGGAAAACGACCACGGCGCTCGCTTTCGCCGCCGCCCTGAACTGCGAACACCGGGCCGAAGATGGAGATTCGTGCGGCGAGTGCTGGTCGTGCCGCGCCATCACCGAGGCCAGACATCCGGATGTCGAGTTGATCGCGCCGGAGACGGAACAAACCAAGATCGATCAGATGCGCGAGATGCGCCGGCGGGCCATGTTTCCGCCGATCCGGTCCCCGTGGAAGGTCTTGGTCCTCGAACGAGCCGAGACATTGAACGACGACTCGGCAAGCGCAATACTGAAGATTCTGGAAGAGCCGCCATCGTACGCGGTCCTCTTGCTCCTTACCCGCAATATGTCCTTGGCGCTTTCCACCATTGTTTCCCGCTGCCAGGTTGTGAGGTTCCGCCAATCGAGCGCGGACGTTCTCCGCGCGGCGCTGCAGGAACGGTTCAATATCGATGAAGAAAAAGCCGATTTCTTATCCAGATACACCGAAGGCAGGGTGGGCGAGGCCATATCGCTTCTGGAGGACGAGGCGTTCTTCGCGAGAAGAGACGCGATCCTGAACCTCGCGCAGCTCGCCGCGTCTGCCGAAAAGCCGCTTGCGCTGCGACTGGCCGAGGAGTTCCGCAAGTCCTGCGCGCCTTCAGACAAGCCCAAAAAGAAAGGCAAATCGGCCCCTGCCGCCGGCGCCGAGGACGACGCCGAAGCTTCAGCCAAATCCGGCCGCCGCGAAATCCGGCAGGGGTTGGACTCACTGGTCTTATGGTATCGTGACCTGCTCAGTCTGGCGCTGCTGGGCCCGGACGCGCCGGTGATCAACCTGGACAAGCGGGAGGATCTCGCCAAAGCCCTGCCAAGCGTGTCCCGCGAACGCACCCGTTCGGCCCTCGCCTCGTTGACCTGGGCCAAACGCGCCCTGGCCGGAAATGCGAATCCGCAGCTCATCACGGAGGTTGTGATGATGCGGATACTTCGCGGATAGTTCTGAGCGCTGAGCGCTGAGTTCTGAGTGGCTGAGCGGTCCGGCTGATAGCTGACGGCTGGCAGCCTTCAGGTCTTCAGAAACTTCTCCACATTCTCCTTCGTAACCACATCGATCCCCGTGTCGATAATCTCAGCCGGCGGCTTCTTGCCGTGCGCCAAATCGTAGAGTATCCGTACGCTCTTGTAGCCCATCTGATACGGCCTTTGGCCGATCAGAGCCTGGATGGATCCCTTCTTCACCCACTCCATCTCCGATTTCAGCGTGTCGAAGCCGACCACTTTCACCTTGCCCGCGCGGCGCGTCTCGTAGAGTATTTTCCCGGCGGGGTTCGCCGCCCAAAGCCCGACGGCGAATATACCGGCTAAGTCCTTGCGGCTGCGCAGGGAGCTTTCGATGATCTGGTGCGCCTTCGCTTCGTCGTCATCGCACGGAATAACATTTACGATCTTGATCGCCGGCGAGGACTTTATCGCGTCTTTGAAGCCGTCTATACGCTGGTTCAGGTTCATAGCGCCCAGGCCGCCGGTGACTACCAGGACGGACCCCTTCCCGCCGAGCAGCTTGGCCATTTGCTTTCCGGCCTCCTGACCGGCCTTGAAGTTGTCCGTGCCGACGTAGCAAATGCGCTTGCTTTTCGGCGCGTCCGCGTCGAAGGTAATAGTCGGCACACCCTTAGCCATCGCGCGGGATATGACGCCGCGCACGGAATCCGGGTCGTTCGGCGAGATCGCAATCCCGCTCTTGCCCGTCGCAACCACTCCCTCGATGGCCTGCACCTGCTTAGCGACATCGGCTTCCATCGGGGCGAAGAATTTGGCCTCCACGCCCAGTTTCTTCGCGGCGGCGTTCATGCCGTCTTCCACCGACTTCCAATACGGATTATTAAGCGATTTCGGGCAGAGAGCAAAGCTGAGTTTGCCTCCACCCTGCCTGCCGCATCCTGCCAGCGCCGCTGTCGCTCTGCTACCGAAGGATCGGAAATTGGAAGTTATGTTCAACCCTCACCCCAGCCCTCTCCCTTCCAGGGAGAGGGGGACCTGGCGCATGCGCTGCGTTAACTCAACGGCGTTCCCACAAGACTGAACTGTTTCGTTGCCGTGGTTTCAATCGCCCGACCGATGATTTGCGTGTTTAAGGAAGAGCTTATTGGGGTATGCTGCCGATGAGCTGGTTATCACATCAATTGGTGGACGAGAACAATGGCGTTCGAGGAGATTACGTGGCAGCTTCCGGCTGAGGCGGGAAGGATTGCCGATTTCAGAAAAATGCTGCGGTCCTATCTGGGCCTTCGCAAGGTCTGCGAAGAGGACATCCACAACGTGCAGATGATCCTGGGCGAAGCCTGCACGAATGTGGTCCGCCACGCCTATAGTTCACCTGACAGGACTTACCAGGTCAAAATGCGGCGCGCGCCGGGCAAACTGATCCTGGAGGTCACCGATGAGGGAGTCGGTTTTGACTGCGCCAATCCCAAGAGCCGCTGCCTTGAGAACAGTTGCGGGATGGGCCTGGTGATAATAAAGCAACTGGCCAACCGAGCCGATATCGAATCCAGGTTCGGGCTAGGAACCCGGCTCCGCATTGAGTACGCGCTGCAGGGAACTGATACCACACACTGAACGCGAAATGCGGCCCGGCAGACACGGACGAACTGGAGATAACACTTGACCTCCCCCTAACCCCCTCCTAGGAGGAGGGGGAACTCCCTCTCCTTTTAGGAGAGGGCTGGGGTGAGGTCTTGTTTGACTTTATTCCGCGCCTGCTATGGGACGGCTGCGTATGGACTCGCCAATCCGACCACGAATACCTCTTCAGCCACGTATCCCGTAGATTGCGAGCCGAATGCCGTCACCTTGACCCGCGTTTCGGGGCCAAGGTCCGTGATGCTGTAGGTTTTCTTCGCGTCACGGATAACCGTGTGATCGTCCGCCATGATCAAACTTCGCGTGGCGCCTCCTCGCAGGACAAAGGTCCCCGAAGGATAATCGATCGAGGCGATATCTCCGGAAATCGACATCCGCTGCACGTCCGTCGCCTGCCGCGCGGTTTGCGGCCTCATCAGCACTGTTACCCTTGCGGCGGTCATCGCCCGGTTCGCGCCCAACTCCCCCGCCACTTCGACAGCGTCCCCGGGGTCGAGAACGCCGATGCCCGCGGGCCGCCCGGCGTATCTTATGTCAGCCGGCGAAATATCGATCACCAAAGAGCCTTTGGACGTCTGTACCGTCACCGACTGCGCCATGTACCGCACGTCCGTGACTAATCCACGAACCGTATAGGTGATCGGCGGAGCGGGAGGCTTCGGCGGCTTTATGCGCCTTTCAACCGGGGGCGGAGCGTATTCCTCGGCCGGAAGATACTCAGGAGGGGCCGCGCTGAGGGTTTCCTCACCGTAAATCTCTATACTTCTCGGGGGCTCAACGGCCGGCGCGGGTTTCGGCTGGGCCGCCGCCGGACCAGGCGCGGCTTGAGGCAAAACCACAATCCTGTCGGCCCGTACGGCCGTCGGACCCGTCTTTGTCCCCATCACTTTGACTGTGTCACTGACTCGCAGAGCCAGATAGTTGCTTATTCGCGCGCCGACAACTACCTGCGCGTTGCCCGCGCTGATATCATACGCGCGTCCGTCCTTCATCAGCACGCTGACGGTCGGGCCGGTTATCCCGGCGATAGTCCCTGTGGCCACCCACGAACCCAAGGAAGATTGGAGAGGTTCTGATCCCGACCAGACAGAGCCTGGTGCAATGAGGACGGCCGCAATTCCGATGGTTAAAGCTAATCTGAGCATTACAGCGCCTCCTCGGATACCTACGCGGAGCCTTCTGAAAACGCCAGTCTTTTCTCCAGGCGGTCCGCCTGGAGAAACACTGCGTCCACAAAAGATGTACCCCGGCCTCATGGGGACTAAACGGAAGGAGTCGGAGGAACGAACGCATAGGACGGATAGGACCGATGGGACGGATCAGACTAACCTTGGAACCCTAGAACCCTAACAAACCTACGACCCTACTTCCCCTTCTTCTCTTTGGCCGTAGGTATCATCGCCAGGTCCATCATCTGCTTCCAGACGACGGACCTGATCAGGTCAGAGGCGCTTTTTGCCACCAGTGGCGCGCTCATATTGCTGAGCGCCGCATCGTCGTCGGTCACGCGCAGGAACGGCTTGTCTTTGACTATCACGACCGGCTCGCTGTCCTTTGCCTTGATGTCCTTAAGCAGCACGTTACTATCCAGAAGGTCATTCACCTTATCGGCGATCTGCTGGGCCCGCTGCGCCGCCGGCTGTCCGGGAGGCCCGTCGGCCACGCGCATCAGAGGCTTGTCATCTATCGCGATTTCAACAGCGTCGACTCCGTTCACCTTGACCGTTCGCGGAACCGCCTTGGCCGCATTGGTGACTTTGCGCCGGGCGATCGGTATTTTCAGGTCGTTGAGCCGTCCTATAATGGTCGCACGCCTATCGCCCGTGGATGGATGGTCCTGGACAATGGTAGGCGCCTCGAAGAGCTGAGTCGTACGGGACAAACGCTCTATGAAGGTGAGCAGCCCAACCGGGTTGTACTTTGTCCTGGACAGATAGTCCACGGCGACCCGATCCGCGTCCGATTCCGCTTTCACGCCGTAAGAGCTCATCTTGGCAATCTGAAGAAGCTGGGCTCCCATCACGATATTGCCAAGGTCTCTGCTCTGCACGTTACCCACTATCGCGGCCAGAAGCACGAGGGCGAGCTTATTGTTGAGCTTACTCTGCTCTCTCAGGAGGTACAACATGTGGTGGTGCGAGGCATGGACTATTTCGTGCGCGATAACTCCCGCGAGTTCGTGGTCCGATTGAACGAAGTCCATAAGCCCCTTGTTGATATACACGTGGCCCGCCGGCAGGGCGAAGGCGTTGGCGTCTTTCTCGTCAATGATCTTGAACGTGTATGGAAACTTGGCCAGACGGGAGTTGCCGTAGGTCGCGGGAATCTGGACCGACTCGGCGACCGCGACGATGTCGGCCGCGATAGCGTCCACCCTGGCCTGAAGCTGGGGGTCGCTGATCACCTTGGCTTGTTTTTCGACCTCGGCCACCGCTTCGTTGCCCATCTTTATCTCGTTCGCGTCGTCGTCTTTGTCCGAAGCGGCAAGCGGGGAAATCCACACCCCGCCCAGAGCGAACAACAGGAGTATGACTTGTCCAATCCTGAATGTTTTCATCAGTGCGCACCAAGCCGATCTCTTTATCTTTGAAACCCTCGCCATGTACTAGGACGCGGGGTTCCACCCGACCGTTCCGACTTCACACACCGCGGGGGCTTCTCCCGCTGACTCGCAGCATCGCCGCGTACGCTTCACGATGCGGGATGCGGAGGTCCGCCGCGACTTGCCGGACGGCGTCGCGCTGGGACAGGCCCTGGTCGATCAGCTCGCGCAGCCGGTCTTCGACACTCGAAGGCTGCCGCTCCAACTGCTCTTCCACGCCGCAGCCTTCTATGACCACAGTGACCTCGCCCCTTGGCTTCCTCGCGATAAACCGCTCTATCGCGTCGCTGATCCTGCCCCTGAAGACTTCCTCGAAGACCTTCGTCGCCTCCCGAAGCACGGCTGCGCGCCTGTCGCCCAATTCCTCCATAGCAGCGCGCAGGAAGCTTACAAGTCTGAGCGGAGACTCGTATAGGACTATTGTGCGTCCCTCAGCGCGCAGAGACTGGAAGAACGCGCGGCGCTCGCTGTCTTTCCGGGGCGGGAACCCGTCGAACGCGAAGTGAGTTGTCGGCAGGCCGGAGACGACCAAAGCCATTACGATCGCGTTCGCGCCGGGAGCGAAGACAACGTCTATTCCGCGTTCTATGCAATCGGCTATCAACTCGTGCCCCGGATCGGAAATCCCGGGCGTTCCCGCGTCGGAAACGAGAGCAACGTTCTTGCCTTCCTGTAACAGGTCGGCTATCTGGGCAGCCTTCCGCCCCTTACTGTGCTGGTGATAGGCCGTGGTTGGCGTATGGATATCGTAGTGGCTAAGGAGCTTTCTGGTCACGCGCGTATCTTCCGCGGCTATCAGGTCAGCCTCTTTGAGAATCCGAAGCGCGCGCAACGTAATATCCTCCAGATTGCCGATCGGAGTGCAGACTATATACAGTTTCCCGGCCACGATATGGCTCCCCATTTACGACTGATGGGGTCCCGAAGCTTCGGGGCCCCATCAGATCCTTTGTCTCCGGCCTATACAGTCGTATCTAACGCCCGGGCGCTCCCGCGGGACTGCCGGCAGGCACGGTCGAGCCTCCGCCCGCCTGCGCCTTGGCCATATCGACGTACTCCTGTTCTTTCGCCGCCAGATCTTTGCGTCCCACGTCCTTGAACCTTGGAACCAATAGCTGGTGGATCGAATCTATGGCTATGCCCACCTGGCTGGCCAGCACATACTGATCCAGAGCGCGTTTGCTATCTTTGTTGCCTATATAAAGATCACCGAGCAGCATACGAAGATCCGCTGTCTCGACACTCGGCGCGTCCGGGTTGTTCAGCTTGATCTCCAGCAATCTGAGCGCGTTCTCAGGCTTGCTCAGCGTGAGATACGCTTGAGAAAGAGAATATATCGCTGCCGCGTCATTCGGATTTTCCTGGATTGCCTTTTCGAACAGGGCCGCGGCTCTCGCGATAGCTTTCTTGTAAGCTTCCTGTCCTCCGCTGCTCGCCGCCATTCCCGCCTGCTGCATCGCCCAATACCCCTCAAGCTCAGGCGGGCCGATCTCGACCTTCGCGGATTTCAAAGTATTCGTCTCGAACTCCCTGACAATCTGCATGCGCTTCCCCTGGAGCGCGTCGTTCATATACTGTCTCTTCTTCGCTTGAAAATCCTTGGGCAGACTGCTCTTTTCGGCCGTCACTTTCACAATCTCGTATCCATCCCGGGTGCGTATCACATCGCTGATCTGTCCCGGGCGCAAAACGAAAATGGCCTTCACCAACGCCGGATCCAGCCCGAACGCTTGAGCCAGACCTCTGGTCAGAGGCGCCGGAAACGCTCCCCCGGCTTTCTTCGTCATTGGGTCATCAGACCGCTCGCGGGCCAGGCGGGTAAAATCGGCCCCGGACTTGAGCTGCTTCAGGATATCGTTCGCCTGATGTTCCGCCTGACCTTTCGGTCCAATTCGCGCCTCTATCAGTATTCGGCTCGCGGACACCTCCCGGTAGTTGTCGATGAGTTCCCTGTCCGACATACCGCGGGCCGATCGCTCCAGCGTTTCGCGCAGCTTCTGAATGATGAGGCTGTTCTTTACCTCCTCACGATCCATGCTGCTTCGGAGCTTCTCCTCATAAGAAGCCAATGTCAGACTCCGGTCTTCATACGCTTGTTGTAGACGCACCTCAAGTTCACGGTCCACTTCACTCTTGCTGGGTTTCTTTTTCTTAAAGCTCTCGATTCCCGCCGCCATCTTCAAACGCATTTCCGACATCGTCTGCTCGACGCCCTTGTCGATCGCCTCGTTGATATCGCCGCGACCGACCCGGATACCCTTGTCCTCCGCGGCCTGGCGCAATGCGGTCAGCATGATAGTCCGGTTGAGCAGGTCCGCGGTGATCCCGGCGATCTGCGACGCCATCGGGCTTGAGTCCTGCTCCTTTTCTATTCTCTCAGACTCGGACTGCAACCTGTTGTTGAAGTACTCAAGCGGTATCGACTCGCCGTTAACCTTGACGGCGTAGCCGGACGAAGACTTTCCGCCTTTTGAGCCAAACCACTGGCCGCCGAACATGGAAAAACAGCCCACTACGAAAATAGCGGCGATACCCAAAAGAATTGTTTTCAGGAAAATGCCTGAACTGAGACTATGTCTGAATTTGGTAATGCCCACTACTAGTCATCCTCCCGCGGCGCCGGCGCTACAGCTCGGCCAGCATAGTCCGCATCGCCAACAGGCTCAGACGGGAAGCCTCCTCGCCCGGCCTGCAGTGCGTTTCAAGTGAAATAAATCCGCGATAGCCATCGTCCTTGAGCGCGGCAAACTGCGCTCGATAGTCGATGGTTCCTTCCCCAACAACCACGAACTGATCCTCGCCGGCGGAATTGCGCAGCGCGTCTTTTACGTGAACGTGCGCCACGTATTCGCGAATCGCGTCATAGCCGGCTGGAAAAGGGTCCTCGCCGGCAAAGAAGGCGTTGCCGGGGTCCCAGACGGCCTTCAGCGAGGGAGAGCTTATCCGCGCAAGGACTTTCGCGGTTTCCGCCCCTGTCCCTAGATAGCAGGCATGCTCGTTTTCCAATGCCAGAACTACTCCGGCGTCTGAGGCTATCCTGACCGGCTCAGCGAACGCCTCGACAATACGGTCCTCTATCTCCGGAGTCAGCGGCCCCCGCTTCCAAAACGCGAAGACTCGGATCAGGTTGGTCTCGAATATCCGAGCCAGCTCTATGCACTTCTGAAGCAGATCGAGTTGGTCCTTTAGACTGCGCGTGGCGGCCAGATGAGTACGACCCGTCTCGCCTTCCTCGTCATCCGTAAGAGGGCACTTGAAAAACGGCGACGCAATGGCCGAAACGACGAAACCCTTATCGTCCAGAACCGACCTGGCCTGTTTTACCTTCTCGGCGGGCAGGTCAGCAATGTTGGCGTCCCAAACGCCACGCAGTTCCGCCCCTTGTACGCCAAATTCGCGCATCACGTCAAGCGCGTGCGCGAGGTCCAACGAGATTTCGTCCGTAATGACCGACAGCTTCACAACATCCCCCAGCGCGAATCGACCATCTAATGTTACCGCCGCAGCCCTGCCGTGTCAAGGAAAACCGAGGGGAAGGGTCTTAGGTTTGTAGGTTTATAGGGTTGTAGGCTCGGCATACGTGGCGTTGGAACCTTGAGAGCTTATGAACCTAAGAACTTACAAACTTACAAACCTACAAACCTACAACCCTAAGCCTCCGGGCGTTTCGCCTTAAGCGACTCCAGATACTCGCGCTCGGCGGTGGAGAGGTCCTTCGCAGTAACCCGCTTCGGAGCCGGCTCGGTCTCCGCCCCCTTCGGCGCGGCAGGAGTTCCTTTTTCCGGTTTCTTCGCCGCGGCGGCGGTGGCGGCAGGTTTCGGTTTACCGACAGCTTTCGCCGCCTGCTGCTCTACGGAAGGCTCCGACGATTCGCTTGGCGCGGGCTTCGCCGGAGCAGAGACGGGCTTCTCCGGCGACGATGAGGACGCCTCGGCTTTCGCGGTCTTCGCGACATTCTTTGCCGGGCCCTTCCCAGCCGGATTGACGTCCGCGGCTGACACCACGACCTTGTAGCTCATGGTAAACTGCTTGTCCCGCTCTGTCAGGCGGCTCCTCTGCTCCTGCGATAATCCGCCGATCCACTTATCGCGGGCCGCCGTTTCCATCTCCTTATGTCTGATGCGCACGTCGTCGGGAAGACTGTCGATGTTCACGTCGATACAGACCGTGTTGTCCTCGTAGACCCGCTCGATAACGCCTGTCAGGTTTCGGAAATACCCGTAGAACAGGCCACTTTTCGAATCGTTTGGATTCGGCTCACGATCAGCGATGTGAACGTGGTCCCCCACTTTAACTTGCGCCATATTCTGTCCTCCCGCAGTTCTTTCGTCTGGTATATTGTATCACAAACGTCTAAGGGAGATTCTCACGAGGAAAACCGGAAAGGAAAAGAAAAGGGGGAAATAGGCACTATGGGGAAGCCGTCTGCAACAACATCCTCCCCTTTCCTGCTTTCCCACCTTTCGCGCTTTCCTCTATGAAATCCACAAAAGAAGCCATGAAAAAAAATTTGACTCCGTCCAGCGCCGGCGCTATACTCTATGAAATGGCCTTGATGGTCGTTTGCGCAATGGGAGGCAATACCAGCGTTGGACTTCGGTAGGCTGGGCTGTCTTTCTCGGCCCGGCGTTGAGAGAAATCAAATTACCCGGCGCACTGGGGGAATCACCCCGACGCGCTTTGCCGTCGGCCCATGGGCCGACGCTTCCCGTTTCGCGCAGTATGACAGACTGTGGTTCCGGACAGAATGAGCGCTCCTCGTTCTGTCCGTTTCTTTTGTACTTTCTAAGGGACTTCCGCCGTGCGGGCGGACCACTCAATACGGGGGTGTATTTTATGCGCTACAGAGCGGGCGACGCGATCAGCATTATTGTTGACCGCGAAGGTCTCGGGATGGACGAGGGGATCGCGCATCTGCCGGACGAGACCATGGTAGTAGTAGTAGGCGCAGGCTCATCCGTCGGCAAGACGGTGGACGCTGTCGTCACCTCTGTGATCCAAACTTCCCTGGGGGATTGCTTACTGGCCAGCGCTAAGTTGTGATAAGATAACACGAACGACAATGCGTAAAACAACTACGTTACAGACATCTGTAAGACGTATCGCGCTACCGGTCGCGGTAAGCGCGCTGGCGGGGGCCATCGGCGGGTTCCTGGTTGACCTTGGGCTCGGTATTGGTTACGGCGTTGGTCACGGCGCGCTGGCGCTCGTGTGCGCGGGTTTTTACGGACTGGCTCTCGGCGATCTCATCATGCGCGCGTGCGGGCGCGAGCTCAATCTGAAGTTGGCAACCGTCGCCGCTCTCGGGTTGGCGTTCGGGGCCATCGGCGGCCGCATGCTGGTGGGCTGCCACATACTATACTCCGTCGGATGGTCGAATTCGACCGGCGACTACTGCAGACAGATGCTTATCTCAGCGCTCAGTCCAATGATGCTCGCCAGCCTGTTCGTTGCGGTTCTTATGACTGTCAGGCGAATCCGCGTCCTCCAGCGCTCGATAGCCTAAACTAGTAGACGCCGGGTACGCTCGAAGGAAAACCCTAACCTCCCCCTAACCCCCTCCTAAGAGGAGGGGGGACTCCCTCTCCTTATAGGAGAGGGTCTGTAGTTTGGCTACCTATGTGCATATATTACGGCTGAAGCGGCGATGTTAGGCATTTTTAGGGGCTTCGCATTAGCGCCGAGTTGGTTATCGAAGCCGTTAAAAATGACTCCGAGCGC
>JAUSGG010000070.1 GCA_030649165.1 Armatimonadota bacterium
GAAGAGCCGGCTTTTGGTGTTCGCTCTGTATAGTCATTTGGTGTGCCGGATCACCTAAGTTTTGAACTACGGTGTTGCGAACTACTGTTATCCGAGGGGACAAGCTCAATTATATCAACCGCTTGCTTGCTTGTCAATAGGAAATGGAAAGATTCTTCAAATCTGTTTCGCCCCTCCCCCGATTGTCGTCACATGTCGGGTTATTCCATATTGACTGGCGGGCTAAACCTGATCGACGAGCGCATTGACAGTCCCACTCAAAACCTCAGATAATGACAGCCGTAACGAAGGAGGTAATGGATGAGACGATGCTCCATCCTGCTGTTGCTGATTGTGTTCCTGCTCTCGCAGTTTGCCTTGCCGCCCGCCAGCGCGGCGGTCCATGCCGCGCCGGACGGCAAACTGATCATCCTCTCCTGGGACGCGGCGGGGGACTGGATTATGGACCGACTGCTCGCGCAGGGGAAGATGCCCAATATGGCGAGGCTGGCGCGGCAGGGGGTTCGGGCGGAGTATGTGGTTCCGCCGTTTCCGAGTCTGACGGCCCCGGGGCATGCGGCGTTGTGGACCGGCTCCAGCCCGGATGTGAATGGGATAGTCTATAACAGCGTTTCGCCGCTGCCTCGGAGCGAGCATACGATTCTGGAGACGATGAGCGGGTTCGACTCGCGCGCGCTGCTCGCGGAGCCGGTTTGGATGGCGGCGGTCAAATCCGGGAAGCGCGCGCTGCTGCTTTCGGCGGCGCAATCGGAGCCGTTCGATGTCTACTACTCCAGGATGGCCGCCCTGCGCATTCCCAGAGATCACCTGATTGGGATTCAGGGAAGGTTCGACAGACCGCTTGCGCCGGCGGGGATATACACGAAGCCCAAAGCCACCGGGTCGGCGGGCATTCCCAACCTGCCGCGACACAATGGCCGCGTACTTAGGGTGTCCGGCAGCATAGAGAAGAACTCCTTCAACTGCTTCCTTTTCGATGCAAAAGCGGACTCAAAGAGGGGATATGATACTGCCGTCATCATGATAGGGAAAAGGACGCCCGTGCTGCTGAAGCCGGGCTGGTCATCGCCGCGCTCGACCGACAAGTTCTCGTCCAGGATCAGCCTGCGGTTTGGCGCGACAGTCGCAAGCGTCAGGTTCAGATTGTTCGCGCTCGCGCCGGACGGCTCGTCGTGCCTGCTGTATCATACCCCCGCCCTCCGAACAGCTTTTTCCGTCCCGACTCGGAGACCGTTTCCTCTGGCGTCGTGGGGCGAGGGCCGTGTGCCCTTTGATGAATACGAGCATGGCAAGCTTGGCAGGACTCTCTGGACGGGCGGAAATGGCGACGCGGAGCGGCGGTTGACTGAGCTCATCCGGCTTAGCGTAAGCCGGCTTCGCTCGGAGACGAGGTCCGGTATCAAGGGATTCCAATGGGACCTCCTGATGCATTATTCTCCGATGCCGGATGCGTTCGAGCACATCATCATGGGCTTTCTCGACGACCAGAGCCGCGCGTACAGGCCGGAACTGGCCCGTAAGCTTTGGCCGTACCTTGCGGAGACCTATCGCATTCACGACGAGTGGATAGGGGACCTGCTCGCGCTTCGACCGAAGAACTGCCTGATCGCTCTGGTCAGCGACCACGGGATGCAGGGAGTGTCGCGCGAGTTCTACCCGAATTCCGTCCTGAGGGACGCAGGTCTTCTGGCAGTCGGGGTCGATGGAAAGATCGACCTGGCCCGCACCAAAGCCCTCGTTCCGCCGTGGTATCCGGGGTTTGGTGTCGTCGTCAACGACAAATCATGGAAGGGCGGAATTGTCGCTATGGAGGAACGGGCGGTGGTGATCGAAGCGGCCGAAAACGCGCTGATGGCGGCTGTCGATGCTGAGACCGGCGTAAAGCCCGTCAAGAGGATGTTCAAATCGCCCAATCCCGAGTTCTCGCTCGGCGGTCCTCGCACGGTTGATTTCGCTTTCGACCTGGAGCGGGACTATTGGCCTGAGAGGGATGTCCGGGAGACGGTGGCGGGAGGTACGAAACCGGGGCGCGGCGCGCATGGTTTCGTCCCGTCCCGTCCAAGAATGTGGAGCATCTTCATCGCCTCCGGGCCTGGCCTCGGGCGCTCAGTTACGCTGCCGCCGATGCCGGCCACGAACGTCATTCCGACGCTGTGCAAGGCATTGGGATGGACGGCGCCCGGCAACTCTCTCGATTCCTCGCCAGCCTTCCCCTGAAAAGAGAGCGTCCCCTGGTCACTGTTCACCGTTCACTGTCTCGATTCCGAGGACGCAGCGCGCACTATATGGTCGCACCAGATTGCGAACCGAAGTACCTCGGCCGCGCGCTGGACCAGTTGCTCGCAGGTCGTGTCGTGCATCATGGCATCCCGCGGTTCCGCGGTGAACAGAACGCTGCCGTTGACCAGAAGACGAGACTCATCACTCGCTATTCTCACGGACGGTCGTCCTTCCGAGCTATGGAGCGCGGTGTTCAAGCTCTGGACGATGGCCGCCGCTCTCTCCGCGGAGGTCGCCGTGTCCGTGTCGGCCGGCCTGAAGAAAACCTTGTCGGCCAACCGGATCTCCGAGAGCGATTTGCCCTCTACGGTTACAGTGTCGACCCTGGCCGTTCTGGCGCTATCTACCAGGCCCCTGTCGTAGGCGATTCCCTGCGCGTCGAGCTCGGCGGTTATCGTATCGGCGCGCTGTCTGTAATGTGGGTGGGTGCGGAAAATGCCGAGCGGAAGCCGCGGCTTGTTCTCGACCTCCCGAGTAAGTCTATCCATAAACGTCAGCATCGCGATTGGGTCGTAGCCGGCCTTGACCATGTAGGTTACGGCGGTCCGGTCAGCGTCGAGCTCCGCCGTCTCCCCATATCCGTTGATTTTGGATATCCTCACCATCTGCGCTCCGTAAAGCACGTTGGCAAGATCGTTGCTGTCCATCTTGGACAGCGCGCCGAACACGGCAAGAAGGGCGATGTACCTGTTCATCTTGCTTTGCTTCTTGATCAGCTTGACCATGTGATGATGTGAAACGTGGGCGATTTCGTGGGAGATGACCGCCGCTAGCTCGCTGTCCGACAAGACGAAGTCGATCAGTCCCTTGTTGACATAGATGAAGCCGCCGGGCAGCGCAAATGCGTTCACATCTTTGTTGTCGATCAGCTTGAAGGAGTATTTGAAGTCGGCCAGGTCCGAGGTTCCGTATGCCGCAGGGACCACGGTCGTTTTGGCGATTTCCGCCAGCTTCTGCCCGATCGCATCGAGACGCGCTTGTATGATAGGGTCGCGTAAGACCTTTACTTCCTGTTCGACCTGCTTTACCGCATCCTTGCCCAGGTCGACTTCGTCGGTCGGACTGTCCGCGGCGGCGACGCCGGCGAAGACTGTGATGACAATGAGCGGCGCGAGCAGTCTGTAGAACGCTGTTGTTATTCCTGCGGTTGGCCTGTTCACAACCCTCACCTCCCGGGGATGCGCCGAAAACCAGGTAAACGTTTGCGGCGCGGCATTCGTCTGTCAATAATGAGAAGCTGCAAAAAACGTACCCTGACGGCAGTCTCACTAAACGGCTTCCCCTTTAGTTTGACGATTTACGCGCGATTGAGAGCCCGCGTCCGGAAAAAACAGGTAAGAGCGCTGGGTAGGTGATAGGTGTTGGGTGTTGGGTTCGGACCCATGCATTGCGGGAACTAGCTTTACCTATATCCGACAGTTGGTGGTACCAGGCCGTTCCCGCACGATAGCACAGGTAAGAGCGCTGGGGAAGTTGAGGGTTGAGGGTTTGGGACCTCCCCCTGACCCCCTCCTGGAAGGAGGGGGAATGACGCTCCCTCCCCATTCAGGGGCTTGTCCCGAGGATCGGGAAGGGCTGGGGTGGGGTCTCTAGTTTCCAATCTCTAACTTCTAACTTCTAAATCGGGAGTAGGAAAAGCCTCGTCTCGGGTAGAATATATAAACAGGAGGCGAGGGACCACGCGCGTCCAGGCGCGTGTGGAACAACTCTTAGGAGGTGTCGGCTGATGGAAAGGCAGAAACTCGGACGGTTGCTTTGTCTCGCCGTCTCACTGATCGCGATATCAGCGATCATCTCGCCGGGTGTCTCAGCGGCGGACAACAGGTTAACGCTTGATTTCAAGAACACCCCTATCGAGAGCGCCCTTGCAAGTTTGTTCCAAGGAACCGGCTACAATTACGTGTTGGCTCCCGGAGTAACTGGAACCGTAACTGTGTCACTGCGCGACATGCAGTTTCAGCAGGCCCTGCAGGCTGTCCTGCGATCGGCAGGTATGAGCTATCGGGTCGAAGAAGGCACGTACGTGATCCGGCAGCAAACCGCCAACCCGATAAGACCTTCCGTGGGCGGCGGTCAGACCGAAAGCCCCGGTGGTTCGCCGGCAAATCCTCCGGTGGAACTGCCGTCGGCCGAAGTCAGGATCGAGAAGATCAGCCTCAATTTCATTGATGCGGGCGATATCGCCGCTGTACTCGGTGGGGAACTGACGATGTCTCGCGGAGGCGCGATAGCCATCGGCGGCAGCGTATATGGCTTCGAGTCCAGCCACGGCGGGGCCTTCGGTATAGCCGGGTTTGGCGGTATCGGTAATGGCGGCTACGGGAGCTACGGTGGCAACAGCAATTACGGCGGTTATGGCAACTACGGCGGTTATGGCAACTATGGTGGCTATGGTAACTATGGTGGCTATGGCAGCAACCAGGGCGGATACCCGCGTTCCTACGGCACGTACGGCGGATACGGGTACGGTCGTTAGCAAGTAAAGTCGATCCCGTAGTTCGTACTTGTCGGACGGGTCTGACAGGTCTGACGGTTTCTCGCGCTCATTGACAACCTGTCTAAAGAGCGCTACCGTTTTCACGTTATGCTTCGTACGGCCGCCGTGCTTTTGATCGTCTTAGCCGCTGTTTCCCAGCCGGGCCTTTGGGCCGTGGAGGCTCCCCAGACAATATCCACCCCGAATCTGGACATCACGGCCAACCGAATCTCCTTCGATCTGCCCACGCAGGAATTCGAGGCTGAGGGCACGGTCCGCGCAACGTACGACAGTAACTCGCTTGAGGCGGACAAGATCAGCGGGAACGCCAAAACCCGCGAATTGGCTGCCCAAAACGCTGTTGCGCGAATGAGAGCCATCCTGCTTAAGGGCGCTGAGATAACCACGCGCCGGCTTCCCATTCCGGGCCCGCCGGGCGGGTATGCGCTCGCCTACGTGGTTAGTAAGGGCGTGTTCACGACTTGCGACCTCGAACACCCCGATTACAGAATCACCGCGCGAAGTATCACGGTCGAGCCCGGCAAGCGCGCCGTTGCGAGACGAGCGTCGCTGTGGCTCGGGCATTTCAAGCTCCTGACGCTGCCGAGACTAGTGGTTGATCTGACGCCGCAAGAAGGCGGGGAAAGCTTCTTTCCAAGGCCGGGGGTCGACGACAAAGACGGCCCGTACCTCACTATTCAGCATCGGCTCATTGCGCGAGAGAAGTTTGCCGCTGATCTCGACATCCGCGCGACCACGCGGAGCGGCATCCAAGGCGGGGTATCGAGCAGCCTTCTTATCTCAGGCAGGCCGTCCGCGATGGGGGCCAGGAATCTGCTCGATCTGCGAACTCGGTCTGTCGTTCTTCCATTGGTGGACAACCCGGACCTGGTTTGTCCCGACCGTCTGCGACCCCGTGGGCTGTCAGGCCAGTTAAGCCTATTCGGCGGCTACTATCACAGGCGGCGCGTGTTCGACATCGACGCAAAAGAGCTTCTGGTCGATAGTTCTCCTGAGATCGGGCTGCGGTGGATATTGAGTCCGTTCCGACTGGGTAAGACGGGCCTCTCCGCATACATCGCGGGACAGTTGTCCTGGGGAGATTTCAACCAGATCGGCGGCGAAAGGCACGGCAGAACGGACGGACGCCTCACGCTGGCGACGATGCCCATTCCGTTTGTGGCCAACACCACGATACAGCCCGCTTTGTACGGGCGAATCTCAAAGTACGACAATGGGGACGAATTCCAGACGAGGGGAGCAAGCATTGACGTGACCCGAGCGTTCGGCCGCGCGTATCTGTCGGGCCGCGCGTTGTCGTTCTCGACGTCGGGAGACACGCCGTTCGAGTTCGATGACATCGACAGATTTCGCGAGCTGCAGGGCTCACTTCTGTACTGTGGGAGGCGAGAGGGCCTTGCGCTGGTCCTGCGCTACGGGCTCGACCAGCACAACTTGTACGACTGGGAGCTTTCGTACACTCGCAGGCTGCACTGTCTGGAGCCCACGTTTACCTGGCAGCATCGGTTCGGGCTGTTCCGGGTCGATGTGAAAGTCTTGGGGCTGGAATAGGGTTCCAGGGTTATGGGGTTTCAGGGTTATAGGGTTCCACAGATCCAGGGGCCGAGACGTTGGCGGTCGTACGGGCCACGCCATAACCTTAGAACCCTTGTGTTCTATCCCTCCAGGTACCTTTCTATCCCTCCAGGTACCTTACCTGGAGGGCAAAAAACAACAGAAAGGACTCCCTCATGGATCACAAAGTAAAAGTCGGATTCGTCGGCTGCGGCTTTATGTCGCAGCTCGCGCATTTGACGAGCTTCGCCGCATCGAGCAAGTGCAAGGTCGTCGCTATTGCGGAGCCGCGCGAGAAGCTCCGGCAACTGGTCGCTGACAAGTACGGTGTCGAACGCCGGTACGGCTCGCACACCGAGCTTCTGAATGACTCGGAAGTCGAGGCCGTCGCCGCGTTTCTGCCCGACAATCTTCACGCGCCGGTCGCCATCGACTGCCTCAACGCCGGCAAACATGTGATGATCGAGAAACCTATGGCCACGCGCCTGGAGGACGCGAGGAAAATGGCCGCCCTCGCGGATAAGAGCGGCCTGAAGCTGATGGTCGGCTACACGCACCGGTTCGACCCGGGCGTGGATAAGGCCAGAGAAGTCCTCGCTTCCGGGGAGATCGGCGCGCCGACCTTCGCGCACACCTACTACTTCGGCGGCGACTGGATTTGCGGGCTCAAGAGTGAGTTGATCTCCACGGACGATCCGCGCCCGCAGACGGACACGTCTAATATCTTCCCCGACTGGCTCCCGGAAGATCTGCAGCGGCGTTACCGCTTCGCCAACAACAACCTGGTCCACAACTACAATCTGCTCCGGTATATGTTCGGGGACGACTGGAAGGTCCGCGATGTGCAGTTGAGCAGCGGAGCGATTATGGTTGCGATGTCGTTCGGGTCGATGCCGGTCTCTCTGGAGGGAGGCGCCATTTCCAGCCGCAAATGGCGCGAAGGACTGGAGATGTACACCGAGAACGGCTGGATGAGCATCGTTATGCCTCCACCGCTCCTTCGCAATGTCGCGGCCGCGGTCAGCTACGAATCCATCGGCGACCGCCATGAGTTCGTGACTCCCAATTGCGAATGGGAGTGGGCGTTCAAGCGGCAGGCCGAGCATTTCCTGGACTGTGTAATGGAAGACAGACAGCCGATCGCAAGCGGGGCCGATTCGGTGGCGGATATGGAGATACTTGACCAAATCTTCCGCGTGTACTGCGGGAAGTGAAGAAAAGACGCTTGAAACCGCCGATGAACGCCGATAAACGCGGATAAGGGGAAGGCGCCAATGTATGTGACGTTAGTGCACGTTCAAGTTAAGCCGGAGCATTTGGGCGATTTCGTCGAAGCGACGGTCGAGAACCATAAGAAGTCGATACAGGAGGCGGGCAACGTTCGTTTCGACGTCCTGCAGTCAGCCGACGATCCGTGCCGGTTCATCATCTACGAAGCGTACGAGAGTCCGGAGGACGCCGGGGCGCACAAGGGAACGGAGCATTACCTGAAATGGCGCGAGGCCGTGGCGGACTGGATGGCCGCACCGAGGACCGGCGTCGTCTACCGCGGGATCTGCCCGTAGGATGGACATCACACCGTTCACCATAAGCGGAATCCCGCGCATCCTGTTCGGCGAAGGCCGATTTGCCGAACTGCCGGAGCTTGTGGCGTCATTCGGACGCCGCGCGCTGGTTGTCACGGGCTCGCGCTCCTTCCGCGCTTCCTCACATTGGGCGGACCTGACCGAATCGCTGCGGGATTTGGGCGTTTCGTGGGATGTCGTCACGGTCGAAGGCGAGCCGTCGGCGGAGTTGGTTGACGAGAGCGTCGCAGCTTACCACGAACGCCAAATCGACGTCGTGCTCGGTATCGGCGGAGGCAGCTCGATCGACGCCGCCAAAGCGATCGCCGGGCTGCTCCCGTTCGGCAATTCCGTGATGGACCACCTGGAGGTCGTGGGGCGGGGAATCCCATATACAGGGCCGCCGACCCCATGCATTGTGGTTCCCACCACCGCCGGCTCCGGCGCTGAGGCCACGAAGAATGCTGTCCTCAGCACGCGTGGTCCGGAAGGCTACAAACGCTCCTTCCGGCACGATTCCCTCGTTCCGAAGGTCGCACTGGTAGACCCGGTCCTCACTTACGGCTGCTCCCCTGATCTGACCGCCACTTCGGGAATGGACGCGGTTACGCAGTTGCTCGAATCCTACGTCTCGACGGGCGCAAGTCCATTCACCGACGCGCTGGCGCTGAGCGGCCTGGCAGCCGCGCAGGGGGGCCTTTTTCAGGTCTATGAAGGAATCCCGGCGGGACGAGGCGCAATGTCCTACGCCGCGCTGCTCTCTGGAATCACGCTTAGCCATGCGGGCCTCGGAGTAGTTCACGGATTGGCCTCGCCGCTCGGGGCATACTTTCCGATACCGCACGGCGTCGCCTGCGCCGCGCTGCTGGCTCCGGCGACCAGGATGAATATCAAGGCATTGTGCGAGCGGGCGCCGGACAGCCCGGCTCTGGGCAAGTACGCCGTTCTTGCCTCTTTGCTGAGTAACGAACGAACGGAAACCGATGCTTCGGCTTGTTCTTTGAAGCCGAAGCCCGCCGCGACGGAAGAGAAATCGCCCGAGACTCTCGTATCCACATTGTCGCTCTGGACAGACAGTCTTCGGATTCCCCGCCTGAGCGCCTACGGCGTAACGGAGGCCGATTTGCCCAAAATCGCCGCCGGCTGCAGCGCGAAGACCAACCCGGTCGCGCTGACGGAAGAGGAATTGGTCGGGATTCTGAGGGAGAGTTTGTAGCGGGCTTCGGGACGGAAAAGCGTGTCGCGAAGCATGGAAATGCCGAAAGCGCCGGATGCGTGGTCCGGCGTTTTCAACCTCCAGCTTCTAACCTCTATTCTCCGAAATCGCCCATGCCCTTGCCACCGAGGGTTATCTTGAGGCTGGTCTTGGTTTGGATCCGCGGCAGCGGCTGGGCTTTGTCGAGCGCGGCTCCAGGGCCGTAGCCGACCATGCTGAACATCGCCATGTCCGCCTTTTCGAATATGCCGGCCGGCACGTTGACTTTGGTCCGGTCGCCGGCCATGAACACGGTTTGCTTCACGAATTCGCGAACTTCGGCCATCTGCAGGAATCCCATATCTCCCATCAGGCCTTCCTGAAAGACCTCTGACGAACTCCAGAGAATGAGCGTGTTCTTGCCCTCCATCCCCATTATCGACGCGTAGCTCCCAAGCGCGTTTGGAATCTTTGCCCACACGAACGGGATAGCTTTGTCGAACGCGATTTGCTCCGCGAGGTCCGGTGATGACATCTCAATCGGCGCGAGGAAATCTACTTCCTTAGGCGCCTCGATGCTCACATTGCCCGTGTAGTTCGTGGTCAGCGCGTAGTTTCCGACAAGTGAGGCTTTCTTGTCAATCTTGCCGGGTTGCTTCGCCGTGGGCCAATAGCCGGTAGTCCAGTTCGGCTTGTAGAAATACGATTCGGCAGATCTGGCCTCCTCGGCCTGTTTCTTCATTGCCTCTTTCTGTTCCACGGTGAGGCCGCCCCATTTGATGATCTTCGGCTGGCCGGGCTTGACGGTCTCGGACGATCCCCAGTAGATCTTGATCGTAAACTCAGGGATGGACTCCGGGTCGAACTCGTCCTTTCCGCCCTTAGCTGTTCCCTCTGCTTTGGGCCGATAGAGTTCAATATCGAGCTTGCTGCCCTGCTTCAACCCTTCCGGCGGGGCGATGGACGCGAAAGCGTCGTCGGGAGCGATTGACGGCGACCAAAGACGCACGGTCAGGACTCTCTCGGGCTTGCCGGGCATCATCGCCATCCCGGCGGGGAGTTCAACACCCGGAGGCAGGTCCGGCATGTCGGGCATCGCCGGCATGCCGGCCATTCTCATGACCTTGGTTTCCGCCAGAATGGCGAGATACGCCTGATCTCCCACGGCACACACACTGGATGCCACGGCTAACAGCAAGAGAACGAAAATGAGCCTTTTCATTGTAGATCCTCCCCGACAGATACGGAACCACACGACGGCGCTGTGATGCACAGCCGCGCGGCCCGCAGGGATTGGTACCCCAGTTGAGGTTCTTGGAAACATCTGGCTGGTAGAGTGAGTGTTACCTCCGCAAAGAGTGACGGCGGCTGTCTCTGAAGTCCAAAGGGAGAGTCCTTTCTTAGAGCCTAAGCTCGTGGGTTGGCAACTGAAAGGCTACTCCATTCTGCAATTCACACACCAGCAGGGTACACCACTCCATGGCGTTCCGACCTCGACAACCGGGGTCTCGGCGAGTAGAATCTGCGAAACGCTGTCTCACGATTGAACCTTTCTCTCGACTTCCGCGACTGTATTGATGGAGTCGAAAGGAGCTGCGACCGCTGAATACGGAAAAAGATCGGATTATCTCGGAACTCTTGCTCATTCGCTACCGACGTGGAGACATCGCCGCGCTGGACGAGTTGGTTCGTCTCTGGGAAGACAGACTTTTCTATTATATCCGGCGGCTGGTGAACGATGAGGAAGACGCCTGGGACGCGCTGCAGGACACGTGGCTTGCCCTGGTCAAGGGAATCGGCAAACTGCGAGAGACCAGCGGTCTGGCGCCGTGGCTGTACAAGACCGCGCGGAATAAGGCGATGGACCGGCTCAGGTCGAAATACGACGATCGTACCGTGTCCTTTGATTGCGAAGAGGTCCCTGAAGTCGCCGATGGTCCGGAGGAATTCGCGTTCGAGGACGCAGAGCTGGCACACACCGCTCTGGCCAAGCTGTCGTTGTGCCATCGGGAAGCGCTGACGCTGTATTTCCTCGAAGACCTTACGATAGACGAAATATCCCAGGTGCTGGGGATTGCGCTCGGAACGGTCAAGTCCCGACTCCACTACGCAAAAAAGGCGCTGAAAGCAATTCTGGAAGAGGAGGGATATCAAGATGAACCGGCATAGTGACTTCCGGGACCGGCTTCTGGCGGCCGAACAAGTGGATACGAAACGAAGGGAGCGGTATGAAATGGAAATGCAACGGATTCTAAACCCCAGACTCAGTCCCATCAAGCGAATAGTTTGCGGCGTGGTGGCCGCCGTCAGCCTCTTGTTTGCAGTGAACTCAGCACATCTGGCTATCGCGTTTCACGACCGGGGGGAGAACGCGCTATGGGGCCATCTCGTGTTCGCCATAGCAGCAGCCTTCGGACTTGGCTTTACGGTTCTTGCCGGCAGGGCCGCCGTCACGGGGACAGTCAACCTTCGGAGAGACCGTCCATTAGTAAACGGGATGGCGTGGAGCTTTTCCCTGTTCTTGGCCGTCCTAATGATGAGAGCGAGCATGGCCACCAGGTCGCCCTACATAGGTTTTGTGGGGCTTGCCTTCCTCGTTTGCGGCTCGCTATATGCCATCGGGAACTTGATAGAGCAGTCAGAACTCAGGATCCGCCAGAAGCTGCTGGAGACCGAGTTGCGTCTGGCGGAGACGAACCAAACGCCGGCGGGAGAGCAAGGAGCTCCCGTGTCAGAAAGGACAAATGGGACCATGCGCTATTTCATAGCTGGGAACCTGTGGCTGCTGACCTCCCTCGTCTTACTCCTCGCTAAGAAGGTCGAGAGAGGGGAACCAACGATGTATTCTTTTTTCGGTGTCGGTGGTTGGTACTACCCGGGACCCTATTGGCTAATGGTGTTGGCCTGCGCCGGCCTGGGCGTCGCGTTTCTTATCATTGCACGGCGAAAATAGATCATTAGACATCCTCTGTCCCTACACGCACGTCTGTCCAACCGTTTCGGAGCCGAAACCACGGTCCAGCCCACTGGGTTGGAAATACTCCTGCAGATGTATTGACACAAACTAGTTTGTTGTATAAACTAAATGCATAGTAGGGGCCGGATGAGAGATGTACCCCGGAGGAGGACATTGATCATGGCAAGACATCGAGAATCAGCGGATGAGTCACGGAATGAGATCCCTGTATGGGCCGAGCGTTACGCGCGCAACAGGACGTTGCACATTGTTCTTTTTCTGATCTGTTGGCCGATCATCACGTTCTTGATCACGTGGGGGTCCACTGTGCTCCTCATGCCAAGCGGCGGCCTGCCCCACATCATCATGTCGATTGCTTTCAACGCCGGCATCGCGGCAGGGCTATTGTGGGCGATGGCTACAGGTCGCTTCTCTCGGGCATTTCAGCGGTTTACTGAATGGCTCTATCGAAAAGAAGGGAGCGCTGTTCCCCCACTACCCATCCGGAGAGCTTCACATGGGATCCTCAGGTTCTTGGCCGCCGTGGCTTGCTTCGGCGCCGGACCGTGGTTGCTAACGTTTGTGTTTCTGCATGTGCTCAACGTGCCCCCCGCATATCTTCAGCCTGCCATAGCTGCGGTCATTGTTCCGTTCCTCATCGTTGTGATTCTTATGGGCCCGGACAATCCGAAGTGGCCGGGATTGCTCTGGCCCGCGCTCTATGCGATGCATGCGGTATTGACCCTGGCAGGTGTGCGCCTATCGATGTTCAGTGTCAGCCAGCTTGCTAGTGGCAACGAGCTTTTTCCCACAGCCCTGATTCTGTTTGATGTCTATGTGCCGCTTTTCGTCTACGGGATGCTGATGTTGACAGTCATGCACATCTACAGTCGATACGCTCTTCTCAGGCTGAGAATGGCCGCGCTCTTACCGATGGAAGCCGATGAAAAGGGTGATGACGATGGACATGCCTGATGATGTCATTCACCAGCCGACCCGGCTTCGGATATTGATGCTGCTGTCAGGTCTAGAGGAAGCCGACTTTACCTTTCTGATGAATACGTTACAACTGACCAATGGGAATTTGTCGGTGCATACATCCAAGCTCGAACAGGCAGGTTACATATCAATTGAGAAGAGCTTTCTGAACAAGATCCCTCACACCGCTTATCGGCTAACCGATCTGGGCCGAGTCCGGCTCGCCGAATACTGGGAGACCATTGACCGGATTCGGATGGGAAGCGGTTAGTAGGCGAATACGACAGCCGACTGGACAAGTCGAGCGAAGGTCCGGCGTTTCCGAACGCCCGACACAGTTCCCCGGGCTTCCAACCCGCATTCGACTGCCAAAGCTCGATTCCTGCTTCAGGCAGAGAGATATTCGTTTCGGTGATTTGGTGGAGGAGTTGTTCCTACCAGAAAAAGTGACGGCGATTGTCCCTCTGGTCCAATGGTGGTATTGCTTTGGGACGAAAGGCGTGTCCTGAACTAACATGGAAAAACATGTTGCAATACCCTGCGAGGCTGGTATAATGCTTGTACTAATGACTTAGTACAATAGTACAATGCTGCTGACCCTAGACCAGACGAGTCCTATGCCGATATACGCCCAGGTGACCGAGCAGGTCAAATGGGCTGTGACATCCGGGCGCCTGAAGCGGGGCGAACAGCTCCCGACGGTCAGGCAGCTTGCCGTCGAGCTTCGTGTGAACCCGAACACAGTGGCGCGGGCCTATGCCGAGCTGGAGCGCATGGGTCTTATCGCGACCCAGCGGGGCAGAGGGACTTTCGTTCTCGCGGAGCCCCGGCATGTGCCGGAACGTGAGCGCGAGGCCGAGCTGACTCGTTTGGCGCGGACGGCTGTCGCGGAAGCCGCCGCCCTTGGATATTCGCCCGCGGAAGTTGCGCGGGCAATGCTGAAACTAACTGAACAGGAGGACAATGTAGATGCCTAAGTCGATGGGAGAAGTATCGCAGTACTGGTCCGCAAAGAGCTTGCCGCACATGCATCCGGCGCAGGTCGCTGTGCTCTCGCTGTGCTTCGCGATTGGAGCGACGATAGCAGTGTTGCGTCCCCAGTACTATTGGGCTGCGATACCGGTGGCGCTCGTGGGGATTTTCATCTTCGCGTCGCTCCAGGTGGCCGCCCAGTGGGAGAAGGCCGTGGTGCTCAGGATGGGCAAGTTCAGGGGTCTGAGGGGACCGGGCAGTTTTATGATTCTTCCGGTGATAGACAACGTCACAAAGTGGATCGATCACCGAGTCATTACGACCAGCTTCAGCGCGGAACAGACCCTGACCATGGACACGGTTCCGGTCGATGTCGACGCGGTGCTCTTTTGGATGGTCTGGGACGCCGAAAAGGCGGCCCTTGAGGTTCAAGACTACCAGCAGGCAGTCTTCTGGTCCGCCCAGACAGCTTTGCGCGACATCATTGGCCGCACGACCCTCGCCGAGATGCTCAAAGGGCGTCAGGAACTCGATGCCGAACTGCAGAAGATCATCGACGAGAAGACTACGCCGTGGGGGATTACCGTCCAGTCCGTCGAGATCAGGGACGTCAAAATCCCCACGGCTCTGCAGGACGCCATGAGCCGCGAGGCCCAGGCCGAGCGCGAGCGACATGCCCGCGTGATTTTGGGAGCCGCGGAGGAGCAGATCGCGCAGAGCTTCGTCAATGCAGGCAAGGCGTATGAAGACAACCCGATCGCTCTGCACCTCAGGGCCATGAACATGCTTTACGAAAGCCTGAAGGAGAAAGGCGCGATGATAGTGGTACCCAGCACGGCGGTGCAGACGATGGGGCTTGGAACGATCACTGGGCTTTCGGCCCTGGCTACTCAATCCGGGCAAGGGGTGGAGTCCCAGCCTCCTGAAGAACCGCTGGAGTAGACGTCCTGGAAATCCAGAAGAAAGAGGTTACACATTGACCTGATCCGGACGGGAAGCGGTTAGTGGGCAGGCGAGAATCAGACAGATTGGAACACGTTGTTAGTACAACAGAAAGGACAATAGAAGTGAGGATTCTAGCCTGGATTTGCGTAGTATGTTTGGCGTTTGCCCTGGCCATCGGAGCCACGGCTGAGACTATGGCGGCGGCGAAACCTGCCGAAGTGAAGATCACGGTCAACGCCAACGGCGCAAAGGTGACTGAGGTACTGCAGTCGATCGCCCGACAGGGGAGGGAGAAGGTGATCGTCGAGTCGGTCGTGAAGGGAGAGGTCACCCTTTCGCTGAAGGACAAGTCCTTCGAGGACGCGTTGAGCACGGTCTGCAAGTCCAACAAGCTCGACTGGCGCAAGGTCTACGTAGGCAAGGATGCCAAGTTGATCGAGCAGCCGGACAGGTTCGCCGCCACGGTGCGGCTCACGACCGCGATGACCTATCCCGATATGGTCGTTTCCGGCTCATCGACCGGCAAGATCGGCCTGTTCGCCAAGGACCAGAAGGCGGTCGGCAAGTTCGACGACAAGATGGCGAGTGATTTGGGCCTTACTCGCGTTTACCTGGTCACCGATGACGCCAAAATGGCGGCCAAACTCGCCGAGAAGAAGGCTGACGATTCGATCAACGATTATCTGAAGAAATCGAAGGAACAGATGGAGGCGTTCATGAAGATGACGCCGGAGCAGCAGGAGCAAGCCATGATGGAGGGTCTGAACGCGGCCGACCAGTATCCCGCGGATTACTCTGCCATGGCCATTCGCGCCATGATGAGTCTGGATCCGGAGTTAATGCGCCAGAGGATGGCAAAGCAAAGCCAGGCGGCGTTCGACGCGATGTTCGGCATGCCGCGGGAGCAGCGCCGCGCCTTCTTCCGGATGCAGATGCAAATGAGTACCAGCGCCATGAGCTCCATGACACCCGAGCAGCAGCAGATGCTGCAGGACGACATTAAGGCAATACAGGCCGAGATGGGCGGAGGGAGTTAAGGGGGAGAAGCCATGACGAGCTTCGTTGCATCGGGATTTCCGTTCCGCTGCGTCAATGCTGAAGCAACACCCTTGTACCGGTTGGTTTGGTGGAGGAATTGTGCCTTCCGCAAAAAGTGACGGCGGTTTTCTCTCGAGTCCATAACCTGTGTTTCGGGAAAGTTTTCCCCAAACAATGAGGCTCACAAACCGTTGCTGCCGGTAAACCTGGTAATATCACCAGTAGACCGGCAGGCGGTTTCGTGCTATTATGCACAGAATTGGTAATCAAGAAAGGAACAGTTCGATAGTTAACTTACAGTGGGCTTCGCTAATCTATGCACAGATTCGCCTCAACCTTGCCTCTTTTTGATCCCACGACAATCTCTCATCCACAAACCAAAGGAGCACGAAATGAACCGAAAGGGCAAAACTGGGGAAGTTCGACACGCGGCCCCAAGGTTAAGGCTCGCGGGCATGATCATGTGCATGCTGGCGGCGCTGAGCCTCGGGCCTGCTATGGCGGAGACTTCTTTATCCGGAGTGTTCACGCCCATCATCATCAACAACGGTCCGGGCCATCAAGCCGACCCACACGTCAGCGGTAACCTTGTCTCCTACACCAGCACCCTACCCACCTCCTCTGAGATCCGCTACTTCGACTTCTCGTCATCGCTGGACCAGGCAATCCCATCTCTTCCCGACCGGTTTGACTTTCTCTCGGATGTGAGCGGGGGAATCGTCGTTTGGACCAGGGTCGAATCCGGCCGGCAGTCAATCTGGATGTTCGATACCAGTTCCGCCGGGCCGGCCGTCGAGCTGGCGACGGTTGCCGCCAGCAACAGGCGGGCGGCAGCAATCGGCGGCAACACGGTGGCATGGCAGGACCTCGGATTCAGTGCTGGTGGGGTGGTGCTCTCCGAAATCGTCGTCTGCGACAGGGCTACCGGAGCGACCACCCGACTCACTGAGGATACCTCTTACGACCGCCTGCCCTCGGTGTCACCTGGCGGCGATGTCATCGTCTGGGAGAAGGCCGCTTACGCGACAGCCCCGCCGGATATCTGGCAGGCGGTAAAGGGATCCGCCGGATGGACCGCATCTCAGGTGACAAACACGCCTGATCCGGAGACCTTCGCCGACACGAATGGGGCGCTGGTCGTCTATGGTGGGAACAGATCAGGCAACGCCACCGGTTCGGACATCTACTGGAAACCGGTGGCAGGAGGCGGCGAGAGCCAGCTCGCACTTGTGGGCGAACAGCGCAACCCCAACATCTCGGGCAACGTAATCTCCTTCGAAGGCCGCAACCTCGCCGATCTCAGCCCGAACTGGGACATCTACCTCTACGATCTCTCGTCACTGGAACTGTACCGGGTAACTGACACCCCGGTCCTCGACGAGACCCTGAATGACATCTCCGTAACCGGGACGCAGATACGCCTGGTGTGGTCGGTCTACGAAACGGATCGGAATGTGAGAGGCGCGAGCTTCGCGTTTCCCGTGGCGAACGCCGGCGCCGGCCAGGCGGTGCATACTGGAAACGTTGTCACTCTGGACGGCAGCGCAAGCTCTGACCCGGACTTGAACTATCCGCTCAGCTACTCGTGGAATATCACATCGAAGCCTGCGGGAAGTGGGGCAACGCTTTCCGATCCGTCTATAGTGAATCCCTCTTTCACCGCTGACTTGCCGGGAGACTACGTCATCAGGCTGGTCGTAGCAGACAGCTTGGGCTTAGTCAGCGCGTCGGCTTCTGTCACGATAAGCACGACGAATACACCCCCTGTGGCCGATGCCGGGCCTGATCAGGCAATCGCGTTAGTCGGCACAACGGTACATCTCGACGGAAGCAACAGCTATGATCTTGAAAGCGACCTGCTCACCTATCAGTGGACGATAGACCAGAAGCCCGCGGGGAGCGCGGCCGTGCTGTCAAACGCGGCGGCGGCCAACCCCTCGTTTACAGTTGACGTTTATGGGGACTACGTCATAGCGCTTGTAGTCAGTGATCCCTGGAGTTCGAGCGCGCCCGATTCCATCACTACGAGCTTCTACAACATCAAGCCCATAGCCGATGCCGGAGGCAATCAGTCCGTGGTTGCCGGCGCAGAGGTTCAGTTGGACGGAATCGGAAGCTCCGACGCCAACGGGGATACGCTCACTTATACATGGAGTTTCGTCTCGAAACCAGCAGGAAGCAGCGCCACGCTTGCCAATGCCTCATCTTCCACGGCGAGTTTCATAACGGATGAGGCCGGCGCCTATGTGGTGAGCCTTGTTGTGAACGATGGCCTCATTGACAGCGACTCGTCAAACGTGACCATCGTCGCAACCGGCGGGACGGGCAGCATTCTCAGCGCCCTGGCCCAGGCGATATACGCCATCAACCACCTGCCGCCGGACAGTTTCAAGAATGACACAATGGCGAATACGCTCACCAATAAGATAAACGCGGCGATACAGATGATTGATCAGGGGCTCTATGCGGATGCGCTCGACAAGCTCCAGAACGACATCGTCGCCAAGACAGATGGCTGTGCGACGGCAGGAAGTCCGGACAAGAACGACTGGATAACCAACTGCACTGCGCAGGGGCAGGTCTATCCATTCATCCTTGAGGCCATTGATCTGTTGAAGCTTCTGTAGGTGTTCATGCGGAGTAGTTTATCTACACCCCACGAAAGCGCCGGTGATATATTGCCGGCGCTTTCGCTAGAGAGAAACCTTGTTCAAGTTACATTGGTGGAGTCCCTGGGACTCGAAACCGAGTCCATGCAGGTTGGCCTGCTGCCGCGTCTTTGGCTACTGCTCAGTAAGCTCCTTCTTCACCGCCGCCACGAACTCATCCAACGGAACCGCCCCATTGTCGCCGTCTTCCCGATGCCGCACTGCCACGACACGGGGTTCCATTTCCAGATCGCCGATGACAGGCGAGGAATTGGTCGAGGTATCTAGGGAGCATCTTTAGCCATGTATCTTGACGAGAAACGTGTCCCGAAGTATCAAAAAGATTCCGTTGTGGCTAACGAGGCGATCTGGGTTTCAGTTTCGCGTAGGCTGAACAGCGGTATAAACATTCCTGGTTGGTTATGGCGGAGGACACTACGACTGCGAATAGGAGAGTCCGAAGCCAATAAACTTGGAGGTGTAGAAATATGACCGCGGAAGATCTGATCAGGTTAGCTAGCGAGAACGTGGAGGCTTGGAGCAGCGGCGACTGGGAGCGACTCAGGGCGCCTTTTTCGCCGGATGTGCGCTACTATGAGCTTGGGACCCAGCGGCGTATGCGGGGAATCGACGAACTGGTCGAGTCATACAAAGGCTGGAAATCGGCGTGCCCTGATGGTACGGGTAGGGTCACCAAAGCTTTTGCCGGCGGGAACACGGTTGCCCTGGAGGTGATCTGGTCGGGAACGCATACCGGCACCCTTGTCGGACCCGGCGGAGATATTCCTCCCACCGGCAAGTCGTGGATGGAGCCGGCCGCTCAGTTAATCACGTTTGAGGGAGATAAGATCGTGGAGTTCCATCATTACTTCGACATGCTGACTTTGCTTCAGCAGATCGGGGTAGCGCCGAGATCGGCAGAGGTGGAATCGATAGAAGCGGTAGTCGCCGCAATGTAGGTGCGATGCCTTGATGGGTGGCTGTTTCCGAACAGCCACCCTGCACCAATTCTTCTGTGCTTCGGGACGCGCTTATCGTTCCGAAGCACAGACAACCGGGCTCTGTCCCGGCTCGGTCTCAAAACGCAGGTAGGCTATTCGACTGTTCTCCTGTTTGATGCCACGGATCGCATCCTTTAAGATGCTGTAGCCGCCCGTGTATCCCAGCTTCTTGAGCTGGTCGAAAATCCAGGTGGCGCGATACTCCGGATCGTCCGCAAGCCAACTCAAGATCGTTGGCTTGAATGCATCCAAAATGCTCGGACGATCCACTTTTGCCCGGCCCTGGCCGAGAAGCTCCGGCTTCTCGGCGTAACGCTTGACGGTCCGCCGATCACGGCCCGTCTTGCGGCTGATCTCTCGGTAAGAAAGTCCTTGGTGGTGCAAATAACTAATGTCCACTTTCGTCTCCCGTGATACCATAATGATGACTCCCTGGTTAGTCGTTACCAACTCAACCATACGGAGTCACGGGCGGAAGAGCTAACTCCTCCGCCCAACTCTACCTCACGGGTGGTACATTTTCACACCGCCATGTTTGGATCATTTTATCGCCGCCAGCGACACCCGTCGTGCCTTGGATGACCAAAATGTTAATACCACGGCGGAATCAAACTCTTTTGGCGCGCGATCACGGCGGTTATGGGAGAGTCGCATACTAGCGATGGATGTAACCAGGAAGCCATGGGCCGCCCCACATCCGCAAAAAAACGGTGAGTAGTGACTGGGCGGTGAGGCGAGTCAATTCATAGACAGACTCTCCGAATCGCCACCCATCGGCCTTCCACTCGTCGTTACCGGCTTCGCAGTTCAGCGCTCGTTGCCAGAAACCACTCAAACTCTTCCCGCCCGACGTTTTCGGGGATTCCGCCTGATTCCATAAGGATGTGCGGGCCGTATTTGCGTCCGTCCTCGATGACGCGGTGGAGATGGGCAGCCTGCTCGTCTTTGGACCATTCAAAGAAGTACTTGTTCATCCCGCCGCAGACCGCGAGTTTCGGACCAACAGCGGCGCGGACCTCGTCCAATGGCAGGTTCTCGTTGGGGTCCAGAGGGTTCAGGATGTCGATTCCCGCCGCCGCGATGTCGGGCAGTATCGGCATAATCGCGCCGTGGCTGTGCATGTGGACCACTGCACCGAAGCCGTGGGCCAGATCGCATAAGCGTTTGTGCCAGGGCCAGAAGAAATCGCGATAGAGAGCAGGGCTCATCAGGAGGGATTCCCCCGATCCCAGGTCGTCGCAAAAACCTATGCAATCGACGCCGGCCTCGCACATCTTGCGGGCGGCCGTAAGCGTCCAGTCGCCGATGGCCTTTATCATAGCCCGCGCAAAGTCGGGGTTCAGCATGAGATCGACGAAGAACTCGGCATAGTCCCTCAGGAAGTAGTGGACTCCCGAGAAGAACCCGTTGACCCATCCGACAGTCCATTCGTCCCGCGCTTTGGCCCAGGCGACGTCCTCCGCGAAACCTTGGTAACGCTTCGGGTCTTCAGGGTCGGGCAAATCGAGCCGACTGAGGTCGGCTTCGTCTTGAATGGGGAGGTCGAAGATCCTGACGTTGTGCGGGCGGAAACGGATTTCGCGGCGGGCGCCCGTCTCGTATTGGACGATCATAAGGCCGTTGCTCTTGTCGATCACGGTCTTGTTGAACTCTCCGGGACCGCAGTGGCCGAACGCCGCGTTAGCTCCCCAACCGATTGGGAAGGCGACGCGATCGATGCGCCGGTTGAACGACAGATCCGCGGACAGGAGCCGCTCGCCCATTGTGGAAAACGGATAGGCGCCGCTCTCTGGGTATTCGCCGTAGCCATCGTAGAGAAGGGAGGGCGGCATCAGACGTTCCGCGACGCCGCCGCTGGAGAAGCCCATCAACCACTGCGGAGTCCTTCGCAATTGTTCACCGGCCAGAAGGGCCTGCATCGTTTGTCGGTTTGTCATGTCGGTTGACGGTTGTCAGTCGGGTGGCTCCTCGGTCATTACCTGGCGGAAGGTCAAGCTCTTTGCCAAACCGCTGGAGCCGCTGAGAAGACTCAGTCCGTATCCGACGAGAATCGTGGCCAGGCAGCCGCTCGGAGGGGCCCACGTAAAGCTAAACCCGCTGCGGAAGGCCATGTACGGGCTGACCAGAAGCCCGACAAGTCCTCCGACCAGCGTGCAGACACCTGTTGCCCTGCGAGTGAACATCCCCAGGATGAAAATGCCGAAGAGCGGACCGGAGAACGCCCCGATGACTTTATTTGCGGCCAGGTAAAGCTTGCCAAGGTTGCCTACGTTCGACGCCACAACAATCATGGCAATGCCGCAAATCAACGTGGCCACGCGGGAAACGCGAAGTTGGGCCCGCTGCTCCTGATCGGAGACGTCGTCCGTTGGTCTAACGCGTTTGAGGATCAAACGGTTGTAGAAGTCGACGACGACTATCGAGCTGCAGGCGTTGATCGCGGAATCGATGCTCGACAAAGAGGCGGCGAAGATAGCCGCGATAACAAGACCCAAGAGGCCGACCGGAAACCAGGTCCCCATAAAATACGGGACTATCTGATCGACCGAAACGCCTTTGGGTAGGCTCTCGGGTTTGATAAACGCAAATAGCGCCAGGCCGATGAATACCAGTACGGCCATCCATATCGTGTCGGTTACAGCGTTGATGACGAACGCGCGTCTGGAATCCGCGACTGACCGGGTGGTCTGGAAGCGCTGGATTGTGATCTGGTCGGTTGTGAAGGAAGTGAAGCGCGAGACTCCCACGGCGACGATGAGCCCGATCATTGTGACGTCGGCCCGCAGGAATAGCCGGACCTGCTTCAGGAGCCCTCGTCCGGCTGCGTCGCCGTGGGAGAAGAGGGACAGCTTGTCCCCCGCGTGGGCCGCGCTGAGGATTTCCGAAACCCCGCCCAGGCGCGAGAATATCACGTAAAGCGTCACCGCGAGGCCCGTAAACATAACGCAGAACTGGATCACGTCCGTCCAGATGACGGCCTTAATTCCGCCAAGCACGGTGTAGAAGGTTACCACGGTACCTAGAACGATGATCGTTGGCACGATCGGCAGGGCTCCCCCCGTGGCGGCGTTAATGGCGAAGCAGGGGATATACAAAGCCACGCCCATCCACGCCACGCGCCACAGCATGAAGATGACCGCGGCCAGGCTTCGGACGCGGACGTCGAACCGGCGCTCCAGATACTCGTAGGCCGAATACACATCGAGACGTCTGTAGAATGGCAGGGTGATTCGACTCACATAGGGGTACAGCGGTATCCACGTGACAAAGGACATCAATACGAGAACGCCGTAACTGTACGCCGCGAGGGGCTGCTGAACGAAGTCGATGCCGCTGTTCAGAGCCGCCATGAGCGAGAGTCCGACGGGCAGCCAGGCCATACCTTTTCCGGCTCTGAAATAGTCCCCCATTGCCATCTTTCGCGTGGAAAAGTAAAGACCGACCCCGGTCAGGACCAGAAGATATGCGACGATGATCGCGCCGTCAATCAATTGAAAGCCGTTGTGCATACTGAACTCCTACATCAATGAACGAAGCAGACTAGCGGTACGTTCAACGCGAGTCGATTACATCCCTCCGCGCCGCATTTCCAGGCAATATCGCTTTTTGCCCAGCGTAACGAAACATTGAGACCCGCGGCACAATATTTTTAGCATTCAAAGGCGGTAAGCGCTTGTCAACAGCTCAGGTTAGCGCTATATTGCTTCTAGGGCACGTGAAAAACTGCACGAAGCAAGGGCGCTCCTTAGGAATTGGCCCGTTTCTTGCGACGGAAGTTAAGTAGGTGGCGTCCGGCCTCAGTGTCTTACGACGGAGAACAAGGACGCGACCGACGTTCCCATAGCGGATTGACGCGGTCATAGGAGACCGCACGGAGGTGGAAGTCATCAAAAAACCGATTTGCTGGTTTCTTCTCATATTCGTCTTCATCTGCACTACCGCAGTCGCTCAGGGACCGTCCAGCAGCGCGACATACATCGGAGTCAGTAAATGCCAGATGTGCCACTCAGACACGCACAAGTCTTGGCAATCCGCGGGTCACTCGCGCGCTTTTGAATTGATTACAAATGTTGGCGAGGAGAAAAACGAAAAGTGCCTTCCTTGCCATACGACCGGCTATGGAAAGGGCGGGTTTGTTGACACCGAGTCCACGCCGGACCTGAAAGCCGTGACGTGCGAGGCGTGCCACGGTCCGGGCAGTGAACACAACGGCGACAAGACTAAGATCAACCGCATGCCGTCCGGCGCGGTCTGCGGATCGTGTCACCAAACGCTGAACATTCATGCGATCTGATCGGTTGCGGACAGACAACCAGGTAATATTACCAGTTGACACTAATACGGCCGAGCGGGTATTATCGGGATAGTATGTGAGACTTCGCACAAAGTAGGGTCCCGTTTTCGCTAACTCTCCTGTGCATTAAAATTGAAAGCGGCTTAAGTGTGCTTTTGATTGTGAATGATTACACAAAGTAGTGAGGCGGAGGTTGATCGAATCGATGATCTGGAAAAAGTCACTATTCATAGTAGCCGTGCTCGCGCTCTTCAGCGGCCCGTTCGTTCCAGCGCTTGGTGCGGACCAGGCCAGCTTTGTTGGAAGCGACAAATGCAAGCTGTGCCACCCCAAGATATATGACGAGTGGACTGCTACAGCGCATGGCAAACTGCTGAGCGCGGAGGTCGCCGACAGCGCAAAGGGCTGCGAAGCCTGCCACGGTCCGGGAAGTCTGCACGTGGCGTCTACCGGCAAGAAGAAACTGGTGACGGCCGCTCCCGATAACCTCAAGGGTTTCGACGCGGTGTGCAACTCCTGCCACGCTGCCACGTCCGGCAACGCGATGCCAAGGGAGTGGCAGAAACTGGACGCGGCGTACTGGAGCCGAAGCGCGCATTCGCGCAAGGGTCTTGCCTGTCTGAACTGCCATGCGGCGCACTCCTCGGTGGCGAAATTGCTGAAGCAGGAAGCCGCGGACTTGTGCGTGAAGTGCCATTCAGCGTTGATAGCGAAGCCGAGTTCCTACACTCACACGCCCGTAAAACAGAAGCAGTGTCTCACTTGCCACAACCCGCACGGATCGTCGCAGCCTCAGATGGTGAAGTCGGGGGTGCAGGCGATATGTGTCACGTGTCACAAGGCGGGGGCCGATCTGAATAAGAGCCACGGTGGTTACGACGTCGGCGCGAGCAACTGCGTGGAGTGTCACGATCCGCATTCTCACGATAAGGCCAACTCGCTATTGCGGAAACGCCGGCACGGGCCCTTCAAGTCGATGGGCTGCGGGTCCTGCCACAAGCCCGCGGGCTCGAACGGAGCCATCGCGCTGCTGAAGCCTCAGAAGGAATTGTGTGTCTCCTGCCACAGTAAGGGGCTGCCCGAAGGAGACGGCGTTCACCGTCCGGTTGCTGAGGGAATGTGCACTGCCTGTCACTCGCCGCACGTGTCCGATGCCGAAAAAGGGTTGCTCCGCACCGCCAGGGTGGCCGACGCTTGTTTCACTTGTCACAGCAGCGTTCAGACGGTGATATCTGAAGCGAAATTCAAGCACAAGCCGCTGGAGGACCTGAACTGCCTGCAGTGTCATAAGCCGCATTCTTCCTCGGAAGGACGCCTTCTGAAGAAGGCATCGATCGATCTGTGCCAGGACTGCCACAAACCGCACCTTCACCCGTACGGCAAGAAACCCGACGGCAGTGAAGTCATAGACCCGACCACGAAGAAAATGCTTGTCTGCGCAAGCTGCCACGAGCCGCACGGTTCTGAATGGGGGCATTTGACAAAGGACAATCATGAGCGCGAACTCTGTGTGCGGTGCCACAAAGAGGGCATGCATGGCTAGCCGAATGCGAGTGATGTCTATCACGGTGGCGGCGCTTGTTGGCGCGCCGACGCATGTGGCCTACGGCGCGGTGAAGACAATCGATCCACACCCGGTGATGGTCCTGACAGGGTACTCCGAAGCGTTGAAGTTCAGCGGGCCTAGCGGGCTGTTTATCGATAGGAAGCGGGGCGACATTTGGGTTGCCGACACGGGGAACCACCAGATCGTGGGGTTCGATGCGAAGGGCGTTCCGCTGCTCAGATTTCGGCACATGGCTATCGATCCCGCGACGGGCGAAGCCAGCCCCGGCAGTCCGTTGAGTTTGGCAGTCGACAGCCTCGGTCAAGTGTTCGTAAGCGATGGTGTCTCAAACAAAGTGGCGATGTACGACTACCGGGGCCGTCTGATCAAGCGCATCGATGTAGCTAAGATCCTCGGTGTCGAGCGGGCAAAGCCGAGATGCCTGGACGTAGATGCGAACGACAATCTCTACGTCGTTGATGACACTTCGCAACTGATTGTGCTGAGTGCGGACCAGGAACTACTCCGTGCAATCTCGCTGAAACGCTCCGCTACCGGCGCTGTAACACAAACCGTGAACAGGGATGGAGAGAAGTTCATCGAGTCGATCTCGGCAATGGACATTGGTAACGACGGCAAGATATACCTGCTGAATTCCACGGACTATCCCTGTGTGCGAGTGTTGGACTCGACCGGTAAGGAACTGCTGGCCTTTGGAGATATAGCCGAGGAGTGGTTCCGCAGGCCGTTCGACATTGCCAGCGCTGACGACGGCACGTTCTGGATTGCGGATTGTGGCACGCACAGAGTAAAGCAGTTTACCAGTGACGGCAAGTATCAGCAATATATCGGAGGAGGGCCGGGATCCCGGCCCGGCGAAATGCGAAATCCGGCGGCCCTGGCGACGGACGGCCAAGGGAAGCTTTACGTCGCCGAAAGAGGAACGAACCGTATCCAAGTCTTCTCGCTGAAAAGCTGAGAAATGATCGACTTGCCCGGCACGTCGAGAAGACCCGCTGAAGCTCAGCGAACTCGTGAGCGTCGGGCGGAGAGATCGCGGCTGGAGTTAGAGAAAGAAAGGAGGTGAAACACCTACCAACAGACTCGCAATTGGTGAGCATGCGTTAGGGCATGTGCGCAATAACACAATCTGGAAGGAGGTAGAGGTAATGAAACTTGCATTCGTAATGATTCTGGCGGTATGTCTCGTGGCTATATTCGCGGTTGGAGCGATGGCCGGCGACTATCACGTTGGTTCTAAACTGAAGTGTTACCAGTGCCACGTCATGCACCAGACTAAGAGCCACCTGTACGCGGATGACACGCGTGATGACTGGGGTGGGACCGGCGCCGTCAGCAGCTTCGACCATCTGCTGAAGTACGAGGACATCAACGAGATGTGCTTGGAGTGCCATAATGAGGGAGATAGGAAGGACGTCTATGGAGTAGCGGAGACCGTTCCGACTCTCCAGAGGATTGGCGGTTGGTTCAACAACGACGCCGCCGGGGCGTATGTTGCCCCCGTGGCGTCCGTCTACAGCCACAATCTGGCCAATGGCGCTGAGGTTCCTCCCGGCGGCAGTGTCGCCGTGGACCTCGACTGCACAAGCTGCCACGAGCCGCATGGGAACGCCTACTACAGAAACTTAAACGAGGTTGGCGGCGAAGGTATCAGCTACGCTTCGACGACTAACGATCCTACCAAGGACGTTTTCCAGAAGCTCGCTACCGGGTTGAAGTACGACGTATCCGACGTCAGCTACAACCTGCCCTCTAGCGGCAGCCATCACTACGAGCAGTTCTGCGCATCGTGTCACACCAGCATTCACAACGACGACTCGTCGGGTGGATGGCTGAAGCACCCGACCATAGGTCACAGCGTCAGCTTCACCGCGGGGACGGTTAGCCCGCTTAAGACACTTGGCGGACTGCCCGAAGCCGGAGGCAGTGGATCTCTGGTGGCGGGAGACGTTTCCTGCGTCACCTGCCATAAGGCCCACGGATCAAGCCACCCGTTTGGTCTGGTCTATGATAACAGGACCACGACAGCGCTTGAGGATGCGACTTCGAGCGAGAACATCAGAGTCACCTGCAAGCACTGCCACGATAAGGGTCTGACCACAACCGAGTAGTTAGACGCTTTTGGCAATGTGCATGTTATGCCCGGGCGCGGCAATCGCGCCCGGGTTTTCTTATGTACGGCCGGAGCAGTCCCGGTTCAGCGGGACTTATCGAGGGACCAAACCACTTGTGCAGACCGCCGGCGCCGTACGCATTTAGTGAGTAATGCCCGTATGAGAGGACGCAACCAGGTAGTCATGCGCCCTTGTCCGATACGCCAGATAGGAGTGTCCGGCCTACCGCAACCACCTCCCGAAGCCTGACCACTTACCAGAGGAGATTACCAGGTAAAATTACTAGTTGACAAGCATAGTGCACAGGGTATACCCTTAGACTCAAGGTGTGACCGGGTTTACACAGTTGCAACCCAGTTAGTTAAGCTCGCACGTGTTCGACAAAGCTAATGGTCCTGATTGAGCGTGAAAAGGTACACAAAGCTCAACTTACGGGCGACTCCGGCAAACACGGTTATTTAAGGTAAGGGAAACCTCTGATGTATCGAGCGAAGGAGATGCAACTGGAAATGGAAAGGCGAGGAGGTGAAACAGAGTACCATTGGACTCGTATACACCAATACGCACAGTAGTGTGTGTGTTAGAACGATGATCTGGAAGGAGGTAAAGGAATGCGAATCGCATTAATAGTGATCTTGGCGGCGTGTCTCGTGGCGATGTTCGCGGCCAGTGCGATGGCGGGCGATTATCACACCGGCAGCGCGCTGAAATGCTACCAGTGCCACGTTATGCACGCGACCAAGAGCCACCTGTATACTGATGACGCCGACGACGAGTTCGCGCCCGGAGGGGCGGTCACGACTTATGACCACTTACTCAGGGAGGCAGACGTAGCTGGGTTGTGCTTGTCCTGCCACGACGGAGGCGAGGAAATCGACGTTTATGGAGACACCACACAGGGCGGACAGCCGACGCTCAGGTCCGCCGGCCGGTTCAACGACGCAGCTACGACCCCGTACGCTCCATTCGCATCTGAATACGGTCACAACCTTAAGAACGGGGCCGAGACACCCCCAGGCGGCAGCGGAAGCTACGACCTCGACTGTGCGGGCTGCCATGACCCCCACGGGAACGCTAACTACAGGAACCTTAGAGACCTTGGTTCCGGGGGCGTATCGTATGCAAAGACCGTTAATGACACCAGCAAGGACGTCTTCGAGTTGAAGCCGTACCCAGCGTTTGCGGTACCGGACGCGTACGACGCTTCGAATATCAGCTACAACCAGCCGGATGGCTCCAGCCATCATCTGGAGGGGTTCTGTGTGTCGTGTCACACAAGTATACACAATGACGACTCGTCAAGCGGATGGCTTAAGCACCCGACAATCGGTCATAGCGTGAGCTACACTGCCGGTACGGCTAGCCCGCTCAAGACACTCGGTGGAACACCGGCAGCGGGAGACTCCGGGGCGCTTGTGGCGGGACAGGTTTCCTGTGTCAGTTGTCACAAGGCGCATGGGTCAACCCATCCGTTCGGCTTGATCTACGACAACAGGACTACGGCCGGTATAGAGGACAGCGCGGCAGGTGAGAATATCCGAGTGACCTGCAAGCACTGTCACGACAAGGGTCTGACCACTACTGAGTAGTTAGATCTATTGGCAATATGCATGTTATGCCCGGGCGCGGCAATCGCGCCCGGGTTTTCTTATGTACGGCTTTCTGTTTGTCCGACCGCAAGCATGTCCACTTCTCAATCGACAATGCTCCTCACAATGTGGAAGGACATTCTGGGGGTGGACAAAGGGAATGAGGCCAACACCAGCGTTGATCCTCACGGCATGTCTCATAGCAATTCTCTCAGTCGGGGCGACAGCGGGAGACTACCACACCGGCACAGAGCTCAAGTGCTATCAATGCCACAACATCCACTCTGCCAAGAGCCATAGCTATGGTGACGACGCGGACGACCGCATCAGCTCCGGCGTTACGACATACGCCAACTTGCTGATTACGGACGATGTATCCGCTCTGTGCCTGAGTTGTCACGACGGCGGAGAAGCGATCGATGTGTACGGCGAAGCGGGGCAGGGAGGGCAGCCCTCGCACAGATCAGCCGGCAGGTTCAACAACACCGCATCGGAGCCTTATGCTCCGTTCACATCCGATTACGGCCACAACTTGGGCAACGGGGATGAAACGCCCCCGGGCGGCAGCGCCGCTTCCGATCTGAACTGCACAAGCTGTCACGACCCGCACGGGAACGAATACTACAGAAACCTGAAGGATATGGGTTCCGGCGGAATCACCTACGCAACGACAAGCAATGATGCGTCCAAAGACGTGTTTGAGGCAAAGCCTTACCCCGCACAACAACCGGCTGACGCTTATGACGCCTCCAATATCACCTACAATCTTCCGGGCGCGGCGGAGCATCACTATGAGGCGTTCTGTGTGTCCTGCCACACAGCAATACACAGCGGCGGACCAGTCGGGGGGAACTGGCTCAGTCACCCCACGGTCGGCTACTCCCGAAGCTGGACGCCAGGGACCGTCAGCAAGCTTAAAACGCTCGGTGAGACCGACGCCGGCGCGGGCCAGGTCTCGTGTGTCACCTGCCACAAAGCCCACGGTTCGACGCATCCGTTCGGCCTGATCTACGATAACAGGACGACCGAAGAGATCGAAGACAGCGACTCTGAGACCAACAACGTCAGTATAACCTGCAAGCACTGCCACGATAAGGGCTTGACCTCAAGTCAGTAGGGGATAGCTCAAGGGCTTTCGCCTGAGCACTCTTCTGTTACCTCGCAAAAATACGTTGATCGCGCGCGATATGCCATCGCGCGCGAAACAGAATACTGGGATTTCAAATCCCTGAGTTCTGTTTCGAGCGTCATTGCAAATAACGCCCTATCGAGGGGATAGCTCAAGAAGTTTCATTTCAGCCCTCTATCGGGGGCGGAAGGAATGACCTCGCTTACCTACTTTGTAATATTTCGCACAAATCAGCCTCGTACCGGTCAGGGCCAACGCACGCAAATTTGTTTTGTGACAGATACATGCAAGACCTGACGTTTGTCACAAAAAGGTACATTCAGAGGGCATGTCGAAGCATGCGGTACACATCAACTGGAGGTGTACGCATTGGACTCGACGAGTTTT
>JAUSGG010000075.1 GCA_030649165.1 Armatimonadota bacterium
TTCATTAGGAGGAACGAGGAATCTGCTTTTCCCGGAGGCACGGTGCGAGAGAAGCAGATTTCTCGACTCCGCTGGCGCTCCACTCGAAATGACATTCAGCGGCGCTTACTCCCTATTCCTGAACTGTTACGGTAACTGTTCAGGCTTAGTAAGTACGAGTCTCTTCACTGCTCACTCTTGGGAAACGACATGCGTAATCCCCTCTCCCTTGAGGGAGAGGGTCAAACGCTCTGCATTCGTCAACTGTTGCGGCGATGCAATACCCCATTTGTGAACTGTTACGCCAGCGGTTATTGCTTGAGCGCGGCTTTTGACAGACCCTTTGTCCTCTTGGTACAATCGCATGTAACCGTCGAACCATGCAGGCGGACGTACGAGGTGCTCCCAATGACAACGCAAGAGACAATTCACAGGTGCAAAGCCGTTCTTGAAAGCCACTACGGCCCGCAATTCCGGGGCCTCGTATTGTATGGCTCCCTTGCGCGCAAACACGCCGGTCCCGCAAGCGATGTTGACCTGCTCGTGCTGCTGGACAAGCCTTTCGACTACTTCCACGAACTACGTGAGATCGTCGATCTGCTCTATCCTATACAATTGGACACGGATCGCCTCATTTCCGCCAAGCCCGCCCCTATCGATGATTTCGAAAGCGGCAGCTTGCAGTTATACCGCAATGCGCTACGGGAAGGGGAACGTGTTTGACGCCTCAACATGAGAAGGAGATAGCGGCGAGTCTGGACCGAGTGCGGAAATGCTCCTGTGAGTGCTAGGCACAACAGATGAAGATACCATTGTTCAATGAGGCCAATCTTGAGCAACCTTGCGGCACACCCCGAAGAGCGGGAGGTGACGGATATGATCGCGGAGGCGGGCGTGTAGGGATAGGTTGAGAGTTGAGGGTTGAGTGGGGGAGGCGGACGGTGGAAGACGAGCGAAAACCCGACGACGGATTCGGAGTCCCCTGGGTCAGTCTGTGGATGGTCCTATTCTCCATAGGAATCATTTACCTGATCTTCCGGGAAAAGTCAGGCCCCATTGTATTCGCCTACGGGTCCTTCATCGAGTCCCGGGGGGCGCTGGCCCTGGCCATATTGACGCTTCTCGTCGCGCTGCCTGCGGGGGCGATACAGGTAATCCGTCATTTCTATCAGCTTCCGTTTAGAATCGCGCCTCCGAATCTCGATAACCTGGTCGGTATCTATCTGGAGGCGTGGAAAACGCTTTGGCGGCACAGGTGGATACCGGCGGTGTTCGGGGCAGTAGCGCTGATCAGCGCCTTCGGCGCTTTGCTTCAAACAGTCCTCATCGAGCGACTAGCCTCTTCCGCAGCGCCGGGACTGGAAGGCCCTCCTGGCCACTCGGCTCTTGACTTCGGAAACTTGGTCGTCTACACGTTGGGGAAAGCGGTCGTCAAGTCGACGGGTAGAGCCACGGGGCAGTTTTTCCTCATGGTGGGCCATGAACCGTCCATAGAGAGTTTCCTGATCATCTCCGTTGTCTTCGTGGGCTTGGCTCTATGGTTAGGCAAGCGCATAAAGGCCCTGAGGAGTGCCCCGGAACTTGCAGCTCCCGCGACACTTGTGGACAATATCGTGCTGCCGCTCGCAATCGCTTTCCTTGGGGTTGCCATAGTAGCGCTTAGGTACTCAGTCGCCTCCTACTCCTCATTCAAGGAGGGCCGCAGCCTGCCGGACGAGATCCTGTGGATCAGTATTGTAGGGATGATACTAGCCTTGTGCTACACGGTAGTCACTTCGCTTCTAGTCGGGGGGATTGTCGGGTCGTTCAAGCGGCTCAAGCAGAACAAGCCGGTTACGGGCGATAGCTTCTTGCGAGATGTTATTCGCTACTTCAACCCGGCTCTCAGGGTCTATACCCTGTTGTGGGTAATCGGGGCGGCCATGAGCCTCATATTGTTGGTTCGAATGCGGGGCAATGTATTCGGTCCTGCGTGGGAATGGAGCTTCGGCGCGTGGCATATATGGAGCCTGGCGCTCCCGGTGTTCATGTTTCTTCCATATGCCTATGTGGTCCACAAGCCGGGAACGCCCGGTGGGCTGCGCTTAGGGATCCGCGATTGGTTTGCTCATCCTTGGCAGGCTCTATCGTTTGTCGCGGTGGGCTTCACTTTTCTGATGGTCGTTTATTGCGTCAGCGCTCTCATGGCGGAGGCAATCCGCTTCTTGCCTGGATGGGCCTACACCGCTACAGATATCATCTACGGCCTGTTGCTTGGCGTCCTTGTAAACTCATGGATGGCCGTAGCGGTGTGGGAGTTTTATTGGCAATTGATCCATGGGCGGTCTGAAGCACAATAGCCGGGGCTGAGGCACAGCGCATTCAATAAGGGGACCGAATAAGGGGCCTTTTCCTATCCTGCAGGAACGGTCTATCTGCGCCAACCCATCGGCCTTCACCGGAGTTAGTTCCCGCAGAGCCCCCGGTTGAGACGCCCTGCGGAACTGACTTTGGCTGTATTCGCAAGCTGGGGCTTGGGATGCCGTTCCCGCGGGATAGAATGACGGTTCCCCAGCATCGTTCTTGCCATTCCTTAACTGTTACGTTCTTCCGACTGCTCGCCACCTCCGGCCCCATCTCCCTTTGACGGGAGAGGGTTGGGGTGAGGGTGATACCCCATAAACAAAACGAACGGAAGCTGGGTCTTCTCCCACTTCCGTTTACCTCAGCGTTCACTCAGATTATATGCGCCGGGCGCGCGCCCGTCAACGCGCTTTGACACAGCCTCGTTCTCTTGGTACAATCGGCTGGGACAATTCTATGCTTCGGGACAGCAGTTCGTCCCGCAGCATAATAAAAGCAGTTCATGATGGAGGTTGAATACTCAAGGTGGTATCTGAGGCGGTTTGCTATTGTGTTGACGAAGCAGGCGATCCAACCATATGGGGACGTCGTGGAAAAGTACTCATTGGATGCGAAGGATGCTCCAACTACCTCATCTTAGGGTCAGTGAAGATCGGAAATCTTGCTACGCTATCTCACTCTCTGGAATCGTTACGCAAGGAGTTGTTGTCAGACCCCTATTTCAAAAAAGTGCCGTCGATGCAGCCGGAGAACCGAAAAACGGCAGTATGCTTTCACGCCAAAGATGACCTACCCGAGGTGCGTCGCGATGTGTTTAGCCTGTTGCTGAAACAGGATATCGAGTTTCACGCAGTAGTGCGCTGCAAAAGAAAAGCAATGCAGATAGTTACGGACTTCCTTATCATGAATCCGGATTACAGATACAATGTGAATCAGTTCTATGATGACTTGGTCCGCCGACTGTTTGGAGACAAACTTCATAGACACGGCCATTACGATATCACATTTGCAGTACGTGGCTCATCAAATAGGACTCAAGCTTTGCGGCAAGCGCTTGAGTCTGCGCGTAAGAAATACTGCAAAGCCCATGGTATAGGATATTCATCGACGTTTACCATAAATGCTATGGAGCCAAAAGACCACGCAGGCTTGCAGGCAGTAGATTATCTGCTGTGGTCATTGCAACGGCTCTATGAAAAAGGCGAAGATCGGTTCCTAGAGATGATGTGGCCGAAGTTCCATTGCGTATGGGACTGTGATGATGCGCGGGAAAAAGAAGGGATCTTGTATAACGCAGAAAAGCCGCTTACCGCAGCTATTCTTGCTGAACGACCAGCGAATATAGGGTCTCCTGAATAAACAGGACCTCACGGCGTGGAGCCGAATTTTGTCCGCTGGCTATTTAGTTTATACCCTAATATAGGCATAACGTCAATAGGTATTTTGCAATAGGTGTGTCTTCTTCTATGCTTCGGGACAGCAGTTCGTCCCGAAGCATAATAAAACAAAACGAACGGAAGCCGGGTCTTCTCCCACTTCCGTTTACCTCAGCGTTCACTCAGATTATAGGCGCCCCGCCGCTCCCCCGTCAACGCGCTTTGACACAGCCCCGTTCTCTTGGTACAATCGGCTAGGACAATTGTGAGCCGGGCAGAACCAGGGCTTGTGCCCATGGGTGCCTGAAGCCGAGGTGGACTATGGCAAGATGGCGGGTGCCGTTGATCACGGCGTCCTGTTTCCTGTTGATGTCGTTGCCGGTATTTCCTGTCGCTGACGAGGTCAAGACGGCAGCGGAGGTTGGTGACTCCGCGAAGTCCGATGGAGGGTCCGGCACACCTCCGGCGTCCCCCATAAGCGAGCTTGCTTCCAGCGCGTCCGCGGCGTCGGACCTTGTGAGGCTTGGTGAACCACAGCGGATAGAAGGCAACTACGATGTTGTGGTTCGCGCAGCCGCGTATCAGTCGTGGTTGGTGCCCGCTGCTGATGGTTCCACTTCGAAGACTCGTGGCTGGGCGGTGCGAATCGATTTCCGCAATCTGCTGAGCAAGGCCGAGAGGAAGAAGACCGTCAAAACGGACAAGGGCTACTATATTCGGGACGCCTTCGACTATGTTTGGGTCGTCCCACCGGACGGTGTCAAGATGGTAGACAGTCTAGGCCACACACACTATCCTTCTGCGTACACTATGGAGGACCCCAAACGCGAAAGCGGACAGATGGTATATCCGCTCAGTTGGTCCTGCGATCCTCAGTCTCTCCGATTCTTGTTCGCGTGCTCTCCAGATGTGAAGCCCACGAAGCTGCTCCTGTGGGACTTGAAGCCGTTCAGCCTGACCCGTTCTCCGACTGTTGTTGTAGCGATCTCTCCATCAGCCAAGGCACAAGGTCAACCGCCATCCCGTGTCTCGCCCGCATCTCCGTTGCCGCCGTTCAGCGGGCCCCTAGATGAGGGCACACACGAGGTTCGTATCAGGAACCCCAACCGCTTCGCGGTAAAGACCGGGCTGCGCATGGGCGGCAAGGGAAAGGATTTCGACGTTCCAGCTCGTGGCAAGACTTCCGTCTTCGTTCCGAATGGGAGGTACAGCATCTACTTTGTCTACTCCAACAAGCCGCGGGCACTTTTCAGGGGTGACAGTTTCACGTTAGGCAACTGTGGCATTCAGATCCAGATCGTGAAAGTTGTGAACGGCAACTACCGCATTCGGCAGGTGAAATAGCAGTTGGCACTCGTAGAAGGTGTCATCTCTGAAATCCCACAAATCCCCGCCTACCGCGCCCTCCTCGACTCCAACAACCTATCCAGCTTTCCCAACGTCATCTTCCGGAACCGCAGCGCGGCGGGCGTGATCTCCAGCAGTTCGTCCTCGCCGATGAACGACAGCGCCTGCTCCAGCGTGAACGGCCGCGGCGGGGTGATAAGCACGGTCATGTCTTCATTGGACGAGCGCATGTTAGTCTGGTGCTTCGCCTTGGTGATGTTCACCACCATATCCTCCGAGCGCGAGTTCTCCCCCACGACCTGTCCCTCGTAGACCTCTTCCCCCGGCACGATGAAGAAGCTCGCCCTCTCCTGCAGCGGCGCGATGGCATAAGCCGTCGCCCGACCCGTCTCTTTGGAAACCAGGCTGCCGCGCGTGCGGGTGACGATCTCCCCACGGTGCGGTCCGTAACGCCTGAATACGTGCGACATCAGCCCCAGCCCCTTGGTCCACGTGAGGAAATCCGTGCGGAATCCTATCAACCCGCGCGTCGGTATCTCGAAGACCAGCTTGTTGTTCCCCACGTCGTCCTTGGTCATGGATTTGACCTCGCCCTTGCGCGTTGCGACCTCCGACATGATCGTGCCCATAGCCTCGTCTTTGATCTCAACGTTCAATTCCTCGATAGGCTCGCAGTGGACGCCGTCGATCGTGCGCGTAATAGCGCGCGGCTTGCTCACAGCGACCTCATACCCCTCGCGGCGCATCGTCTCCAACAGCACGGCAAGCTGCAATTCGCCGCGCCCCGACACGCTCAGCGCGTTCGGCAGGTCGGTCGGCTCGATGCGCAAGCTGACGTTGATAATGGCCTCCCTGTAAAGCCTGTTGGACAGGTTGCGCATCGTCAGCCACTTGCCGCTCTTGCCGGCCCAGGGGCTGTCGTTGACCAGGAAATCCATCGTAACGGTCGGCTCGTCGATCTCGATCAAATCGAGCGCCTCCGGCTGAAGCGTATCGCCGATTGTCTCGCCGATCTGCACTTCGGGGTAACCCGCCAGCAGCACGATCTCCCCCGCGGCGACCTCCTCGACTTCCTGCTTCTTGAGGCCGTGGTAGATGAAAATCCTCGTGAGTTGGAACGTGTCGGTGGAGCCGTCGCGCTTGACGATCGCCACGGTCTCCCCCTTGCGCGCCGAACCTCGCAGAATCCTGCCGCCGAACATCCGGCCCAAATGGTCATCGTAGTCCAAACTGGTGATCTGAACCTGGAACGGCTTATCGTTCTCGACCGTCGGCGGCGGAACGCGGGAGAGTATCATATCGAACAGCGGGCCGATGTCTTTCGGCTCATCGCTGGGGTCGAGCACGGCGTAGCTGTCCGTCGCGGAAGTAAAGATATACGGGAAATCGAGCAGGCTCTCGTCACAGCCGAGTTCGATGAAAAGGTCCAGAACCTCGTCCACCACTTGCCACGGCCTCGCGCCCGGCCTGTCGATCTTGTTGATGACGACTATCGGCTTGATCTTATGCTCCAGGGCCTTTTTCAGCACGAAGCGCGTCTGCGGCATCGGCCCCTCGCACGCGTCCACCAGCAGCAGCGCGCCGTCCACCGAACGCAGAATGCGCTCCACCTCCCCGCCGAAATCCGAATGGCCGGGGGTATCCACGATATTGATCTTGACGCCCTTGTAGTTGACCGCCGTGACCTTGGAGAGGATGGTTATGCCCTTCTCGCGCTCCAGATCGTTGGAATCCATCACGCGCTCGGCGACCACCTGGTTGACGCGAAACGTCCCGCTCTGGCGCAGGATTACATCCACCAGCGTCGTCTTGCCGTGGTCAACGTGGGCAATAATCGCCACATTGCGCATATCCCCGCGCAGCTCGACGCCCCGGTTTTTCAGCTTACTAACGCTCATAATCTCCGATAAACGACAAAAAGCGGCCGAAGGTCCACAGTCGGAACCCGGCCGCTGCTACTAATCGCAGGTTCATTGTAGCAGGTTGGGGGGTGGGAGGTCAAATTACGGAGCCGGTGCGTAACAGTTCAGGGTTAGGTAGAGTGACTTACTCACGCTGATTGCACGGCGATGGTTTGCTGTGAGGCCAGAAGCATCTCCCGGCAAGTCTCAAAAGTGTTGAGACCCCGAAGTTTCCACGTCCCGAACAGACTCATCAGCGTCATCTTGGTCGCCGAGCCCTTGGCTGAGCGGGTTCCGCCACTTATCTTCCTCGCGATCACGCTCGGCCTCACCGAACGCTCCGCCGCGTTGTTGTCCGAGGGCGCGCGTGGGTCCTCGACAAACACGAACAACTCCGGGAGGAACCTCTCTATCCGCTGCGCCAACACACGCTGAGGCAGGTCGGTCTTCACAAAAGGAAGAGCAAGAGAGAGCGCCTCTTCCTCAAAGACGATCCTCTTTGCAAGACGCTCTTCGAACTTGTTGCTCCTGAACCTCTTGGCGCGCCGGTAGACGCCGATGACCTCATCCACCCATTTCGCCACTTCAGTCTCGTCAGGATGGTCATCTTTAAGCTTGCGCAGATCACGAAGGAAATGAACCCAACATCGCTGACGACGAGTCAACAGCACGTTGTAGGCGCAGTAGAAGTCGCAGACTAAGACACCCCCGAACTCCTCTCCCAAGACTTCTTTCGGAATGTCGCCCGCGCGGCTCCGGTTGTAGACGAAGTAGCGCGTCTTGGGGGTCGAGAAACTCCAGATATAGCCGTTCACCCCGTCCTCGCGCCAGCCCGTCTCGTCCGCATGCGCCACGGGACTTCCGCGCACATCAGCAAGCAGTTTCGAGTAGTCTCTGGCGCCATACTTCGCCACCGTGTGCAGTATCTCGGAGAGTTCTCCTTTGCTCAGGCGCAACGAGTAAAGCGTTTCAAGGGAGTTGCGGATTGTTGACAGAGGAACCCGGCATTCGATGTGAAGCTTGGCGATCAGGCTCATCAGCCTCACACCCACCCGATGCCTGCCCAACACGTCACCCGAAAGGTCCAGCTTCGGTATCTGGACCCTGCCGCAAGCGCCGCAACGTCTGGCGAACACCTGATGC
>JAUSGG010000084.1 GCA_030649165.1 Armatimonadota bacterium
CCGCTATAGCATGCGTATGCCGCCCAACCCTCAAATCCCGAAACAACGGGGTGGTTCCTTTCCGAAATAATCCCGATCCATCGGGATCACTTGCTCAGAATGACGATCTTCGGGGCGTTGTTCGTGAATAATGCGGGCTAATGCACGTTGTAACTACAGAGGATTGAAGCGCCGGAATTGAGTCACGAAGAACTGATGAAACTCATGGAGAAGCTGCACCGGGAGAGGGCGGTGGATTTCAGAGGCTACAAGCCAACCAGCCTGTCAAGGCGGGTTCGGCGCCGGATGGACGCCGTGAAGTGCGCGGATGTCGCCTCGCACACGCAGCTCCTGCTTCCAAGGTCTTCAGCCCAGTGAATGACAGATGGCGCGTTTTTAGAAAGAAGTCCTCACCGCGGCATCCGGACCGGGCGCCGCAGAGCAGCACAGCGTGGGATTTGTCGCGGGAACACGGGCCCGTCACCGAGGCAGCCGGACAGTGACCGTGGTTCCCGTTCCTGGAGCGCTTTGGACCTTCACCTCACCCTGCAGCGCGTTTACACGTTCCTCGACACCCACGAGCCCCAAATGGCCGGTTGCGGCGGCGGCGCTGCGCGCCTCCTCTACGTCGAAGCCTGCTCCGTCATCGTGGACGCGCAGCGTCAGCGCTTCGGCGGAGGCGTGGGCCGAGACGTCCAGATTGGCGGCTTTCGCGTGCTTGGCGGCGTTGTTCACCAACTCGCGCAGGATTTGGAAGACGGCGGAACAGGCGCTTTCGGAAATCAGGTCCGGGTCGAGATCGAGTTCGAGTCGGGCGTTGAACCCGCCTGCGGCGGCCGCCTCCGCGGTGAAGCGCCTTATCGCCTCCCGGAGCTGCCCCGGCTCCGGGCCCACCATTCTCAACTCAGAGAGGTAGGAACGCACTTCCGACAACCCCGCCGCGGCTATCTCCTGAGTCCGCCCGATCGCGGCCTTCGCCTTATCGGCGTTCTTGTCCACCAGCAGGCTGCACCGTTCCAGATGCAGCTTGATCGCCGCAAGCGTCTGGAGGAAGTTGTCGTGCAGGTCTCTTGCTATTCGGAGCCTTTCCTCGCTCGCGGCGGTCTCCCTCAAACGCTCCGCCAGGCGCGCGTTCTCCAGAAGCGGCGCGGCCTGACTTGCGATCAGGTCCAGAAGCCGAAGATCGGAGGCGGAAAACGGGCCAGTGTTGCGGTTAACGGCATAAAGGACGCCGACGACCGCCTCCGGAGCCAGCAGCGGCGCCGCCGCGATCGACCGGATTCGCTGCGACTGCGCGAAGTCCGAAGGCAAAGAGCCGTCGCGCGGCGCATCGTTGGTTATCCGCGCCCGGCCATGCCCGATAACCAAGTCAGGCGCCCATTCGCCCAAGTCGGCGTCTCCGGAAGGATGATCTTCTCCGATCCAGTAAAGCGTCCCGCCGGAAGCTCGGTCTCGCCGGCTTGCAAACCAGCCGCGCTCCGCCTGAAGAAGCGTCGCCGCCTGGCGCGCCAGCTCCTTCTCGATTTCGGCGGACCCGGACAGCGAGGAGAGCGCGATGCCCAACTCGTTGACCACCGCCAACTGGGCCTGGTAGCTCTTCTGTTTCTCCGACATATGCCCGAATACGAGGGCCAGTATGAAGAGGAATCCCGTGCTGCCTAGAAAAGTGGGGATAAACGTCTCGCCCGCGAGCGACAGCGACACGGCCGAGGTCGTGACTATTGTGTAAGAGACTATGCTGGCCGCGAGCGCGACTATCGAAATCTGCAGTCCATATCGGAGCGAGACGCTCACTATGTAGAAAACGTACCACAGGTAAAACGGACTCTTTGAACCGCCCGTACTGGCGACGAGGACCGTGATCAGTGCCACCTCGAAAATGCTGGAGAATATCGCCGCTCGTCTCGTGGCAAGGGGCCTGTGGCGCGTGACCAGGCTCATCGCCAGCGCGTACGACAGCGCCAGTTCCAGCGTAAGAGCCATCGGCCTGTACTCGAACTGAACCTCGAAATACAGCTTAACGGCGACGATCAGAGTGGCGAACGCGAGCACGGCGCGGACGAAAGCCAGCATCCGCTCCGTCGTTGCCGCTTCGTCGGACAAGAGTCTGCTTTGGATAACGTGCATGTCAGTGAACAGTGAACGGTGATCAGTGAACAGTGTTCGTAGTAGTCTGGAACCTTGGAACCCTGGAACCCTACAAACCTATCCCTCACGCCTTTACGAGCCCGTAGCGGATCGCGAACTTGACCAACTCCTGCCGCGTCGACAGTCCGAGCTTCTCAAAGATGTGAGTGACGTGCGCTTTGACGGTGTGCTCGCTTATAAACAGTTTCTTCGCAATCGCCAGGTTGCTTGCCGCCTCGCCGATACAGCGCAGGACTTCCAATTCTCGGGGCGTGAGCAAACCCAGCCTGTCACGTTCGCTGGTCGGACGGTCTTCGGCGATGGCACGCACGAGCTTCTGGGTCAGGTCGCTGGGCATCCAGCATCCGCCGCCGGCAACCGCGCGTATCGCGTCCATAAGCTGCGAGGAGGCCACGTCCTTGAGCAAATATCCAACGGCGCCGGCCTTGATCGAGCGGGCCAGCAGATCATCGTCGTCAACACCGGTGAGCACGATTGTCCGGGTATCCGGCGCCTCCCGGGCGATGACTTCCAGCGCGGTAATGCCATCCATCTCGGGCATGATCAGGTCCAGCACCAGCACGTCGGGTTTCAGTTCCCGCGCCTTGGCCACGGCGTCCGCGCCGTTGACGGCGGCGCCGACTATCCGTATGTCGTCCTGCTCCTCCAAGAGTCCCGTCAAACCCTCTCGAAGAATCGCGTGATCGTCGGCTATAAGGACCGTTATGGTATCAGACTCGTTGCTCATCCCTCGACTCCTTCGACTCCCTCATGAACGTCTCAATATCCCGCAGGTGAATCGTCTTCGCGCACGGCGGCAGGTATTTCAGAAACTCCTTGCCGTAGAACTTCTTCAGCAGCCTGGAATCCATTATGCACACGATCCCGGTATCCGTCTTGGATCGAATCAGCCGGCCAAACCCCTGCTTAAGCCGGATTTGCGCCTGGGGGGCCGCGTATTCCCGAAACCAGTCGCCGCCCGCGGAGGTGATCGCCTCGGTCCGGGCCTTGGTCACCGGACTGTCCGGAACCGCGAAGGGCAGCTTGTCGATGATCACGCAGGACAGCGCGTCGCCGGGAACGTCCACGCCCTCCCAGAAGCTGTGAACCCCGAACAGGCAGGCGCCCTTACCCTTACGAAACTCTTCCAGCAGCTTGTCGTTGGATTTCTCTCCCTGTTTCAGCAGCTTGTACGGCAGGACCCCGGACAGGTTATCGTACACCGCGTTGAGCATTCTGTAGGAGGTGAACAGGACGAAGGCCCGGCCTCCCGTATGCTCCAGAATCTCCTTTATTCGCTCCGCTACGCCCTCCGCATAGGCAGGGTCTTCCGACGGAAACTGGAAGTCGTAAGGCACGTACAGCAGCGATTGCCGCTGGAAGTCGAACGGCGAGCCAAGGACCGCCTCCTCCGCGTCGCCGATACCCACTCTCGAACGTAAATATGTGAAACCGCCGGAGTTCGCCAAAGTGGCCGAAGTGAGAACGGCCGTCGTCACGCTCCCCCAAAGCGCATTCTTAAGCACATCCGCCATGCAAATGGGCGTTAGACGTAAGACGCAGTTCACCTGCCTCCTGCCGGCCGGTTTATCGCACCATTTAACGTGGTTCTGGTGGTCGCGGAAAAAAAGATCGGTAAGCTCATCGCGCATCCGGCCGCACATACGGCGGTAACCGTCAATGCGGTCTTCCATCTCCGAATTGCCGCCGGTTTCCACTTCACTCAACCGTAAATTTAGACCATTCAAGAGCGTGACAAGTTCCGAGGCCGCCCGCTCGATGCCGGCGCCCATCCGGCCCTGCATCGCTTCCGACAAGAAGAATTCCTGGCGCGGTGTAAAGGAAAGACTCTGGAACAGTTCCTGGTTGAGACTGTCGAGGCCCTTCAGCGCCGAGTCCGGCAGGTTCAGGTCTCGGTGCTTGCGAAGCCGGTTCAGCAGATTGCTGACGCGAAAATTGCTGAACTCCAGGCCGAAGGTCTTGCTCGCTACGTCCTCCAGGTGATGGGCTTCGTCGAAGATAACGGCGTCGTATTTGGGCAACACCCCCGAGCGCGGCTCGGACATCCTGACGCTGAGGTCGCTGAAGAACAACGAATGGTTCACAAGCACGATATCCGCGGTCGCGGCCTCTTGCCTGACTCGATAATAGAAACACTTGTTGAAGTAATGACACTCCTGCCGGCGGCACGTGTCCTGATTCGAGCAGACCTCCGACCACTCCGGATACGAGAACTCCAGCTCGGCGATATCCCCCGTTTCGGTCTCGCGGGCCCATTCCCTGAGCTGGGCGAACAGCGGGTCGTTTTCGTTGACGATGCTCTGCGCCGCGTGGTCCAGTCCGTTCAGGCAGAGATAATTGCCCCGACCCTTGATCAAGACGGTCTTAAAAGGCGTGTCGTCCAGCACGGACTGCACTAGAGGGATGTCTTTGTTGAGAAGCTGCCCCTGAAGATTGATGGTGTGGGTCGAGACTACGACGCGCTTGCCGGTCTTCGCGTGAAGAACGGACGGAACCAGATAGGCGACCGTCTTGCCCACGCCCGTACCGGCCTCCACCAGACAGTGGCGCTTTTCCGCCAAAGCAGTGGCGACGGACTCGGCCATAGCAATCTGCTGCGGTCGAAATTCGAATCGGTCGAATCGCTTGGCCAACCTGCCGCTCTCGCCAAGGATTTCGCCAATCTGATCGACTATGGAAGTGGGCTTGGACATGACACTGCTGAGATAGATTGTACGGCTCCCCCCGCCGCGTGTCAACGAAAAGCGGTTGTTGGTTGACGGCTGGCGTGCGACCTGTCCGATCTGTCCGCCCCGTCAGACACATCCGACTCCTCCGTCTCCTACGTATTTTTTATGGTTCAGGAATGGGGAGCTCCTGCCGGGCAACGTCATTCAGAGGAACGAGGAATCTGCTTTTTACGGCCTCTTTA
>JAUSGG010000087.1 GCA_030649165.1 Armatimonadota bacterium
GCAGAGCTGCAACGAAGGATCGAACTCGCTCTTCGCGCCGTCTGGACTTGCACCGAGCGTAGCGAGCGGCGCAAAGTTGGGTAACACTTATTTTGAGGCATCACTCCAGTTTCGGTAACCGAGACTTATGAGGCATCACGCCGGAATGCAGCGGATGGCGCGCGATGAAGAGCCCAACACCCACGAAATTCCCTGGACCGAGGTAGATCGCTGGAACGAGATCTTCGCTGATCGCGCCCAGGGTAAACGCAAGGGCGAGGTTCTGCACGAGCTCGATCAAGCGCTGCTATCGTTCAAAGAGGCTGCCGCACTGTTGCCTGAGGCCCGATTCGCAGATGGAAAGACTGCTGCAAAGATGGTCGACCTTGCAGGAGTTGCGCATTTTAAGGAGCACGCGGACATGATCCGGGCTTGGCGTGCGCGTCAGTAACGAGGCGTAGTCGATCAGCCACGCAGCTCACCGGCAGGCATCAAATCGTGACTTCGACCTCGCCCAACGCCTCAATAAGTCGCCGGTTTTCGCCGTAGTCTACCGGTACCGCGATGACAGATGGTTCGTCGAGAGAGAGTGCCTTTTCCAGGAGTGGCGCAAAGTCGTCCGCCTGAGACACGGTGAAGCCGGGCAACCCGAAAGCCTCTGCCAGCTTCGTGAAGTTCGGGTTGCCAAAGTCAGAGCCGAACGAACGCCCAAAGTCGCGTTCTTGCTTCCACCGGATCACACCGTAGCCGCCATCGACCCAAACCATCGTTACGAATGGAGTTCGCAGACGCTTGGCCGTCTCAAGCTCCTGTACATTCATCAGAAAACCCCCGTCGCCGGTGACAACGACTACCCTTGTGTCCGGCTGTGCCAGCTTTGCCGCTACTCCGCCCGGCACTCCAATGCCCATGGTCGCAAAGCCGTTGGAGATGATCACGCTATTCGGCTCCTCAGCGGGGAACATGCGCGCTATCCAGAGTTTGTGGGCTCCCACGTCGCTGATCACAAGATCGTTGCCAGCCAGTACTCTCCGCATATCGGCAAGTATCCGCTGCGGCTTCATCGGCATTGACTGATCTTGTGTAAAAGCTTGCAACTCCCGCATCACCGTCGCTTTCAGCCGGCTTCCGCCATTCGGCGGTGTTCTTGCCCCCGATATCTCCGTCAGCAACCGCAGCGCGACTCCAATTTCCGAAACTATTTCCACCGCAGGGATATAGTGCTCATCAACCTCAGCGGGGAGCGTGTCGACGTGGATTATTCGTTTGTTCTTTTCGGGGTTCCAAAAGCGCGGCGCCACCTCTACCATGTCGTAGCCGACTGCTATCACAACGTCCGCGTCCGCCAGGCCGCACATCTCGTAGTCACGGTTCTGCAGGCCGATAGTTAGACAGGCCAGAGGATTAGCGTAGCCCATTACTCCTTTGCTCATAAAGGTGTTCGCCACGGGGATTCCAATTGCAGCCGCGAACGCCCGGAGGTCCGCGGCTGCCCTCCTGCGCACAACGCCGTTCCCAGCCACAATCATCGGTTGCCTGGCGGACGCGATTATGTCCGCTGCTCGCCGGACTACGTCCTGACCTGGCCGTGGGTACTCTATCGGCATGCGCGTGAGAGGAGCCCCCGCGGTAGGCTGGGCAGCGACTTCGCCCGGTATTTCAATGTGAGTGGGGCCGGGCTTTTCGGTCTCGGCGATCTTGAAGGCCTTTCGAACCACCTCCGGTATGACTTCTGGAGTTCCGACGCGCGCCTGCCACTTCACTATGGAATGAAATAAACCCATGGTATCCACATACTGGTGGGACTCTTTGTGTATTTTTTCGAGGCCTACTTGTCCGGTAATTGCCACCAGAGGCGACCGGTCCAGGAAGGCGTCAGCAACGCCTGTCATGAGGTTCGTCGCTCCTGGTCCTAGGGTCGCCAAGCAGATACCAGGCTTGCCCGTGAGACGCCCGTATACGTCTGCCATGAGCGCCGCGCCTTGCTCATGTCGGGTGCTCACGTAGACGATGTCACTGTCCGCTAGGGCGTCCAGAAGGGTCATGATCTCTTCTCCAGCTAAGCCGAAAACATGAGTCACGCCTTCGTTCTCAAGGCACCTTACGAGGAGGTCTGCTGCTCTCATCTCTGCGATGGCTATAAGTATGGGTGGTTCAACCCGGTGACGACAAGCGAAGTCACTAAATCGCGGACGTTTGTCGAACCCGATTGCTGGCCTTACCCTGAGATAAAGACGGCGGCTCGCGCACGGAAGACACGCGGAGGCAGGAAGCGAGGCAATCCTGATGGCCTTTCAGTCCATAAACCCGGCCACGGAAGAGGTAGTCGCCACTTACGAGGAGTTCACCCAACAGCAGTTGGAACAGGCTCTCGAGCGAGCGGCTGGTGCGTATCGACGTTGGCGGCGGACGTCGTTGGCGGAACGCAGCCGGCTGATGAGGGACGCGGCCTCCGTCTTCCGGCGGGAGAGACGGCGCCTCGCCCGGCTCGCCACGGAGGAGATGGGGAAGCCGATCACAGAGGCCGAAGCTGAGGTCGAAAAGTGCGCCTGGACCTGCGATTTCTTCGCCGACAACGCGGAGAAGTTCCTGGCTCCGGAACCGCGTGCCTCTAGCGCCAGCGAAAGTTACATCTCTTTTGAGCCATTGGGCACCGTTCTGGCAATCATGCCGTGGAACTTCCCCTACTGGCAGGTCATCCGGTTCGCCGTGCCTGCTCTCATGGCGGGGAATACTGCAATCCTGAAGCACGCCTCCAACGTTTTCGGGTGCGCCCGCGCCATCGAGGCGGTCTTCGTTGAGGCTGGTTTTCCAAACGGGGCTTTTCAGGCGCTGATCATCGCGGGCTCCGCAGCACAGGAACTGATTAAGGATCCCAGAGTCCAGGCGGTCACGCTCACGGGGAGCGACGTCACCGGTGCCCAAGTGGCCTCGACGGCGGGCTCCGTCATCAAGAAGGCCGTCATGGAGCTAGGTGGCTCAGATCCCTTCATCGTGCTGCGGGACGCGGATTTGCAGGAGGCCGCAAAGACAGCGGTCCGCGCTCGGAATCAGAACGCCGGCCAGAGCTGCATCGCCGCAAAACGGTTCATCGTGGTCGAAGAGGTAGCGGACGACTTCGAAACGCTCTTCGTGGCTGAAGTGGCGAAACTGAAAGTCGGCGACCCCATGAATCCGGATACTCAGATCGGACCCCTGGCGCGCCATGACCTCCGTGACTCCTTAGACGGCCAGGTGCGTCGCTCGCTTGACCTGGGCGCACACCTCGCTCACGGTGGCGAGCGCATCGTCGGCAAGGGCTATTTTTATCAGCCCACGGTCCTTACCAGCGTCTCGCCACACATGGCTGTCGGCTGCGAAGAAACGTTTGGCCCCGTGGCCGCGATCCTGCGCGCGAAGGACGAGAACGAGGCGATCTCCATAGCCAACGATTCTCAGTATGGTCTCGGCGCCGCGATCTGGACCTCCGATGTCGAGCGCGCGAAGGTCCTTGCTCGTGATATAGAAGCCGGCAGCGTGTTCATTAACGGCATGGTCGCCTCTGACCCGCGACTTCCGTTCGGCGGAGTGAAGCGCAGCGGCTACGGTCGCGAGCTCTCGGAGTTCGGTATTCGGGAATTCACGAACATTCAGACTGTCTGGGTCGGACCTGCCGTGGGAGGCGCCCCCCCTATGACCAGTGCCGAGTAGCCGAGAAAACGCGCGGTCACTTCGAACATGAGGACGATGCGACATTCTCGATCACATCCTTGAGCACCCTGGCGCCGCTGTGCTCCGCAACCCGAGTGGCGAAGACCAAGGTGACGTCGCCGTCCTGCGCTTTCTGGACGAGATCCAAGAGCATCTGCTGTTTCTCCGGCGCTGCCAGTTCCCACTCGTAGCGCTCAACGAATTCGGGCCAACGCTCCTCGACGTGACCATACCATTTCCGAAGCTCGGCGCTGGGCGCGATGTCGCGAAGCCAGCCGGTTAACGCGATGTCCTTCTTGGCAACGCCGCGAGGCCAAAGTCGCTCAACGAGGTATCGTTCTCCATCATCGGGCGATGGTGCTTCATACGCTCGCTTTAACTTGACAGGTAACTCAGCGCTCCGGGTGGATGAACGACCAGTTTCAACCCAGACACTAGATCACGACCGGATCGTCGGAGTACGACCAGTCTGGCTGCTTGCGGTGGTAGGTCTGGTCGTAGGTGAATCCTTCATCCTGCAAGAAGTCAGTCATTTTGGGAAGCTGCAGATCATGCCGGAGTAGGCACGTCCCCTCGATGTGAGCAGCGAAATCTTCCGGGTATTCCCGAAGAATGCTGGTGACGACGATCGACTCCTCCCAGGCCAGGAAGCACCGGGCGCCGTTGGGCGTCCAGGAAGCGACGTATGGGATGTCTTCAAGGTCACCGCGGTTTCCTTCGCCGTCCAAGAGCCGCCGCAGGTGTGTGGTGATCTCTCTCGATCCCATCTTGCAGGGCGGGCACTGGTTGCAGGACTCAACGTGAAGGAAGCGGGAAAACCAGTAGGCAACGTCAACCATGCAAGCTGTGTCGTCGTATACGATGAAGCCGGCGGAGCCCAGGCCCGAACCAGCCTGCTTCATCGAATCGAAGCTGAGCGGCAAATCGAGCATTTCCGGAGTGACAACGGCATTGGCCACCCCGGAGAAGATGGCCTTAACGCGGCGGCCTTCTTTGAGGCCGCCGGCCAGATCGTAGATCAACTCGCGGAGAGTTACTCCCAGGGGTGACTCCCGCACTATGGGCTTCTGCACGTCACCTGATATAGTGAAAATCATAGTGCCTGGCGTGTCCTGGGTGCCGAAGGAACGGAACCAATCCGGGCCCTTCAGAATAATCTGGGGGACGTGGGCGAGGGTCTCGATATTGTTGACGACGGTGGGATTGCTTTCGGGCCCCCCGAGCGCGCCGCCAAATAGGCCTTGAAGGTATGGCGGCAGAAGGCGTGGTAGCGGCTGGCCACCCTCGATCACTTCAAGTAGCGCCTTCTCTTCTCCGAACAAGTACTCGTCGGGTCCCAGCACCAGGTCAATCTTCCGGGCGACCTCTGTGCCGGCCTGAAACTCATCCAAAGCCCGTTGTAGTGCTCCGATCTCTCGCGTCATGTGCCGCTTGACCGCCAGGTAAGCCATCTCCGCGCCGATCACCAGGGCCGCGATGGCCAGCCCTTCTACGATCTGGTAAGGGTTCTGACGCATCAGATAGCGGTCCTTGAAGGTGCCGGGTTCGCCCTCTGCCCCGTTTGCGCAGACAAACTTCCGGGAGGCCTCACTTCTCCGTACGCCATCCCATTTGACTGCTGTCGGGAAGCCGCCACCACCGCGACCGCGGAGACCCGCCTTGCGGATAATCTCGATGACATCCGCCGGGTCTGTTTGGAGCACCTTTTCCAGTGCCTGGCCTCCGCCTCGCCTGCGATATTCTTCAAGCGATGCAATAGGCGCCTCACTGGTGAGAATTCGGCGCTCTTCCTCACCCATCAACGTCCTCCTTTGCCGGAGTATTCCCTCGGCCCCCGGATACCCATGCGCCAGCCATCAGCACGGGCCATCGCGAACGGATCCGCATCCAAGCGTTGACCTGAAATTCTCCCGTCACCTGTCGTCGAACTCCAGGCGCTACCCGTCGGACTGAGGACGCAAAAGCAGTTTGCCACCGTGATTGTTCGCTTGACCGGAGAGCCCCCGCCAGATATTGCAGAGTGCCTGGAGGTCATCATGGCTCAGTAGACGCGCGAGGTAGAGAGGTGGGCATTCGGTCTCACTGCGGCAAGCGCAACCTTCGTTCAGCATTTGCTGCGACTCCATGACCTGAGCGACAGCCACCTCGTACGTCTGGCCACAATTGGGGCAAGGCAGTTCAAGTACGACTGCACTCAAGATGTCCATTGGCGGTCCTCGGTCACGCGGCGGGAAAGCAAGCAGTCAGCCTTGCTTCGCCCGCTGGGCGGCAGCTTCCATTGCGTCGAACATCGTCCTGGCTTCTTCAGCCGTCAGATGGCTGTCGAGCAGCGGGAGGTACACGTCCTCCTCTTTGGCGAAGTGCACTTTGACCAGGGTGTAGAGGCCGTACAAGACCCGGCGCAACTCTCGCGCCTGTTCGGCCGAGGGTGTTTGATCAGCCAGCTGCTCCCGGAGCTGACGGAGCTCCTCTGTGAGGTGCCCGACCTTGGCATGGTCGACTTGCATGGTCTTCGTGGCATCGGGTGATCCCATGATTCTTCCGACCACCGGATAGAGAGCGGCTTCCTCCGCTTCGGCGTGAGGCAACAGATGCTCTGCAAGAAATCGGTAAGCGCGATCCAGAGCCTCCGCCGCGCTTGCGCCTCCGCCAACGGCGTCGGCAGCCATTTTGACTTGCTCTAGAAGCGGGAGCAGCTCCTTGTGTTCATCGCGTAAAGGTTGGGTGACTAGTGGCATGATCTCCTCCAGTTGAAGCACAGATTTGTCACCTTTCTGGTAACAAATTGTGAGATTCGTCACAACTAGTGTCTATGGGGCGATCTAAGTACTTCGCTGTGCGGCTTTTCCCCACAAGCTATTTGCAGCCTTGTCATGGTCCCCTTCCTCGTCGCGGTCGATGAGCATGCGTACGTACCAACGGCGTGCGGGCGGAAGTCAGGCGGTTCGGCACCTGAGGTAAGACCGACCTCGCGTTTATGGTAATGAGGGAGATGGCCCGGCGCGTTGTAGTATTGACGAAACGGCTGAAAAACGGAGACGCAGATGGCGCTCAATAGGAGGAAGGTCTCACATGCAGACGAAGGAGACTCCGAGTTACCTCAGGACTCACCGGTTGCGCGGCAAAGTCATGCAGTTCGCGCTGGGTGCTGAAGACAGCGACCTGCGGAAGCGCGCCGCTACCTCGAAAAGCGGCCGTGCAGCTAAGACGCTGGTGAAGGAGGGCGTCTTCCGGATCACGATCGTCGCGCTAACAAAGGGAACAGCGCTCCAGTCGCACGAGGTGGCCGGGCCTGTCAGCATCCAGTCCATCCGCGGCTGCCTGCGGGTCACCACGGAGGCGGGAGATGTGGACGTGCCGGCGGGGAGCCTCGTAGCCCTGGACGCCGGGGTCGCCCATTCGGCGAGGGCGCTGGACGATTGTGCGACGCTCGTGACCGTGGCAATTGGATGACCGGAGCGAGCCATGGACATCCTGTCGGCCGCTACAATCGAACTCCGCTGCAACGACTGCGGCGGCACTTACGAGATTAGCTTGAAGCAGGTGGAACTCTCCCAGGAGGCTCTCCACGCAGGCTGCCAAGCGCAGGGCGAGAACGAATGTTACCCGATCATATACGCCAGCCTCATGGATGGCGCGCTTATCGATGACTTGCAGCAGACATGGCACAAGATCGAAGAAGGCGTGCGCAGGGCCGGTGGCCGACTGCTGCTGCACGCAGGCTGATTCAACGGGTTTACCGAGAAGGAGGTCGCAGTCATGCCCCCTCACTGTGACGCGATGGACGGACCAGTGGTGAAGGCGGCGCGCAAAGCGCTTGAAGCGGGAGACGTGAAGCTGATACTCCCGTATGTGCACAAAGAGGGCGAGGCGGAGGTACTCCGCGCCTTCGATAAGGTTATGCCGGTGCGGAAGGACGGTGCGCCGACGAAGGAGGTCGCCGACCTGTACTTCTTCGAGACCGTCGTCCGCGTCCACCGAGCGGGAGAAGGCGCGCCGTACACGGGGCTCAAGCCGTCGGGCCTGACCGAAGGTCCGGTGATCCCGGTGGCGGAGAAGGCCATCGAGACCGGCTCGGTCGACGAGCTGCTCAAGGTGCTATCGGACATCTTGAGGGCGGAGGTGCAAGAGAAGTTCGACCTAGTGATGCGTCTAAAGCCCCACGCAGCAGGCCCGGTCGACGCGGCAAGAGAATACGTCGAAGCAATGCTCGGGCTCCAGGTGTACTCGCACAAGCTCTACCAGTGCATGAAGGCAGAACCTCACGGTGAGGAGCACAAGCACGGGTAAGCCACTGGCAGTCGGCGACGGGCGCATGCTCCACGGGCCAGCCGGGCTCGATGTCGGCCCGGTAATCCCGGTGACCGAGAGAGCAATCGACAGCGGTGTCAAACGAACTGGCGGAAGCTATTGGCGCGCATGGTCCGGGTTGAAGTCCAGAGAAATTTCGAGGACATGATGCGTCTGAAGCCGCATCCCGCGGGGACCGGAGGCGCCGCGAGGGCGTACGCCAGCGCGATGCTGGGACTTCAGCTCTGATCACATAAGGTCTTCAGCACAGCGAAGGCGGGCACGCACGAAGAGCGAACCGCCCATCGAGACTGAGCCTAGAGCAAACGCATCCCTCGTCTGCGTTGCCGATGAAGCAGACTTGCTGCGACAGCGGTGTCATGTCGCCTGCTGCTGACCCCAGTATCGGTTCCGATTAGGCTGCTAAGCCGCATGAACGTCCGCGAACACCGGAGCCACGTGCACAGCTTCGTGTTCTAGGGGGTGCCAATCTGTGTCTCAGGCGAGCCGGTATTGCCGCTCTAGGTCGAGTAACCTCGGTATCAAGTCTGAATTCGAGTAAACGTGCAGTATATACCTGGGGACGTTGCTGCTGCGGGCTCTAGCCATGAACGGTTCCCCCCAGAAGCTTACATGCGCCTCTGGCGCTCCCGACTCTGATGTCTCTCCGGTGATAAACGAGATGCCTTCTTCAATCTCTGTCCATAGTGGCTCGGCAACCTTGTCGCGACCGGCGCATGCGTCTAGCTTTGGCCGCACGGCGGTTTCCCACCGGTCTCGTTCGGATCGATTCAAGGTGAACCTGATCTCAGTGACCAGGGGATTGTCAACGGCCGGGCGAAGCAGAGCATCGAATAGGGATTGGGGCTCGAACATCAGCAGGCACACGTTGAACCAGATCATGGTTCCTCGCGATTGCCTGGCAAATCGGCTACTCTCCTGGCGCAGGAGGCTCGGACCAACGAGACGGACTTCACGAGGAGCGATCGAATCCTGGAGCTTCGCCGTCGCCAGGTTTACTTCTCGGATCATGCTTTGCGCTTGTTCGTCCCTCGCATCGCGACGGATGTTCTGGAGGAGCATGATCGCGAGGATGACGAGGACGATGGTCAGCAACACATCCTGGTCTACGACATTCACTAAGTGCAGGATTAGAGCGACGACTGCCGCGATCACGCCCGCAACGGCATCCCAGTCGATGAGTCGTAGTCGTTTCAAATCTTCCTCATATATCGAGATCGCGTGGGGACGACCTCATTCTAATCCGACGAGCGACGACTATGTCGAATCAACCCATCGGCTTCTCCCTCACATGGTCAGTTCAGCCTGCGGTCCGGCGACGGCGGAGGGCGGAGAGATCCTGGTGGCGGGCACGATGTGTGGGTCGCGCAGTGGCCAAGGGGTTCTTGCCTGCCGACCGCAGCGAGTTCGTAGCGATGGGTTTCGATGAACCGGTGCGGGTTTTCGAGATCAGGGCTTCATCCCTGACCACCTATATCGAGGTGGAAAGCATCCATGATCAAGTCGGCCTCCAGAGCTCGATGATGGTGTAGCGAGGACGCAATATGCCAACCTCGGCGGCGGATTTTGCGGCACTCGATGGGAAGGTCGCCGTTGCTGAGTTCCACGAACAGACGATCAGCCTTCCTCGCCATATTCTTATGCTGATTGATTATTTCTGTAATTTCCGGCGGTCGCCCTATTACTGCTTCCGCTTCGGCGATGATCCCACCGTCGTTCTCGGCTGACCTGCCGTGCGCCTTAAGCGTCTTAATCGCGGAGCCAAGAGCAGCCTGGACTTCTTTCCTCCAGTCCTGCCCGCGCCCGGGGCAAGCGCCTGCGAGCGCGCTCTCAAGAAGGTGTGCCGCCTTTACTAACTCACCATGCTCACGAGCGATCTTCTTTGCGACTCGTGCGTGCTTTTGTTTGCGTCCTGGTGATACCAGTCTCCTTCGACTTTTGATAGGATCTACGCCGATTGGAGTGGCGTTCGGATTCCCCTCGCTAACGAAATTATTCGAAGCGATTAAGTCGCAGAACGAGGCCGTGGCACCTGCGTTAGTCATTTGCTCGCAGCCTTTCTCAGGGGGCAAAAGCACGGCTAGTCAACGTGTCGCCGTAAACATTCTACCTCCGAGCATTTCCAACGATGGCAAACCGACATCTATCGATGAGTAGCCTCTTCGGACGGATGGGTAGGCCCAAACGGACTGAAGTACCCACCGGGCCCGAGGGGTGCATGTCCGAGAGGGACAGGCGATGATGCTCGGGGCTCGCCGAGGCGAGGCAATTGCTTTGCGATGGATGGAGTTGTGCACCGCGGTCCTTGGCTTCACCAATACGGACTGGCAGGGCAAACAGAATGTGAAGCCGGCGACCGCATCGGGTGTGGAGGGCAAGGCCGTCGGCTGCTGCGACTGGGTGGGGACCGTGACGTCCACCAAAGAGTTGACCGGCCGCTCCCTGGCGAGACAAGCCGTCACGAGATACAGACGACTACCGCCCGAGTGCGGTTCCACAGCGAATTTCCGCCCGGCGGGAGCGTCTGCGTCTTCGCCCCGGGCACGCCGCCGACCGCCTGTGAGAACTACGTGGTGGCGTCGGGCATCTTAACCTACAGCTCCGTCGCCCAAATCTTCGTCGTGAGGTGGGGCCAGTGCACGGAAACGTTAGCGACGACACTCAATTTGCCGTCCGCGCCACTTCAGGGCTCGAGGGGGCTGACTGTGTATACGGGCGCGGATCCCCAGACCTACTACGGTGAGGCCGGGGCGGCATTCGATACTTGGGCTACCATAGCCTGCCCGCAAAATCCCAATGCGGATGGAACAATCCTAGGAGGGTGGAATACCCAGTGGTTCAACGCCCCCTACGGCATGTTTGCCAACAAGAACCAAGGCCAGACCATCGACGACATGGCCGAGAGGAAGTCGCGGCGAGAAAGCCGGAATCGCGGGCGTTTACCGTCTTCGGGAGACATGCCCTTTCCTCCTATCACTATGAGGTTCAGGCGACGCCAGAGCGCCGACTCCCTCCGGGCGGGGTGGTTCCGTTGGGGGCGTCTTTGCGCCGTGCGGCGGCTTCTGGCCGCGGAGCAGGCTGTCGAGGTTGGTTTCAGCGAGAGCGCGGTCGACCGCCGTCTGGGCCTCAACCCAGGCGGGGAAGGCGGGACACACGTTCGTTCGTGCACAACTCGCCGGAACTGCCGTGCAGGCGTTTAGAGCGACGCCGCCGAAAGCGTTGGCGATGTCAAGGAGACAAATGGCGCTGGCCGGTCGCGCTAGCCGGACTCCTCCGAACGGCCCCCGACTGGTAGTCAGGAGCCCCTTCGCCGCGAGTACGGTCGCGGCTTGGCGGAGGAAGGGATATGGGATCTTCTGGCGCTTCGATACGGCGCGGGTCGTTACGAATGCGTCCCCCGCCGCCGCCGCCTCAAGCATGAGGCGGAGTCCATAGTCGGCCTTGCGCGTCAGTTGCACCACTGATTTGACACCTTCTCTTGGTAGCAAATTGTGACATTCGTCACGACTGGTTGTCTGTGGGGCGATGCAAAAGGTTCGCCGGTAGGGTTTTCCCCCACGAGAAAGCTGTGTGCGAGGGGTGCCTGCAAAGCGCATTGAGCGCCGGATCAGTGCCATCTCCTGCAATCTCCCCTAGGCCGCATGGCTGGCGGCCGGCGTTATTCCGCCTTCATTACCTCAACACGGGTGTCGCGGTTGTCGTGGCCACAGGAAGGACAAAGCACTGACGTCCCCTCGGAAGGTGGCTCCGGCCGTGCCCACCGCAAAGCATGAAGAAACGTGGCCGGCCGTAGGCGTCGACCGAACCACGAACATACCTTCCCAGGGGGATTTTGCGGTCGAACACAGGTAGGGGTCTATCGGGTAATCCACGTACCTTGCCGTGCGGCTTTTCCCCACGGGGGACGGAGATCGTGAGACAGCTCCAGCGACAAGAGCAAGGAGACGGCATTCAAGGGCAGTACGGAAGGCATTGGAGGACGCGTACTTCATACGCGCGTTTCGGCGAGTCCCCGTGAGACGAGATCAGCGACACGCTTACCGCGCTCATCGGCGCCCTTCCTGAGACGCGGTCGTGTCGTTAGTCCGCGTTTGACCGCCTCAACGACAGCCATTTCGATCTGCTCAGGAGATGTCCCCGACTCCGCAGCATCGAGGATGGAACGCGTCGGCGAAGTAACGACTATGCCGTCTCGGACGGTCTTGTCTTCCCGTCCGATCGGGCGAGAGCTCGTGTGGATCTTAGCTCCGGGGATTGACGGCAGGTTCCGCTTGGAGCGTGGGACCGTGAGGTGGACGGCATCCGGAACGACGTCGCTGAGGTCGAGGATGTCCAGCGCGCTATCGCGTGAGACGACCGCCGTCTCCTTCCCAAGCGAAAGCCAGGCCGCGAGCACATGCTCGCGAGAAGACTGGGGGTACTCCCGAAAACGATAGAGACCTCGCCGCGCACGGATAAACCCGCCGGATTTAGCATGGTGCGAGAGTAGCGC
>JAUSGG010000093.1 GCA_030649165.1 Armatimonadota bacterium
GGTTGCCTACTTCGGCAGGGGCGCGGGGGCTCTGCCGCCGAAAGTTCGGAAATAGCAGTCGTGATTGCGGTCCGGTGAGTTCAACCCTCACCCCAGCCCTCTCCCTTCCAGGGAGAGGGAGTTTGCCCTCGACTCCTTCGACTCCTCCGACTCCCTCGACTCCTCCGACTCCTTCGACTCCTTCGACTCCTCCGACTCCTTCGACTCCTTCGACTCCTCCGACTCCTCCGACTCCTCCGACTCCTTCGACTCCTTCGTCTCCTTCGACTCCTTCGACTCCTTCGACTCCTTCGACTCCTCCGACTCCTTCGACTCCTCCGACTCTTCCGACTCTTCTAAATTGTTGACAACGACCCCCGCCTCTGATAAGGTACTTCCGTGACTTAATCGGGCGGAATGTACAATGATACACGCCGCTGGTGGCCGGCAGGGGATCATCTTGGGATCCGTCTGCCGGTTTTTGGGTTCTGACCGGAGCCCAAACTACGCAAATGGATTGGAGCATTGCCGTGAACGATCATCGCGAACTTAACGAGTGGGTACAGGAAATGGCGCGGATGTGCCAGCCGGACAAGATCGTCTGGATCGACGGGTCCGAGGAGGAGAAGGCCGCGCTCACTCAGCAGGCGGTTGCATCGGGGGAGATCATTCCGCTGAATCCGGAGAAGCTGCCGGGATGCGTGTATCATCGCACGGCGGAGAATGACGTCGCTCGCACGGAGGACCTGACCTATATCTGCACCACGCTGCGCGAAGACGCCGGTCCCACGAATAACTGGATGTCGCCGGAGGAGGGCTACCGCCGCGCCGGGGAGATTTTCCGCGGCAGCATGAAGGGCCGGACGATGTACGTCATCCCCTTCTCTATGGGCCCAGTGGGCTCGCCGTTCAGCAAGATGGGCGTCGAGCTGACGGACAGCATCTACGTCGTGCTCAACATGCGGATAATGACGCATATCGGCTCCGCGGTCCTCAAGCAGCTTGGCACGGGCGGCGAGTTGACCAAGTGCGTTCACAGCAAGGCCGATCTGGACATATCGCGCCGGCTGATCCTGCATTTCCCGGAGGACAACACTATCTGGAGCGTCGGCTCCGGATACGGCGGCAATGTGCTACTGGGCAAGAAATGCCTGGCGCTGCGCATAGCGAGCTACCTCGGCAAGAGGGAAGGCTGGCTTGCCGAGCACATGCTGATCATGGGCGTCGAGGAGCCGAATGGCCGCGTGGAGTATATCGCGGCCGCGTTTCCCAGCGCCTGCGGCAAGACCAACCTGGCGATGCTCGTCCCGCCGGAGGGACTCAGACTCAAAGGCTACCGCATCTGGACCGTCGGTGACGACATCGCCTGGATGCGCATAGATACGGACGGACGGCTGTGGGCGATCAACCCGGAGACGGGCTTCTTCGGAGTTGCGCCGGGGACGAACTCCGCGACCAACCCGAGCATGATGAAGACGATCAGCCGGAACACGATCTTCACGAACGTCGTATTGACGCCCGACGGCGACGTCTGGTGGGAAGGCGGCGAGGGAGATCCGCCCGCGGAGGGTTTGGATTGGAGAGGACAGCCGTGGCAGCCGGGCATAAAGGACGCGGAGGGCAAGCCCGTCCTCGGGGCCCATCCAAACAGCCGGTTTACCGCGCCTTTGAACCAGTGTCCTTCGCATTCCTACAGGACGGAGCATCACCACGGCGTGCCGATTTCCGCCATAGTGTTCGGCGGACGCCGCGCCCGGCTTGCTCCCCTAGTCTATGAGGCTTTCGACTGGGAGCACGGCGTGTACGTCGGCGCCAGCGTGGCTTCCGAGCGGACGGCGGCCGCCTTTGGGAAGGTCGGCGAAGTCCGCCGCGACCCGATGGCCATGCTCCCGTTCTGCGGCTACCACATGGGCGACTATTTCGAGCACTGGCTGGACATGGGCACGCGGATGACCAAGCCGCCGAAGATCTTCCACGCGAACTGGTTCCGCATGGACGAAAGCGGCCAGTTCCTCTGGCCCGGATACGGTGAGAATCTGCGGGTCATCGAATGGATTCTCGGACGCTGCCGCGGTGAAGCCGAGGCGCGAAAGACGCCTATCGGCTACGTGCCGACACCGAACAGCATCGATTCGACCGGCCTGGGCATATCTCAGGAGACCCTGACCAAACTGTGCGCGGTGAACCTGGAGGATTGGCGCGGGGAGACCAGCCAGGTCGCCGGGTTCTTCCGCCAGTTCGGAAGCCGGTTTCCGAAAGTGTTGTGGGAACAGCACGAGGGGTTGAACCTGAGGCTCCGCGCGCCGATCTCGCTATTGCGGCCCGGGAGCGAAATCCGTCCGCTCGCCGTTGAGCTGAACGAGGTGATCGAGCGGGAGAACCCGCACGTCTACGCGATGCTCTCCGACATGGGCAAGAGGTTGTATTTCCCGAAAGGGATCCTGAGCCAGAGCGCGGAGGCCAAAGAAAAGGCCACCAAGTTCGACGCCACTATTGGCATTGCCAAAGAAGACGGCAAGCCCATGTTCCTACCGTCGATCATGCAATACCTGGACGGCCTGACTCCAGCCGAAGCTCTGACGTACGCCCCCGCGACCGGAAGGGCCGACCTGAGAAAGAAATGGCGCGAGGAGCTTTTGGCCAAGAACCCGAGCCTCGCCGGGCGCGGTTTCAGCACGCCCGTCGTGACGAGCGGCGTCACTCACGCCCTCAGTCTCGTCGGCGATTTGTTTGTGGAGAAGGGCGACCTGATTCTCCTGCCCGACAAGTTCTGGGAGAACTACGAGCTGCTGTTCGCCGCGCGATTCCAGGCGCAAATTGCGCTGTACCCCTTCTTCAATGAGAAGGGCGGCTTCAATGTCGAGGGGCTTCGCAAGGCAATCGCCAGCAGGACGGGGAGCGGGAAGGCAATCGTCATACTGAACTTCCCCAACAACCCGACGGGGTACTCGATCACGAAGGAGGAGGGCGACGCGGTGAGCGCCGCGTTGTGGGAAGCCGCGGAGGACGGATGCAATCTGGTGGTCGTTACCGACGACGCATACTTCGGCCTGTTCTACGGCGAGAACACCATGCGCGAATCGCTGTTCGCCCGGCTCGCCGGGAGCCACGACCGCATTCTGGCGGTGAAGGTGGATGGCCCGACGAAAGAAGAGTATGTCTGGGGATTCCGGACTGGGATGCTCACGTTCAGCGCCCGCGCCGCGCTCAGCGACGAGGCGTTGTACGGCGCTCTTGAGAAGAAGGCGGCGGGAGCGATCCGAAGCGCGATATCCAACTGCAGCCATCCCGCGCAGTCCATTCTGGTCAAAGCTATGTCGTCCGAAAGCTTCGCCGAAGAGCGACGGCAGAAGAAGGACACCCTCGAAGCAAGGGCCAAAGTGGTGCAGAAGATTCTGAGCTCGCCCGACTTCAACGACCTGTGGGAGGCCTATCCGTTCAACGCCGGGTACTTTATGTGCCTGAAGCTGAAAGGTCTCGACGCGGACACCTACAGGAAGCACCTGCTGGACAAGTACGGGGTGGGCGTGATCGCCGACGGCGAGCGCGACATCCGGGTGGCTTTCTCCGCGGTAGACGCTGACAATCTGCCCGCGCTGTACGAGTCGCTGGCGAGCGCCGCGCGCGACCTGCTCGACGGGAATGGCGACGGGGAAGGGGCATAGGGGGAGTGGCTAGTGGTTAACCTGGATTATTCACGATGTGCCTGTATTGCCGGCAGTGCGCAGACACGTCATTCTTGTTTCGCTCCTAATGAAGCGCCCCGTTTCGGGATTTCCGGGTTGGGACCGGAAGTTGTCCGCTATAGTATGCGTATGCCGCCCAACCCTCAAATCCCGAAACAACGGAACGCTTGTTCTGCGGACGCCCCGCGGATGTCATCCTGAGCTTGCGAAGGATCTTCTCCCGGATAGCTGCAACGTCCAACTGCGAAGCCGAACCTGGCGCTTGTGCGATAGAAGATTCTTCACTGCGTTCAGAATGACGCCCTCCAGGCGTTGTTCACGAATAATCCGGGTTAGTGTTGCGGCCACGTCACCGCCAGCCGTACTCGTAACCTGTTTCGTACATTGCCACGACATTTTCCGGCGGGCCTACGGCCTGGATGTTGTGGCAGGGACCCAGGATATACCCGCCGCCCTCGCCGAGGATTCGATAGTTGTCGATCACTTCCCGGCGAACATCGTCCACCGAGCCAAACGGCAGCGTCTGCTGATTGTCCACGCCGCCGTGGAAGATGAGCTTATCGCCGAAGTCGCGCTTTAGACCTTCGCGTTCCATGCCGGCGCAGCGCCACTGAACGGGGTCGATGATCTGCGCGCCGATGTCGATCAGGTCGGGCAGAATGTCGCGGATACTGCCGTCGGAGTGCGTGAAAACGCGCGAGCCGTGCTGTTTGACCAGGTCCATCAGGCGCTTCATTCCGGGCAGCAGGAACTCGCGGATCTGGGACGGTGAGTACAGCAGTCCGTTCTGACTGCCCATGTCATCGGCGACGGTGGTGATCATGACCTTCCCCGGTATGGCCTCGAAAATGCGCAGGAAGTCCTGATACGCCAGATCGTACAGCTTGTCCAGGCAGTAGTGGGCGATGTCCGGGTTCTCGATGAGATCGACGAAGCTCTGCTCCTCGCCGCGCAGGAAGGTGTACTGATACATCGGCTGAGAACAGCCGCCGGTGATCGGCAGATGCTCTTTGCCTTTCACCGCTTCAGGCAGATGCGAGTAGTCCCAATCGTCGGGGGTCGGCCAGCGGTAGTTGGCGTCGATCTCTTCGATAGACCTGTAATTGGCAAGCGGCGCGCTGACGATCTCGGAATACACTCCGCAGCCATAATCGACCGCCCTGTACTCGCAACCCCAGATGTCCAGCCCCTCGGGCGGCGGCGGCCCGACGTAGTTGCCGCCGACGCCGCAGCGCATGTCGATATGAAGCCCGCGGATCATCTCGTCCCAGTCGCATCCGAGATGCTTCAGCAGTTTCTCAGTCGCTTCCGGCGTGGCGGTGTAATCCATAGGCGCTCGGTCCGGCGTCTGTCGGTTCAGAACGGCGAGCCATCGCTCGCGGGGGGTCATAGTCTCTTTAGGCATTCGGACTCCTTGGTTCAGTATAGGTTCTCGTTCTTCGCGGCGGGTGGCGACTCCTTGTTGCAGAGTAAAAGGGAAAACCACAGATGAACACAGATGGACACAGATAACGGGGATGAGGAGTCGGAAGAGTCGAACGAGTCGAGGAACGGTTGCGTCAGCAGTAAACCGCAATGCGCTGAGATCGTCTATAATAACGGCGGGGGTAGAGGATGAGGGAAAAGAGCTGCCTTGTTCTGGGTGTCGTAACCGCGTTGTTCCTGGCCTCTTTGCTCATTTGCCTGGGGTTGTTGGCGATACGTCCCGACCGCGGGTACAACGGGATTTACGCCGGCGTTAAGATAGGCGCGAGCGAGAAGAGCGTACGGGTGCGCTACGCGCCGCTGAAGCCTCGGTACGTCCACGAATATCCTGCCGGACAGGACAACTACCATCCCATAAGTCCTGACGCGGTGACGTGTCTTCTCGTCATCGATCGAAATGGCTGGCACTATGTGTTCTATCTGGATGCGCACGGTAGGGTTGTGCAGAAGCGAAGGTACTTCGACTGACTCCGACCCGGCGTAAGGAGGCCGCATTGCAAAAGAGAACCTGCTGTTTGACATTGCTCTTCGTCCTGGTGGGCGCGATGCTCGTGATTGGGTTCTTCACGTGGAGGTGTTTTGGGCGGTATGAGCGGGTGTACGCGGGGATCCGAAACGGTATGGCGGAAAAGCAGGTGAGGGCGCGCTACGCGCCGTACAAGGCATTTATCGATAAGGCCCCAATTAGAAGGTGGGATCCTTATGTGAAGGCTCGCGGCGCCCGGAACGGTCTTGCGATCGACCCGCCGGGGTTCAGTTTGGTTTACGTCTACTATCTCGACTCGCATGACAGGGTGGTTTACAAGTACAGGTTTCTTGACTGAGGCGGTCTTGGCGCTCGTTGAATGTTGAAAGCTGAAGGTTGAATGAGTCGCCAACCTGGAAACAGGCGAACTCCACCCCAACCCTCCCAGGAGCATCGTTTGTGGAAGGCTCACCCCGTTTGAACCCCACCCCAACCCTCCCCTGAAAGGAGAGGGGGCAAATCCCCCCTCCCCGTGGGAGGGGGTTAGAGGTCCATCTGTGACTAATAACCAGAAACGATGCTCCTGCCAACCCTCCCCTTACAATGGGGAGGGGGTTACGCTCGACTATTGAGATAAGGACGTCGAGAGGATGGGAAGGTAGGTTCAGTTCACTCAGTTCAACCCTCACCCCAGCCCTCTCCCTTCCAGGGAGAGGGAGTTCCGCACCCGTCACCTGTCATCCAACACCCATCACCCAATCCCCATCCGCGTTCATCGGCGGTTTCAAATGCCAGGGTAACAGTTCAGGGATGATTAGCATTGCATGCCGTGACAGTTGAGTAATGCACAGCGCTTCACCCTCACCCCAGCCCTCTCCCTTCCAGGCAGAGGGAGTTCCGCTCCCTCGACCCCCCCGACTCTTCCGACCCCTCCCCCATCCGCGTTTATCCGCGTTCATCGGCGGTTTCAAATGCCAGACCGTCTGCTCGGATTTTGAAGGCCGTTCGGTTATAATGAAACGGTGGAAATTCTGGAGCAACTGAACGAGCCGCAGAGGGAAGCGGTTCAGCATACGGAGGGTCCGGCGCTGGTGTTTGCGGGCGCGGGGAGCGGCAAGACGCGCGTGCTGACGCACCGGATCGCCTATCTGATAAGGGCAAAGGGGGTCTCGCCGCGCAACATCCTGGCGGTTACGTTCACCAACAAGGCCGCGCAGGAGATGAAAGGCCGCATCGAAGCCCTGATCGGGGAGCTGAGTAAGCAGTTGTGGGCGGGCACCTTCCACTCGATATGCGCGCGAATTCTACGGATCGACGGCGACAAGATCGGAATCGACCCGGAGTACATCATATTTGACGACGCGGACCAGATTTCCCAGGTCAAGGAATGCCTGGAGCAGCTCGGGCTCGATCCTAAGAAATACCATCCACGCGGAGTACTCACGAATATCAGCCAGGCGAAGGAACAGCTCATCCAACCGGAGGAATACACGGGCCATTTCCAGGGTCACGACGCTGCCGTCACGGCGAGGATATATGAAGCCTACCGGAACGGCCTGCGGCGGAACCGGGCGCTCGATTTCGACGATCTGATCATGGAAACCACGCGGCTGTTCCGCGAAAGCCCACAGACGCTCGACCGCTACCAGGAGCGGCTCCGGCACGTGCTGGTGGACGAGTATCAGGACATCAACTACGCGCAGTACGTGTTTATCCGGTCGCTCGCGGCCAAGTACCACAATATCTTCTGCGTGGGGGACGACGACCAGTCGATCTACCGTTGGCGGGGCGCGGACGTCGGCATCATCCTGCAGTTCGAACACGACTACCCGGACGCGAAGGTCGTCAAGCTGGAGCAGAACTACAGGTCCACGAAGAACATCCTGGACGCCGCGCACGAAGTCGTCCGCAGAAACCCTTCGCGGAAAGACAAGGTCCTGTGGACGGAGAAGCCCGAAGGTGAGGCGATAACCGTCGCGGACACCGCGAACGAGCAGGAGGAGGCCGCGCTGGTGGCGGACAGGATGCTCGGCGCGCTCGGCGACCGCAAGTACTCGGACTTCGCCGTCTTATACCGCATGAACTCCCAGTCGCGCGTGTTTGAAGAGGCGTTCATCAACCGCAAGATACCGTATAAGCTGGTCGGAAGCGTCCGGTTCTACGAACGCAAAGAGATAAAGGACGTTGTAGCCTACCTGCGGCTGGCGTACAATCCGTACGAGACGGTCAGCCTCAAACGCGTGATCAACCTCCCGCCCAGGGGCATCGGGCCAACGACCGTAACGAAGCTGGAGGATTTCGCGGCGGAGAATCGCATCAGCCTCTTTGACGCGGTCCAGCGGGCGGATGAGATAGAGGGCCTTCTGACTAAACCTCGCAAATCGCTCAACGCATTCGCCAAGTTCATCAACTTCCTCAACTCCGCGCGCGAGCATTACGGGGTCGCCCGGCTGACGGTCGAGATACTGGAGAACACGGGGTTCATAACGCATCTTCAAGAGGAGAAGAGCGGGGACGCTCAGTCACGGGTGGAGAACGTGAGGGAGCTCTTGAGCGTCACGCAGCAATTCGATGCGGAATCGGAGGAGAAATCGCTGGCGCGCTTTCTTGAGCAGGTCGCGCTGATGTCGGACATAGACTCGTACGACGAAGCAGGAAACGCCGTCACGCTTATGACACTGCACTCGGCCAAGGGGTTGGAGTTCCCCGTCGTGTACATTGTCGGGATGGAGGAAGGGATTTTCCCACACAGCCGCTCCCTGAACGACCCCGAGGAGCTGGAGGAAGAGCGCAGGCTGTGTTACGTCGGGATGACGCGCGCGAAAGAGGAGCTTCATTTGACGTGGGCATGGCAGCGGATGTTCCAAGGGATGATGAGGCGACAGGAGCGGTCGAGGTTCCTGCGGGACATTCCCTCGGAGCTGACGAGGCAGCGAACTCCGGCCGCGGCCGCGCAGCCATTATGGCGATCGACTGTCGAGTTTAAGCGACCTGCTCCGGCCGCCACTTTCCGTCCGGGACAGAAGGTTTCGCACAAGCAGTTCGGGACGGGGATTGTGCTCAACACGAAGCTCGAGGGCAACGATGAAGAGGTCACCGTGGCGTTCGAGGCGGGTATCGGCGTGAAGAAGCTGCTGTTGAGTTACGCGGCGTTGGAGAAGGTGTAGGGGGGAAGCGCTGAGCGCTGAGGACTGAGTTGGACCTCCCCCTAACCCCCTCCTAAGAGGAGGGGGAATTCCCTCGATTCCTCCGACTCCTCCGACTCCCTCCCTCACGTCAGCGGTATCATGGGCGCCAGGGAGCCGGCGAGAGCGGTTATGGCCGCCCAGAGAATGGCCGAGGCGAACTCGCCGAAGATCAGGCCGAGGAACAGCGGCCTGAACATGCGGAAGGCGCGGATGCCGCCGTACCGAAGCAGCAGGTTTTTGCACAGCCAGCCCATGAAGAACGCTACCCAGTACACCATCGCCGGCCAGGACGCCCCAATCGCGTAGCCCAGGGGGTGGAACGGCCACCACCAGAACCGCGCCCTCATAAAGTAAAGGAAGAATGTGAACAGCAGACCGACCGAGAAGAAGGCCGGGGCACGGACGTCGAAGGTTTTGGGCCCTAGAAGAATGCCCCTTGCTTCCCCCATGTAGAGCGTCGGATTTGCGCCAAAGAACCAGGTGTTCAGGGTGACGCCTCCCCTGTTATAGGCTATCAGAAGGTGGATCACGTAGGCGGCGATCATCGTGACGGGGATCGCGAGAGCAAGCCCGATGGCCAGGCTCCTGCGCGGCAGCTTGACGCCGTCCGAGAGCTTGAGCCCGTCCATAAACACCGGCATCAGGGTCCTGGGATCGCGCATGAACGCGCCGTGCATCAGCGCCATCGGAGCCAGGTTCCCGGCCCCGAGGGAAATTCTCGTCGCGCCGACCGCCCAGACGTCAATCGGCCTGAAAAGCCCCTGGAGCATCAGTAGACCCACCTCGGCCACGCACCGGCTCATCACGGCTACGACGAGGAAGATGAAGCATATCATCATGAACGCCGCGACGAGAACATTCATCCCCGCCAGCCAACACCAGGCGATCACAAGCATGAGACTGACAATCGCTCCCACGAACGCGGTGCGGTAAGACATCATTTCGTTGGCGTCCAGGCCCTTGTGCTTGCCGAGGGACACCCGTTCCCAGACGAGCTTCAGGTGGGGCTTTGCCAGCCAGACGAGCGAAAGGCAAACCGCGACGGCGGCCCCGACCGCCTGGTATCCGACGTAGAAGCTGGCCGGATAGAGCGGCATACCGTCGAACTGGTAGCCGAGGTAGCTGCCAATGAGATCCTGGAACCTGAAGAAAAGCAGGAAGAACCACATCGAGAAGCTCACGTCCAGCGGCAGCAGATAGGCGAAGCCGATCACGGAGAACGTTATGGCGATTGGAATGCCCTGGATGTCGGTCCACGGTTTGGCAACGAAGTATTCGTTAAGTATGAACCACGATCGGAACTGAGGCACGTTGGGCGCCATGTTATGCAGGCCATTCATGCCGTGAAAGAGGAACGGAATAAGGGCGCCGATCCAGAGCAGCTTTCTCTCGGACGCGGGGCGGGTCGAGACGCCCCCTTCCATCATCTCAAGCGGAAGCTGCACGAGCGGGAAGGAGAGCTTTTCGTTGTCCACCCACTGGCGGCGGAGAAGGGTGGCGAGGCAGGCCATCAGGAAGAACATCAGCAGAGCCAGAGCAGACCAGGCGGCCAGCGGAACGAGCCAATCACCCCACGGAATATGCTGTCCCTCTCGCAGCCCTTCGTAATAGGCCCTGGTGACGAACTGCTTCTCCGGGCCTTGAGGGTCGAACGGAACCAGCCAGGCGGGAAGACGGCTCAATAGCATTGTGCGCCATTCGTTCGAAGGATCGGCGTAATAGTTGACCCCGGCGAGGTTCGGCAGCAGTTGGGCCGCAAGGCCGAACGACGACAACAGCGCCCCGCAAACAGTCATGACGTAGATCACCGCCAACTCGGCGGGACGAAGACCCAGGACCGGGTGAATCCACTTGAGGAGGGCGCTGATGAGCAAAATCGCCATCAAAGCCCCTATGGCTGCCGGCGGCATGTGGCTTGCGCCCAGGAGTATGGCGTCGCCGCTGCCGCCGCGGCTTGCCACGAGCTCGCTGTAGCCAACGATGACGCAGACGATGAGCGCGAGTATCAGACCGATGATGTATGCCGCGGCTCTTGGGGAGCGCGGGTTGTCCGTTGTCAGGTTATCAGTTGCCAATGTTGCGTGAGTGGAGGGCGTCGAACTTATAGATACTGCAGGACGGCCTCGTACATGGCGACGACGTTGTCCAGCGGCGTTTCGGGCATGACCGAGTGACTCGTGCCGGCGATGTAGCCCCCGTTGAACCGGCCAAAAAGATCAACCAGGTCATCGACTTCCCTCTTTACATCCTCCGGAGTTCCGCGGATAAGAGTGCCCTGAACGTCCACGCCGCCCCAAAAGCAGACCTTTCCGCCGAAGTCACGGGATAGCTGCCGGACGTCCATGGCCTGCGGCTGGACCGGGTTAAGAACGCTGAGTCCGATCTCTATGAGGTCCGGCACAATTGCCGAAACGTCGCCGCAAAGGTGCATCCAGACGTGCAACCCGCCGCCGCGGGCACGTTGGAACATGGCCGCGTAGGCTGGTTTGTAAAACTTGCGCCAATCGTCCGGGTTCATAAGCAGGCCGCGCTGGCAGCCCCAGTCGTCAGAAAAATAGACCGCGTCTACCTTCCGCTGGACCCATTGGTCGATGAGCGCCAGGTTGATCTCCAGGATGCGGTCGCGCAGACGGGTGAAGTTGACCGGATCGACGTACGGGTCCATAAGCATATTGTTGAACCCACGGAGCATCCAAAGACGCTCGAACAGGGTGAACCACACCGAGCCTTTGGTGTAGCGGCCGCCAGTGTCTTTCAACTCTTTATCGGCCCGGTCGAACCTGCCGGCGGAATAAGGATCCGGGAACTTGTATGAGTCCAAGAGGTGATAACCCTCTTCCAGAGGATATATCTCGGTCTTGCCGCCGTGGCCGTCGTCCTCCCAGCCGGTCCCCCATTCGTCGATCCAGCGGGTGACGCCGTTCTCTTTCGTGGGTTCGGAAATGGACGGACCGGACGATCCGGACACCATTATGTCCCATGGAAACTTCGCCTGCAGTTCACGAATCCTGGCGAGCTTTGCTTCGTCGCGCTCCCGAATCCAGTTTATGTCGCAGCCGATGGCAGCCGGCAGATACGCCGGCCCTTGGAATTCTATGGCCCTGCGATAGTTTTCGCGTCCGCTTATCTTCACGAGTTGCCGTCATCCTGTCTCTGTGGATTTGGAGGGCAGCCGGTTTGTGAGTTCCACATGATACGTTCTATTTTGCTCCGCGTTATCCTCTCACAGAAGGAGCGGAACAGCCGGGCCGGCAGGTTTAGCGCCGCCTGGCGGAGGGCAAACTGAGTATAGAGCAGGGAAGCACAGGAATCGCTTGTGCTGGAGGAGCGCCCGGCAATGCGGTGGGAACGAACGAACAGGGCGGAGAGGCCCGGGTTCACTGAGAATGACTTCAAGATCTGCGAGTTCTGCGGGGCGTTGAACGTTGCTTCATCAATAGAGTGCGTTATCTGCGGGTGGCACGGACGGTTCGACTACGACCCCGAGTCAGTCAAAAGAGCTATGGAGAGTCTTCGGACGGCGATTGGTCAGGAGACTCTCGTCTCGGATGACATAAACCTTGAGGAATATCTCGTCAGAGCGCGCCGGCCAAACCGCGCCCTTGATTGGATAAAACGAGTTCTGGGGCTGAACCGGGATTTGGATGGATGACGCGCTTACCGTCAGGCTTGCACGATAATCCTCGCTCCGATGGCGATGAGAATCAGCCCGCCGAGCACGGCTGAACGGTTCTGTACAAGCCTTCCGATACGGTCCCCTATTTCAAAGCCAATTGAAGTCATTGCGAAAGCCGTCAACCCGATGACCGAGCAGGTGGTCAACACGGCCTTTGCGCTGAACAAGCCTATTCCGAAGCCTACGACGAGCGCATCCACACTAACTCCTATGGATGCTATCATGAGACTGAGCACACTGTCGTGGTTGAACGGCGGGCAAGTGAAGCCGGATCGCACGGTGCGGAGGACTATGATTGCCCCCATGCAAACGAGGATCCCCCCGCCGACGCAGGCAGCAACGTCTCCGAACACGTGGCCCAGCCTCTGGCCTATGATGATGCCGACGATCGGCATTAGAAACTGAAACCCGCCGAAGCCGGTGGCAAGCCGGAGCCTTTCCGCCCCGGTCGCGCCGGTGAGGCCGATGCAAACGGCGACGGAAAAAGCGTCACTGCCCAGAGCAACGGAAAGTATGATCAGCTCGAAAAGTCCCAAGGGCCACCTCGCACAGTCTATTTTAGGGGGAGAGTGGGTGGAAGCGCAAGGGGCTGGGGGGCAGGAGCATCCTTTGTAGTCATTAGCCACAGATGGACCTCCCCCTAACCCCCTCCCACGGGGAGGGGGGATTTGCCCCCTCTCCTTTCAGGGGAGGGGGTAGGTTGTCCGTTGGCGGTCAAATATCAGTACTTCGCCACGACGGTCACTTTGCCCGCGACTCCGCTCA
>JAUSGG010000095.1 GCA_030649165.1 Armatimonadota bacterium
TGAAGAATCTTCTATCGCACAAGCGCCAGGTTCGGCTTCGCAGTTGGACGTTGCAGCTATCCGGGAGAAGATCCTTCGCAAGCTCAGGATGACATCCGCGGGGCGTCCGCAAAACAAGCGTTCCGTGAATAAATCGGGCTATAGCGGACAACTTCCGGTCCCAACCCGGAAATCCCGAAACGGGGCGCTTCATTAGGAGCGAAGCGAAGAATGACGTGTCTGCGCACTGCCATCAATACAGGCACATCGTGAATAATCCAGGCTAGCGTGGTCAGACCTAGCCGCACAACTCTTCTCATGGCCTGCACCCGGTTCGATACCTGCATCTTGTCGTATATCGCTGCCAAATGAACGTCTATCGTACGCTTACTCACGTTGAGAGTTTGTGCTATATCCTTGCTGGATCGTCCTTCGATAACCAAGGATAGCACTTCCAGCTCACGTTTTGTGAGACGGATTGTTCTGGGATCCGACGGATCGAGCGCGCACTGACCCGCCACCCTATGCTGCTTCGGGTCGGGAATAGGTCTCCCCAACTCGCGAGCAGTCTCGATCCACTCGTCGATGACTGTCTCTATGTTGTCCAAAGCTTGCGCGTGGGTCGACCCGTCTGCCATACACCCAGGCAGTTCAGGAGCCTCTGCAACGAACGCTTGGTCCTCTTCGCTCCAGCAAATGATAACCTCATAGTTACGCATCAGAATCCCTCAATTTATAGCGCAGGATAACATGGCGCACTTGCTTCACCTGATACGGTTTTGCCATGTTGCCTTTAGGCTGCAGGTTCAATATCTCCTCAATACCGTCCTTAGTGAATATGCAATGGCTTCCGCGAATCCGCTCCTGGAATCCCAGTCGTCACATCAGATCGCGCAATGCCTCAAACGAGATATTGGCATCCGAAGCTCCAAGTAAAAGCTTTTCGAGAAGCTTATCTGACCGCGGCAATTGTCTCCTCAAGAGGGTATTGGCTTCTATGGATATTATAGCCAATCATCCCGTTATTTGCGACCGACTTGCTCACACTGAATTCCTGACATACGAACGCTCAGTTCAGGAATATCCGGAAATCCTTTACATCTGTTAGCGCGTTCACGGCAAGCCAGAAGCCTGCCATGGCGAATTCGCCGAGGACCAGGCCGAGGAAGAACGGTCTCGCGCGGACAAATCCCTTCATCCCACCATACCGAAGGATCATGGTTTTCAGAGACCAGCCGACCATGATGGAGAACCAGAGCTGTATCATCGGCCAGGACGGCCCCATCGCGTAGCCCATCGGGTGCAGCGGCCACCAGGAGAACGTCACGCGCATATACGCAAGAAGCATTGTGACCGCGGCGCCGATTACGGTGAAGGTCGCGCCCGACCAGTCCTTGGGGCGAGGCGTGACTATCCGTTCCTTTAACGTGTCAAAGCAGCTTATGGGGCTTCCGTTGAAGAACCACGCCGACAGGTTTACGCCTCCCCCTTGGCGGTAGCCGATCCAGATCACCGTGACGTACGAGACGATTACCGCCACGATAATCGCCAAGACGAGGGCGATCGTCAGTTTTCGCCGGTTAAGCCGGGCGGCGTCGGTCATCTTCATACTGTCGAGAAGGCTGGGCATCAGAAACCCTCTCAGGTCGAATATGAAGATGCGCTCGACAAAGGTCAGCGTAGTGATATTCTGAGCGCCGATCGATCCGATGCCCGCGATGCTGCCAATAAGGTCGCTCGGACGGAAAGGCGCCTGGACGAAGAGCAATCCGCCCTCAGCCACGAACCGGCTGAGGCTGATTGCGATCAGATAGAACATCGCGAACGAGATCAGGGCAAGTGGAAATGACATCCCGGCAAGGTGACACCAGCCCGACAGAAAGACAGTCCCCAAAAGCAATCCGAAGAAGGCGGTGCGGTACGACAGGCTTTCGTTGCTATCGTCAACGTCCCTGGCGGCAGTGAAGGCCTTACGGGCCACGTCGGCAATCTGCTTCCGGCTGAGATAGACCATGTAGCAGAAGAACACCAGAAACGCGCCGAGCATCTGGTGCGCCGCAAACTCCGCCACGGGATAATTCGGCATTTCCTTGTGCTGCATCCCGTGGGCCGCCGTAATCACTTCAAGCCCCTTAAAGAATATGAAGAAAAACCACAGGCTGAAGCTCAGCTCGGACGATAGAAGGAAGCTGAACCCTATGACGCTGAAGTGCACGACGAGCCAGAGGACTCCCACCTGGTTCCACGGGAAGGTCACGAGATACTGATGTAAATCGACAAAAAGCACAAGCTGCGGGATGGATGGATAGTAGCGGTGAAGCGCGTTCATACTGTGGATCAAAGTGGCGAACGCAAACCCGAACCACATTGCCCTGCTGCGGAAAAATGGGTTTCCCGCCCAGCAGAACTTGTCGCCCTGCCGCGCCATCTCAACGGGAAGCTGCACGAGCGGGAACGGCAGTTTCTCGTTGTCCACCCACTGTCGTCTCAGTATCGTTGACAGGCACATCCAGACAAAGAAGAGGCCGAAACCGAAGATGGACCATGACGCGAGCGGCCTGATCCAGATGGACCAGGGAATCGCCTGATTTGGCGGAATTCCCTCGTAGAACTGCTTCATCGAGAGCTGCGCCGTCGGGTCGTTGGAAGTGGGATCGAACGGAACCATCCACGGTTGGATGTGCCTGTAGAATGTCTCGACCCACTTATTCTCCGGAGTCGCGTAGTAGTTCGCGCCGCTGATCGTGGGGATTAGGTAGGCCGTTATTCCGAACGAGGGCACCAGCGCGCCGACGAGCATCATAATGTAGACCACGTACAGCTCTGCCTGGCGGAGGCACCACTGCGGGCTGATCCGACGAAGCGCGGTGTTGACAAACAGAATCAGGATGCCGAAGACCAGAAGCGGCGCCATCGGGAGGTGTGAACAGGCCATCCACGTTCCGCGGAGCAGCAGATCGCTGTACGGCGTCACGAACGCCGTGAGGCCCACACAGATCAGACCGATAAACACCGCGCGAAAACTCAGTCCACCGGTCGTTGTTTCGAGCGGCATTTGCTCGCCGGGCTTCTGGAACACTGCGGCCAAATGCAAGTCCTCCTCAGGTCGCGCATGGGGGAGTGGGTATACCTGACTGAGCAATTATATCAGGTGTCGGGGGCGGGACGCTAGATGAGAGTTGAGAGTGTAGAGAACCCCACCCCAACCCTCTCCTGGAAGGAGAGGGAGTCCTCCCCTCTTAGGAGGGGATTAGGGGGAGGTCAAGGCGCTGCTTCGACGTTATCAGAGCGCTGCTAGTGATCGGCGCCTGTCGTGATCCACGAGCGCCAATCGTCGCCGATGTCGCCACGGCGTCTGTACCGCTCCATCGCCTGACCGCAGGAACACTCGCGCGGCTGCCCGGACAGGGCGGAAAAAGCGGCCATCGCGATATCTGGCAGCGCCGCGATGGCTTCGTCCACGACGCGCTGTTCGGAGTCGTCAAGAAGGCCCTCAAAAAGTACGCCGGGCCGGAACTCTCTGGGCCTGACTCCCTCGGCGTAATTCGTGACATAGCAGAGCGGGGCGTAGCACATCTCCAGTTCCTTGGCGAGGAAAGCCTCCGGTACGAGCGTCATGCCCACCAGATGCCCGCCGAAGACGCGGAACTTCCGTATCTCCGCGGCGGTTTCCAGCCTGGGACCCTCAGTGCATACGTAGACGGCGTCCGACCTGCACTCACCAATGCGTTTTCGGCAGACCGCCTCCAGCGCCGAGCTGAGATGCGGGCAGAAAGTGGGACTTTGCCGTATGAAGCCGAGCCCGAGGCGCTCGAAAAACGTTTGCTTTCGCTGCCTGGTCTCGTCGATCAGGTCCGCGGGGACGAGTATCTGGCCGATCTGAAACGATTCATCCATGGCCGCCGGACCCGACCAGGAGACGATCCGTTCGACGCCAAGCTCCTTGAGCGCCCAGATGTTGGCGCGATAGTTGACGAAAGGCGCCGAAACTTCATACGACTTCTCTCCGTGCCGTGACATGTAGAGGACGCCGCTGTCTTCCAACAAGTGGACCGCCTGCGACGGCCCGAACGGCGTTTGGATCCGTCCAAACGGCTTGAGGCGCGAGCCGGAATCCCGCAAGAGCTTGAAGCCCATACTCCCGCCTATCAGCGCAAATGGGCTGGTCGATTTTGCCTTCCTCACGAGTTCTGACCTCTGTTCATTCACGTTCGACCCGTTTTATCTCAACGTATAGTGTGTCGCGCTGGACCGCGTCGAAGCCGGACGCGTGGATCAGCCGGATGAGGTCGGCTTCGCACAGTCTGAACGAAACTCCGGCGGCGGCAACCACGTTTTCCTCTATCATCGTGCTGCCGATGTCATTCGCCCCAAACCGCAGCGCGACCTGCGCCATTCGGTCGCCCTGCGTCACCCACGACGCCTGAAGGTTTGCGATATTGTCCAGAAACAGCCTCGACACAGCCAGCGTGCGCAGGTAATCGTGTCCTCCGGCGGTCCTCCCGCCCAGTTCCGTGTTTCCCGGCTGGTAACTCCACGGGATGAACGCGGTGAAAACCCCGGTCCCGTCCTGCAAATCGCGAACAGCCCGCAGGTGGGCGACACGGTCTTCGATTGTCTCGACGTGGCCGAACATCATTGTCGCGGTGGCGCGCAGTCCGCACGCGGCGGCTTCCTCCATAACACGAAGCCACTCGGCCGCGGTGCATTTGCCGGGGCTGATCTCGCGTCTCACGCGCTCGGCAAGAATCTCGGCCCCGCCGCCCGGGAGCGAGTCCAAACCGGCGTCCTTCAATCGCGCCAGCGTCCGGGATGTCGTCAGTCCGCAGACTTTCGCGATATGGACGATCTCCGGCGCGCTGAATGAGTGTATCCGAACCGAAGGAAAAGCTGACTTGACGGAAGATAGCAGCGACTCGTAATAGTCTATTCCCAGGTCCCGGTTAAGCCCACCCTGCATCAATATTTGGGTAGCCCCGACGCCAACCGCCTCGCGGACTTTCTCCAGCACGGCGTCGATGCTCAGGACATAGCCCTCGGGACTGCCGGGCCTTCGGTAAAACGCGCAGAACCGGCACCCGGAAACGCAAATGTTTGTGTAGTTGATATTGCGGTCTATAACGTAGGTGCGTATAGGTTCCGGGTGAAATCTATTGCATACTTCATCCGCCGCGCATCCCAGTTCCGGCAGTTGCGCCCCGTGAAATAAGGAGATGGCCGCCTCTTGAGTCAAACGCTCTCCGTTCAGCGCGTTCAGGAGCAGTCCGTTCATACGCGACCGCCGATCGACTTGCCCGGCGCGGCGAGAACCAGGTCCGGGACTCCCGAAATAAGCCCGTGGAGCCGTGCTTTTTGAGCGAAAAGATTCAGGCTCTGCAATTCGTCCGGCCCCATGTCGTAAACCATCACCTCGGACAGATAGCGCCGGCAGACGTCGTAAGACAGGTCTAGTTTCAGCGATTCCTCAAGCGCTATCTCGTCCACTGCCTCGATGCCGGCATCTTTCGACCGAACCAGCATCGGAATCAGTTCCTGAACCGGAGCGTCGGGGGTGACAGCCCAGACGGCAAATACCGCCGGCAGGCCGGTCAGATCCAACCATTCTTCTCCCAGGTCCAGGACGCGCAGACCACGGCTCCTTTTGGCGTCGTACTGCATGGCCCTGTTGCCCAGCGTCAGGCAGGCGTCGTTGGCGCGAAGCATCAGATCGGGGTCCGGATCGGACATGTTGAACGCCGGGCTGATGTCATAACGCTCTTTCAGGATGATTCTCAGCATAGCGGCGCCGCTGAGCGAGCCGGAATCCACGGCGATGGTCGATATCTCCTCCACCGGCCTATTGCTGAAGACCAAAACGCTGGTTACCCTGCCGCGCGAGGCGATGCAGATGTCCGGCACGATCCGTAGGTCGGGGTTTTCAAAGCAGGCAAAACTGGAGACCGGCGCCGCGCAAATCTCGCCCGTCCGTAGCATCTCCGCCAGGCGCGCGGGAGGAGCGTACGTCAGGTCCCAACCCTCCGGCAGCGGCTCGCGCTCCAGCAGGTACGAAAGCGGCTTAACGTTAAGATACGGCAGGCATCCGATTGTCGGCACGCCTTACCTCCTCGTAAAGTGTATTCCTCTCAACGGGAGCAAGCCCCGCCTCTTCGATCAGCCGGCGGATATCCTCGACGGTCAATCCCTGCGGAGTCGCGGCCCCCGCCCTGTGTGTGATCTTCTCCTCGACGACCGTGCCGTCGAAGTCGCTTGCCCCGTAACTGAGCGCGACCTGGGCCACCTTCACCCCCAGCATAATCCAGAACACCTTGATATGTGGGAAGTTGTCCAGCATCAGGCGGGAGATGGCGACGGTCTTCAAGTCGTCCAGGCCAGAGATCGGCGCGGCGAGATGGGCCAGGCGCGTGTTCTCCGGATGGAACCGAAGCGGGATGAAACACAGAAATCCGCCGGTTTCGTCCTGAAGCTTTCTCAGTCTGATCAGATGCTCGACCTTCTCTTCCGCGGTCTCCAGATGGCCGTAGAGCATCGTGGCGTTGCTTTTCAGGCCGATTTGGTGCGCGGAGCGCATCACGTCGAGCCAATCGTCGCCGCTTATCTTCTCTGGGCAGATGGCTTCGCGCACGCGATCGGCGAAGACCTCCGCCCCTCCCCCCGGCAGCGAGCCGAGTCCAGCTTCGCGTAGTTTTATTAGACAAGCCTCGACATTCAGGCCGGCGATATCGGCAAGATGGGCGATCTCCACCGCCGTGAATGCCTGAAGGTGGACCCCAGGGAACTCGGCTTTCAGGGCCGAGAGCATATCGAGATAGTAGCTGAACGGCAGGGTCGGGTGGAGCCCGCCCACGATGTGCAGTTCGGAGAACTGAAGCTCCGCCCAAAGCTCGCGCGCCTTCTCGACAATCTCCGGCACGGACAGGACGTACGCCCCCTCCTCTCCTTCGCTTCTCGAAAAGGCGCAGAACCGGCAGCGGTTCTTGCAGACATCGGTGTAGTTTATGTGGCGGTTGACGATGTAATACGCGCGCTCGCCGTGCTTGCGGCGGCGTATCTCGTTCGCGGCGCAGCCGATGGCGTTTACATCATCAGATTCAAAAAGCCGGACGCCGTCCTCGAAGGTAAGGCGTTGGCCATTCAGCGATTTGCGCAGTATGTCCGCGACAGGCGATTTTTCCAACAGGTCCGTGTTCATCTCAGCATCACGTCCAGAACGACAAAAAGCAGGAGGCCGACGCTGACGAAGCCGTTGACCGTGAAGAAGGCCATGTTAACGCGGCTGAGGTCCCGCGCCGACACGAGACTATGCTCGTAGACGAGAAACGCCGCAACGACTACCACACCCACGCAGTAAATAACGCCAATGCCGGCGAGGATTCCGAACAGCCAGAGTGCTACGATCATGGTTCCGTGCATCGCGCGCGAGAGGTTCAAGGCCGCGGGAACTCCGAAGGTCTGCGGCAGCGATCTGAGGCCGGTTCCGCGGTCGAAATCTACATCCTGCAGAGAATAGATTATGTCGAACCCCGCCGTCCACAGCGCGACCGCGGCGCTCAGTATCACCGGGGCCAAATCCAGTCTGCCGGTAACAGCAATCCACGCGCCGGACGGGGCTATTGCCAGGGCAACGCCGAGTACGACGTGCGACCACGCAGTGAACCGCTTTGTATAAGAATATCCTAAAATCACTAACAGCGCGACCGGAGAAAGCGCAAATGCCAGCCGGTTCAGGCTGTAGGCCGCAAAGACGAAGATGGCGACCGAGATAAACGTGAACGCCCAGGCTTCGGCGGTGGAAACGGCCCCCGTTACAAGGGCTCTGCCGGAGGTGCGCGGGTTGAGCCTGTCGTACCGCAAATCCGCCAGTCTGTTGAAGGCCATCGCGGCGCTTCTGGCTCCCACCATCGCGACCAGTATCCACAGCAGCGTGACGGGCCGCGGCATTCCGCGGGCGGCCACAACGGTCGCAATGAGCGCAAAAGGCAGCGCGAAGAGCGTGTGCTCGAACTTGATCATCTCCAGTATGGTCAACACCTTTTGCGCCGCTCCCCGATGGACCGGAGCCTTGCTTATTCCTTCCATTCCTTCACCAAATCCTGCTCGATGCCGAGATGTGACAGTATCCTCGCAGTGACCGCGTTGACCAGATCGTCTATCGTTTGCGGCTTGTTGTAGAACGGCGGCGACGCCGGGAGCACGACCGCCCCGGCCCGCGATAGTTTCAGCAAGTTCTCCAGGTGTATCGCGCTCAGCGGAGTCTCGCGGGGAACCAGGACGAGCCGTCGTCTTTCCTTGAGACAAACGTCGGCCACGCGCGAGATGAGGTCCTGCGAAACGCCCGCGGCTATCCGGCCCACCGCGCCCATCGAGCACGGGACGACAACCATGCCATCGTATTGGTGCGAGCCGCTCGAGGGCGGCGCGGACATGTCAGTGTTGTCGAGCACGGTCAGCTTCTCCGCCATTCCGACGACCTTCCGCACGTCGTCCGTGCCCAACTCGTCGCGCATTATGATCGAGGCAGTGTCCGAGACGATCACATAAACAGTCTCATAGTGTGGTACGATGTTCCGCAGGAGCGACCTTGCGTATATGCTGCCGCTCGCGCCTGTGATAGCCACCACCAATCTCCGGACAACCATCTTAACCACACCCATCCGCGTTCATCTGTGCTTATCTGTGTTTATCTGTGGTATTCCCTTAACCCAGTCCCAGTTCCCGCCAAATGCCATCTATCCTGGCGACCACCTCGGGCGACATTTTGATATCCGCGGGCCATTCCCGCTCAAATCCCTCGCTCTTCCACTTCTTCGTAGCGTCAATACCCATTTTCGAACCGTAGTTCGGCGTCGGTGAGGCGTGGTTCAACACGTCGACCGGCCCCTCCACGAACGTTACGTCCCGTTGCGGATCGATGTTGTTCCCCAACCGCCAGATGACCTCGGACATATCGCGCGGGTTCACGTCCTCGTCCACCACGACGATGATCTTGGTGAACATCATCTGCCCCAGGCCCCACAGCGCGTGCATCACCTTCTGGGCGTGGCGGGGGTAACCCTTCTTGATTGCGACTATGGCCAGGTTGTGGAAGACGCCCTCCGGCGGCAGCCACATATCCACGATCTCCGGCAACTGCATCTTGATGAGCGGCAGGAAGATGCGCACGGTGGCCGTCGCCAAATAGCAGTCCTCCATCGGAGGCTTGCCGACTATGGTGGCGGGGTAGATCGGGTCTTTCCTACTCGTGATGCACGTGACGTGGAAGACCGGATACATGTCGGCGGGCGAATAGTAGCCCGTGTGGTCGCCGAACGGGCCTTCCATCCTCGACTCGTCGGGATCGACGTAACCTTCGATAACAATCTCCGACTCCGCCGGGACCTGCAGATCGACGGTCTTGCACTGGACCATTTCCACCGCCTTCTTGCGGAGGAAGCCCGCGAATATCATCTCGTCGAAGTCTTCAGGAAGCGGGGCGGTGGCCGAGTATGTTATTGCCGGATCGCCGCCGAGCGCGACCGCGACGTCCATGCGCCGCCCAAGCCGCTGGTATTCCCGATAATGCCGCGCGCCGACCTTATGCGCGTGCCAGTGCATACCCGTGGTGCGCTCGTCGTATACGTGCATCCGATACATCCCGACGTTACGGATGCCGGTGTGGGGGTCCTTTGTGATGACCATCGGCAGTGTGATGAACCTGCCGCCGTCCTCCGGCCAGCACTGCAAAATGGGAAGCTCCGCCAGCGACGCCTTCTCACCTTCCCTCACGACTTCCTGACACGGAGCGGACTTGACCGTCTTGGGAAGCGAGCCGGCCAGTTTCGCCAGCGTGGGCAGCATCCTGAGCTTGCCGATTATCCCCTCGCCAACCTGCGGCCGGAGCGTCTCCTCCAACTCCACCGCGATCTCGGCGACGTCGTTCACGCCGAGGGCCATCGCTATGCGCTTGTCGGAGCCCATCGCGTTGATGAGGACCGCCATTTCCGATCCCACAGGCTTCTCGAACAGCAGCGCCGGCCCGGCGGCCTTGACCACCCGGTCGGCGATCTCCGTGATCTCCAGGACGGGATCGACGGGCTGGGTTATTCTTTTTAACTCGCCTTCGCGTTCGAGGCGGGCGATGTAGTCTCGTAAGTCTTTATACATGAGTGGTCAGTGATCAGTGGCTTACGCCTTCAAGAGTATAGCGCGGGGGGAGAGGGGGTGTCAAAGATCACAGAATAGGTTATGCAGGAACTCATGTTGCTTTGGAGCAAGCTCGACCGAAGATATATGCCAACCGAACACCCCAAAAAGATGAACAGCAGCGTCTAAGGCAAGGTCGGCAGACTTAGCCCCTA
>JAUSGG010000104.1 GCA_030649165.1 Armatimonadota bacterium
GTCCGGGATGCGCTGGACCCAAGATGGAGCGGCGTCTATGCTGCAGCTACGCCGACTATGGTTCGACGTGCAAGACGCCGACTTCGGCCAGTACGCGGGTATGGCAGCATGACGACACTACCCCAAACTTGGCGCACACCCTTGACGGTTCGTCGGACCGGTCAGACTGGTCGCACGTGTCTGACTCGCTTGACTCCTCGACGCGGTTGACAGTTTGAGGCGTTGGGAACTACCATTCAAGTGGCCCCAGGGTCGGGGCCGGGAAAGGAAGGTTGAAAGATGAGATCTCTCCTATTCGTGATCGTATTAGCGTTGACGGCAGCTTATGGGTTGAACGCGGCGGTGTCGCTCGACGCCACCGATATGCCCGCGAAGGACGCTTTCGACTCCATAGCACGACAGTCGGGAGCGCAAATCCTGTTGGATTCGGACGTTGCGGGGCCCGTGAACGCGGCGCTGAAGGACAGGACCACGGACGAGGCGGTGGATGCCGTGGCCAAGGCCGTCGGAGCCAACTGGCGAAAAGTCCAGTTCGCGACGGCGTCGGATACGACGGTCACCCTGGAAAAGGTCAAGGCGGCAGTCTCGGCTTTGGCCGCGCTGAACGTTCCAGGGTTGTCGATCACTGACCCGACTTCCGGCAAGGTTTCCGTGTTCGCCAAGGGCCTGGGGCAGGACGCGGTGTCGAATGTAAAGCTTCCTGAAGGACAGACGTGGAAAACGTATTATCTGGTTTCCAAGCCGGGCGCTAAGGCCCAGGCAAGTAAATCGCCTGCCGCGGCCGGAGGGGACCCGCTGGCGAGTCAGCGACTGAACAAGTTGGCCTCGATGAACTCCGAAGAGCGGCAGCAGTACGTCCAGAGCGAGTTTGCGAGTGAGCAGCAGCTTGCTCCTGAGGCGCGCGTGCAATTGTGGCGCGACAGGATGTCGGCTCTTCGCGCGCTGATGCAGGACCCGACTATGCGCGACCAGCTTAGGACTGATTTCCGCGAGGCGTTCCGGGGAATGCGGCCCGAGGGCGAGCGCGGTCGGCGGCAAGACAGGAATAGAGAGCAGCCGGCGCCGTAAGAGTCGAGTGCTGAGGGTTGAGAGAAACCTCTCCCCAGCCCTTCCCTAAAAGGGGAGGGAGTCAGTTCCCCCTCCGTTTAGGAGGGGGTATAGGGGGAGGTTCTATCCCGCGGGAACGGCATACCACAACCCACTGCTGGATTTCCACGGAGTCAGTTCCCGCGGGGCTGTTCAGCAAATACGTTCTACCGTTACTCGGTCCAGCAGCTTGAGGATGTTGTCGCGCTTACCGATCTCCGCGCCGTTGGTCATGGCCGTGGCGGCGCCGGCCGCGCAGCCGAGCTTCAGCGCTTGTTCGAGGCTGCCTTTCTTGCACAGGATGTGCATTATCCCGGCCACCATCGAGTCGCCGGAGCCGATTGTGCTGATTACCTCGACCCGCGGCGGCGTGGCGCGCCGGCATTCACCGTCCATTGCCGCGATTGCCCCGTATTTTCCCATGGAGACAACGACGAGACGCACCCCCCTGTCGCAAAGCGCGCGGGCGGCATTGACGATTTCCGCCTCGGACTGCAGTTTGGCCCCGACCAGCCGGCCGGCCTCGTCTATGTTCGGCTTGATCATGAAGGGCGCGGCGGCGCATCCTTCAACGAGCGGCGCCCCATCTGCGTCCAAAACCGACAACGCTCCCTCGGCATGCGCGATGTGTATCAGATCGTGGTATATGTCCTTCGGCGCGCCGGGGACAACGCTGCCGCCGAAGATAACCGCGTAGCTCTTGCGGGCGGTTTCCCGGACCTTGGCCTTGAGCTTTCGCAAAGCGTCCGCGGTGCATTGGGGTCCGGGCTCGTTGAGCATGGTTGGCGGCGAACCGTCGGCGTTCTGAACGGCGATATTGGTCCGCGTGTGCCTGATAATCCTGACGAAGTCCGTCCGCACACCTTCATTCTGGAGCACATGCTCGATGAAGCTTCCAGTCGGACCGCCGATTAGACCCAGCGCGACCGTTTCCGAGCCCAGCTCTTTCAGGACGCGCGACGCGTTGATGCCCTTTCCACCCGCGTCCGACTCGATCTTGATGATGCGGTTAGCGTCGTGCGGAAGAAGCTTGTCGACGTAAACGGTCTTGTCCAGAGCCGGGTTTAGAGTGACTGTTGCGATCATTGTCTTTACACATAAAACAGCCCCGGAAGGTTTCCCCTCCGGGGCTGTTATCGGATTGCTCTTACTCGTGATACTTTATAGCGCTTGCGGTCAGGCCACTTGCCTGGTAGCCGTTGTTCGTTGCCTTGCCCGACGATCCGAAGAGCTTGATGTAGCCGCGCACGGTCTCTTTGACGGCATTCTTGCCTGGGAGGATTATCTTGCGCATGTCCTTCTGGCCCGGGTCCTTTTCGAACGCTTCCCTCATACCGCGCAGAAACGCCATGCTGACTTCGGTCGCAACGTTTATCTTGGAAACACCGTGTTTGATGGCGTCCTCGATGGTCCCCTCACAATCGCGAAGTTTGATGCCCTTTTCAGCGGCTGACTCCCTTGAAGGGAGAACGCCGGAGGCCCCGTGCAATACGATCGGCACGCCGGTCTTCTCGCGGACTTGGTCCAACCGCTCGATATTCAGAGGCTGGATGCTCTGCTTCATGCCGTGCACGCTGCCGATGGCGGCGGCCAGGCTGTCCAGGCCGGTGCGCTCGACAAACTGTTGCGCCTGATTGGGATCGGCATACAGAGACGCGACCTGCTCCTCGCTGAGGTTGTCTTCGATTTTCGGGATCTTCCCCAGTTCGGCCTCCACCGGAATGCCGCACGAGTGGGCGATTTCGGTGATCTTGGCGGTGGTCTTGATGTTGTCTTCAAGACGCGACGCGGAGCCATCGTACATCAGGCTGGTGAACCCGGCGCGCAGACAGCGAACGTTCTGGAAGAAATCGGTTCCGTGGTCCAGGTGAAGCACCACGGGTACAGTGGCAAGTTCGGCAGCCGTCTTTACGAGCTGAGTCGCAAACTCCAAGCCCGCATAAGCGATCGCCCCCTGGCTGACCTGCAGAATGACGGGGGACTGCTCCTCCTCGGCGGTCTCGATAACGGCCTGGACGCACTCCATGTTGTTCGCGTTGAACGCGCCCACGGCATAGCCGCCCGACTGGGCGTCCAGCAGCATCTGTTTACTCGTGACTAATGGCATCTAAACTTCGCCCCGATCCAGTCGGGACGAGCCCTCCTTCCTCCCCGATAGAATTGGGGTCGATCACTATCAGCCGGCCTATGTGGCCGGCTCGATTAGCCCGTAATTACCGTCTTTCCTCTTGTAAACGACGTTTACCTGTTCGGTGCGGTCGTTCAGGAAGACGAAGAAATCGTGGTGCAGAAGCTCCATTTCGACGGCAGCCTCATCCGGAGAGATCGGCTTGATGGCGAAGATTTTCGTTCGAACGATGGCCGGCGGCAGGCCCTCAGCCTCAACTGTCCCGGCCTCGGCGGCCCCGGCCTCCTGCGCAATAGCCTGTCTGAGGGCTTCTTTCTCCTTCGGCCCTTCCTCAAGCGACTTGCCGTACAGCTTGCCCTTGAAACGCATGATGCGTTTTTCGAGCTTGTCCACGACCTGGTCTATCGAGGCGTACATGTTGTCCGTTCGCTCCTCGCCGCGGAGCGTAACGCCGTCGCCTTCGACCTGGACTTCCACTATGTGCCAGTTTCTCTGGACACTTTGGGTAACATGGGCTTCCCGAATCTCTCTGAAGTACTTGCCCAGCTTTTGGACTTTCTTCTCAGCGTACCGCTTCAGGGCATCGGTCACTTCGATGTTCTTGCCCTTGACGTTTACTTGCATTTCTTCGGAAGCTCCTTTCAAGCTGATAATGCCCTATGACGGAGCGGCCGAGCCAGTGCGAGCTTACCATTTGACAACAGGGTTGTCAATCGGAGGTAACAGTTCAGGAATGGTGAGTACCTGCCGGGCAACGTCATTCCGAGGAACGAGGAATCTGCTTTTTCCGGCCACTTTACAGAAGCAGATTTCTCGACTCCGCCGGCGCTCCGCTCCTAAGGAAGCGCCCCGTTTCGGGATTTCCGGGTTGGGACCCGAAGTTGTCCGCTATAGCATACGTATGCGGCCCAACCCTCAAATCCCGAAACACCGGGGTCGTTCCTTTCCGAAATAATCCCGATCCATCGGGATCACTTGCTCGAAATGACGATTCCCGGAGAACTGAATTGTTACGGAAGCGCTCACCGCCCAACGGCGCCTACCGCATAGCAGGCAATGCCTTCGGCCCTGCCGATCGAGCCCAGTCCTTCCGTCGTAGTGGCTTTGATGCTGACCGCCTCTACGCTTACACCCAGGGCGGATGCGATATTGGCCTTCATCTCGTCTACGAAGGCGGCTATTCTGGGCCTTTGCGCCGCGAGCGTGACGTCTACGTTGATCGTCCTCCATCCGGCCTCGCCGAGCAATTCGCTCACCTGGCTCAACAGCTTCATACTAGATATACCCTTATACCGCGAATCCGTGTCGGGGAACAGCCGGCCTATGTCCCCCGCGGCCGCTGCTCCCAATAGAGCGTCGCACACGGCGTGCAGGAGTACATCCGCGTCGGAGTGCCCCTCCAGACCCTCTTCTCCCGGAAACTCCACGCCCCCCAGGTAAAGCTTTCTGTCGGGTGCGAAGCGATGCACGTCGTAACCGAACCCGCACCTGACCGCGGCCGCCTCACCGCCGGCAAGCCTGGACCTGACGAAATCCAGGTCGCGCGGCTGCGTAACCTTTATGTTTTCCGGCGAGCCGGAAGTTATCTTCACTTTGCCTCCAATGAGCTCCACGAGCGCGGCGTCGTCTGTTGCGCGCACTCCGGCGGCGCGTGCTTTCTCGTGCGCTTCCATTATCAGATCCCTCTGAAAGCTCTGAGGTGTTTGCACCGCGTAAAGCTGTTCCCGCGGGAGCGTCGCGGCCACAAATGCATCAGCGCCGGCCGCCTTCACTGTGTCCGTCACCGGGACGGCTGCTATTGCCGCCCCGTACGTAGCGGCGGCGCTCACCGACTCTGCGATGATCTGCTCGGTCACCAGAGGGCGAGCGCCGTCATGTATAACCACGATCTTCGTTTCCGGACGTATCCGCAGAAGACCCGTCCAAACCGACTCCTGGCGGTGTTCTCCACCTTCGACAACAGCCGTCACCTTGTCCAACGAAAAGCGCCGTACGATCTCCCGGCAGGCGTCGATATCCGCGCGGCCGCAAACCAGCGTCACCTCGTCGATCGTCGGCGAAACCTGGAATACGGACAGCGTATGGGCGATCAGCGGCTTTCCCGCGACCTCCGCCAGGACCTTATTGAAGTCCTTACCGAACCTTTTTCCTCTGCCTGCCGCCGGAATAACTGCGGACGTTCCGGTCAATCCGTTCCTCTTCCTCTTCGTGTTGTGTCTTCAGTGTGGCGAATATCATCTTGCCGGCAACCGTCTGCAGCACGCTGGTCACTATCACGCGCGCTGTTTCGCCTATAAGACGTTTCGCCGATTCCACGACGACCATGGTGCCGTCGTCGAGATAGCCAATGCCCTGGTTCTGTTCCTTTCCTTCCTTGATAATCGCGACCGACATCTCCTCACCCGGCAGAACGACCGGCTTCAAGGAATTCGCAAGTTCGTTAATGTTCATGACCTTAACGCCCTGCAGTTCGGCGACTTTGTTCAGATTGAAGTCGTTTGTCACAATGGAGGCTTCGAGTTCTTGCGCGAGGCTGACGAGTTTCGCGTCAACCTCTTCGGGCCCTTCCTCATGCTCGTACTCCGTGATCTCCAGCAACATATCTTTCTGCATCTGATTGAGGATGTCTAACCCGCGGCGGCCCCTGGCGCGCTTCAGCGGCTCCGCTGAATCGGCTATCTGCTGAAGCTCCTCCAGGACAAACCTGGGGATGTAGATAGGGCCTTCAACGAAACCTACGCGGCATATATCGGCTATACGGCCGTCTATGATGACATTAGTATCGAGTAATTTGGGTTTCTGCAGACGCGCCTTGATCTCCGGCCGCTCAGCCGCTGCGCCCGGTCGGAACCACGGCAACTGTTCGGTTATGCTTCTCGTGGCGACGACGCCGATGTAGGAGAATAGGCCGGCAAGAAATATCCTTGCCCACCAGTATCTTATGCCGACGGCCCACATTATCAGGCCGGCGAGTGAAAGGCCGAGCATAAGGCCGCCCAGCATGGCGATTTTCTCGTTCGCGGAAGCGTCCTCAAGCCTTTGAAGCTGCCGGTAGACGGTGTTCGAGAGCGCCAGACCCAGAAGAAGCCCGACTACCACAAAGGCTCCGAAAAGAAGCGCCTGAGACATTGGGGTTTGCTGTCCTCCCAGCCCCCAATACTCATTTATGAGCTTCGCGAAGGGTCCCTGGCTCTCCAGCTTATGGTTGAGTATGTAGATGTAGTGCATTGCCGCCCAGCCGCCGCCAACCGCCCCGACGAGCATGAGGCTGGGAGTCAATACAGATCGAACGATCTTTCCAGATGTGGCCATTTCGGTTCACCCCCTTTCTTACTGGAATGCGCAAGCTGGTAAACAAAATGCCAGCTTACAGAATTACCCATAATAATATACCGCTTTGTGGGCAAAATGTTCAAGAGAGATTGGGTAACAGTTCAGGAATGGTCGGTGCGACTCTTCTCGCTGCTCACCCCCGGGGAGAGCGCGAGCGTAATCCCCTCTCCCTTGAGGGGGAGGGTTAGAGCCTGCCCTGAGCGCAGCGAATGGGGTGAGGGTGAAAGTTCTCTCCATTCCTGAACTCTTACGAGATTGGAGAGAGTGGAGAGACTGGGGAGTGGAGGGAGTCGAGAGGAGGCGCGGTAGGGAATCACCGGGCTGCCGGCGGAAGACGCGAGCTATCTCAGGAGGATTGCCTCGATTGAGTGAGGGCGGAGGGTCAGTTGGTACATCATCTTGTCGGGCCTCTTTGCCCCATCCGTCCAATCGCCTGGCCGAAGCGAGACCATCTTCACTATCTCGCGGTTGGTTCCGTTGAAGTAGAGGATACGGTCAGGTAAGAGTGTGGCATGGACACCGTCCTCGACGCCGTCTATGAGCGGCGCGTTTCGGAATCCGTTGGCCAAATCGCCCAGGTGATAGGCCGTACGGGCGATCACCTGTTGCAGTACTGCCGTGTTCTTGGGATCGACGGGGGCGAAGAGCACGAGTCCTCTGCCTTGACGAACGACGCGCCTTGCGGCGAACCGGTCCCAGTCGATTGCGCCGTCTGAGGATATTTCGTCGATCGTGACGCTCGTCTGCTTGTCCAGAACCAGTCGCCGCCACAGGGAAGCGTCTCCTTCGACGGTCTCAACGTTCAGCTTGCACGTTATGAGGACTCCTCCGGCCGTTACCCAGGAGGCAATGCGTCGAAGCGCAAGTTCCTCGGTCACGCTCCCCTGTATGTAGACCAGGATGCGGTACTGCCTGAGCGCCCCATCGCGGATGAGCTGCTCGTCTATCACGTCGTAATCGAAAAGGTCTCTGCCGCTCGAGCAGAGCAGAAAAGTGTCCAGCGGATAATTGCCGGCGCCGCAATCGAGCCTGTGTTCCGTAGAGGGGTTGAACACAGCCAGATCGACCACGGGCCGCTCGCCGGTCAGATGGTCCTTATACCTGCGCAGCCCGTCCCGAGCGCGGTCGAGGTTTTGCGGATACTCCATGTACACTTGAACCCCATTGGAGGCGTCGTTGAACACGCGCGCGACCTCAGCGTCGGGAGGCACGTCCCCAGGCGGCTCGGTATAGTAGGGGCATCCGTAGAAATGGCAAGGGGTGGAAAGGCGTTTGAGGCCGTAGTAAGACACGTTGCCCGGTGTCTGAAGCGCCGCGCTCAGCTTCTTCGCCATTTTTGGAAAAGCGGAGTAATCGTTGCCGAACTTGGTCCCCTCGGACGCATAGCCGACGCTGAGGATCATAGGTTTGTCGGGGTAGAACTCTCGGATCAGATTTACGAGCCTGGGCGTGAATCGGGTCCAGAATCCGCTGTACCACTCGACGAAGTCGAGCCAACGGCGTCGGTCCGCCGCCTTGCCGGTCTGTCGCGCCGTCGCTGCTGCTTTCTCGTCAACAAGATCGGGGTAGGTCACATTGTCCCAGGAGCCAAAGGACGTTCCCCATCGCTTGTTGAGCGCCGGCAGGCCGCGGAAACGCCGCTTCATCTCAGCGCGGAAGTCGGCCCGGGCGTATTCATCGCCGCACCAGTAGCCGGGATGCGCGTGTTTCTGAGGCACAAGCCACGACGTCATAGCCGCCGGAAAACCAAGCTCGCCGTAATCAGAAGGAGTCGCGACGCGGACCCAATCGATAAGATCACCCATCGCCCCTTTCTGATGAGCGTAGAAATCCCGGTAAACGCGCCAGATTTTGGGCGACCACGGCGAGAACTGCGTCAGCTTTTCCCCGTGCTCCGCGCAGACGTAGGGCGTAAAGTCGGGGGTATCGATGAACCACTTGGGCGGAAAGTGGACCAAGGCAAAGGTCGCGTACTTCAGCCCGGCGGCGCGAAGCGCCTGAGCGTTGTTTCGGTAAATACCGAAATCCCATTTGCCGGGCTGCTGCTCCGCGAGCGACCACGACTGGTAATCGGTGTCGGCAACGCAGCTAATGCGTTTCAGTAACTCGATGCGCTCCGGGGTCTCCAGGTCGGTTATCTGGCCGGAATACGTCCCCCAGTAGGTCATGAACGAGAGCACGCTGGTGTTGCCGGTGTAGAATGGGATCTTGGTGGGGCCGATTGGGAGAGAATCATCCGATATGGCCGCGGTCCTAAGGCAGAAGGACAGGACGAGGCTCAGCATGGCAATCCGTGCGTTCATCCGATGATATATCCTACCGATCCACTTCGCCCAGCACGATGTCCAGGCTTCCGAGGATGGCGACGGCGTCGGCTACTTTCCAGCCTTTGAGCATTTGCGGCAGGGCCTGCAGGTTGATGAACGACGGCGCGCGCCAGTGCAGCCGGAACGGTTTGGGCGACCCGTCGCTGATCAGGTAGACGCCCAACTCGCCTCTTACCGACTCGATGTGGTGGTAAACCTCGCCCGCGGGGACTCTGAGGACCAGGGGCGTCTTGACCTTCACCTGACCTTCGGGCATCATCTCCATCGCCTGCTCGATTATCTTGAGACTCTCGCGGATTTCCTGGGTCCGGACCAGGAACCTGGCCTGGCAATCGCCGGCCTGTTGAACGGCAACATCGAAGTCCAATCGGTCGTAGACGTAGTAAGGTTCGGTCTTGCGGAGGTCGAAATCGACGCCGGAACCTCTGAGCGAAGGCCCGCTCATACCGTAGTCGATTGCGTCTTCCGCGCTGATGTACCCGACTCCGCGGGTGCGGACAATGAAGATCTCATTATTGGTGAAGAGCTGGTCGTACTCCGGCAGCCGGGAGCGCATCTTGCTGACGAACTCCTTAGTCTTTGGGAAGAACTCCGGCGGAAGCTCGCGGCTGAACCCGCCGGGGCGGAAGTAGTTATACGTCAGGCGCGCGCCGCAGATCATCTCGAAGATGTTGAGAATGTCTTCCCGTTCCCGGAACGCGTACAGAAACGGCGTGGTCGCTCCCAAATCCAGCGCGAACGTGCCGAAGAAGACCAGGTGGCTGGCGATCCGCTGAAGCTCCATGATTATCACGCGGAGGAACTGCACGCGCTCGGAAATCTCCATCCCCATCAGTTTCTCGACAGCGCCCACATAGACGGCGTTATTCATCATCGCGGCCACATAGTCGGTCCTGTCGGTGATCGGGATGAACTGGATATAGGACCGCATCTCGGCCAGCTTCTCGATCCCCCGGTGCAGGTAGCCGATGTCCGGGACGCAATTAGTGACGACTTCGCCATCCAGCGTGAGTATGAGCCTCAACACGCCATGAGTGCTTGGATGCTGCGGGCCCATGCTTATCTGAAGTTCTTCCGTTCTTATGCTGGTCACTATTGTTTGTACCTCTCTATACCCGGTTTCGGGATTTCCGGGTTGGGATGCAAGGTTGTGCTGTAACCGCACGAGTGTGAAGCCCAACCCTCAAATCCCGAAACAACGGCCTCGCTGTTAGTTTGAGATCGCATTTTGCGACCTCAAACGGCTTCTTACGCAGAACTTGATGTCGCAAAATGCGACATCAAGTTTCAGGCTAACGTTTTGCGTATCGCTTCCGTCGTTCCCTCACTCGAAACCCAATCTGCCGCTCGGGCTTCTCCGGCGCGGCCAGCAGTTGCCTGATCGCCGCCATCAACGCGCCGATCTGCTCGTCGTGGCCGTCCAAGCGGTCCTCAAGCTCTATTAATTTGTGCGACAGTTCGGCGTGAGAAGCCAGCAGTTCCCTGAGCCGTATGAACGCCCTCACCACGTAGACGCCCACCTCAACAGCCCTGGGTGTGCTCAACACCGTTGCCGCCATTAATGCGCCATGTTCAGTGAAGGCGAACGGCAACTTCCGGCGCCCGCCCCAACTTGATGTTGCATTTTGCAACATCAAGTTTCGGAGTTCTTCTGTTGTGATCTGAAACATGAAATCAGCGGGAAACCTTTCCGCATTGCGTCGCACCTGTTGGTTGAGCCGAGTCGTAGTGACGCCGTACAACCGAGCCAGATCGGCATCCAGGATCACCTTCTGGCCGCGCAGGATGAGAATTGCCTGAGCTATCGCCTCCACGGGCACGACTGCTTCCTCAGCGCTACTCCGGGATGACATAGTCCTTCCTCAACGGGTAGCCTTCGAACTCCTCCGGAAGAAGTATCCTGCGGAGGTCTGGGTGGCCCGTGAACTTGACTCCGAAAAGGTCGAAAACCTCACGCTCCTGCCAGTCCGCGCCCTTCCAGACCGAGATGACCGAGCCTATGACGGGGTTCTCCCTGTCCAGATCGGTCTTCAGCGTCAGCTTGTGCTTCTTGGCAATGGAATAGAGACGGTAGACCATCTCCAGCCGGTCCGACCAGTCAACCGCCGTAATATCGGCGGGATAGTCGAAGGCGAGTTCGGCGGACGACTTCAGATACGCGCAAATGTCCGGCAGCCGCGCCGCGTCCACTTTGAGCGTCAGGACCTCGTCAACCGTGGAGGACTCCAGCACGGCGTCGGGGAATTTGTTCCGAATGTTGGACTCGATGATCTCGGACATCCTAAGCCACCTTACCTTTATGCTTTTCGCGAGCTTCGGCTTTGATCTTCTCGTGCAACTGGAGGATGCCATCTATGAGGGCTTCGGGCCGGGGAGGACAGCCGGGAACGTATATGTCCACGGGGATGATCTTATCGACACCGCGCAAGACCGAGTATGAATCGTAGAACGGGCCGCCGGCGTTGGCGCAGCTTCCCATAGCGATCACATACCTTGGCTCGGCCATTTGCTCGTACAGCCGTTTGACCCGGGAGGCCATTTTGTGCGTGACCGTACCGGCGACGATCATCAGGTCGGACTGCCTGGGCGATGCGCGAAAGAGCATTCCGAAGCGATCGAGATCGTATCTCGACGCGCCCGTCGCCATCAGCTCGATAGCGCAGCAGGCGAGTCCGAAAAGCATATACCAAAGCGATGCGGTGCGCGTCACCGCAAGCAGCTTATCGAGCTGTGCGGTCAGAACGAAGCCGCCGGGTATCGTCTCCAGATAATCGATGGGTCGTTTTACTCCCATTTCAACGCCCCTTTCTTCCACGCGTAAAGCAGCCCCGCGGCGAGGACGGCGATGAAGATCGCGCCGTCAACGACCGCGAAAAGCCCCAATCCCTGTCCCTTGAGATTGCGCAGGGCGAGCGCCCACGGGATCACGAACAGGACCTCCACGTCGAAGATAACGAAGGCGAGGAGGTAGATGTAATAGCCTACGCGGAATTGCCTCCACGCCGGCCCTACGGGGACCTCGCCGCACTCGTACGTCGCCAGTTTTTCGCCGCTTGGGTTGTGCGGCCTGAGAAACCACGACATCACGAGCGATATGACGGCAAATGCGACGCCGACTATGGCGAAGACCGCAACATAACCGTAATTTCCAGCCATCTATTTCTCCAGGTATCTATAGTCGTATATCCGGGCTTTGAGTCCTCCGATAACCTTTGCTATGTCGAACATCGATGTAGCGTCGCCCTGCGTCAGCTTTACATGGGTGGCGTCAACGAAGTCGGTAGCCAGCGTAGCGTCGAAGGGCGTCCATTCCCCCGTGTAACTCTCCGCCCATGCATGATAATAGAAGCTGCCTTCGAAGAACACAAGTCCGGCAACGAACTTGGTCGGTATGCCGGCGGCGCGGGCCAGCGCCGTGTACAGCACGGCGTAGTCACGGCAGACGCCCGCCCTGTTTTTCATTACGTCAACCGCGGAGCGGACTATCCCCATATTGGCCTGCATCTGCATGTGGCCGTGGACCCATTTTCTGATCTTTGCCGCGGCCAGGTAGGAGCGTTTCTCCTTGCCGACTATCGACAGAGCCATTTGTCTGATGGACGGATCATTGGATTGTATGTACGGCGCTTCGGTGAGGTATGGCCGCAGGTCAGCGGACCGGAAAGGCAGCAGAGCGCTCGATTTTCCGTCAGTTCGCCGCGCCGTTATCGCGAATTGCGCCGCGGGTTTTCCAACCTTGCTCGACCAGGTGACCTTCTGCCTGCCGTCGCTTATGATCAGTTTGCTGTCCGCCATGCCCGACAGTCCGAGCTTAAGGTAGCGAATCCGGCTCGGTTTGCGAAGATCGATATTAGCCTTGACGGAGGTCAAAACGGCGAAATCGCTTGGAGGCTGGTAGCCGGCTTCGTCGCCCATGGCTTCCTCTTTGGATTCGCGGACCATCATCATTCCCATCAGCGCAACCATCTTGACGGCCTCGCCGTTCTCCTCCAGCCACGATGTTATGTCGCCCATCGGTGTGGCGCTCTTGACGACATAGGTGTCGTAGGTCTTGTCCTTCAGGGTCACTTTTTCCTGACGCAGAACCTCCATGCTCACTGCGCCGATGGCCAGACTAGGCGGGTAAAACAGGTCGAAGGCGAACTTGTCGCCAACCACAAGTTTGCGGTCTGCGATGTCGTAGAACGACGAGTTGCCCATCAGGTTCGTGCCGGGCGGTATTGGGATGTCCTTGTCAGTCGTTGTGCCCTCGGAGATGAGCTTGCATTTGATGACATCGGGCTGGAACACCGCCTCCACTCGAGTCCTCGCTCCCCCTGAGGACATCTGAAATTCCTCGAAGATCGGTTTCAGATTCAAGTCGGTATATATGACGTTTGTTATATCCTGCAGCATCTCGACGCCGAACATCTTCAATTTCGTATGGAGCAGATCATCCAACCGAAAGGCGTCCCGCCCCTCGTACTTGACCCGCGCCGACGACGCTCTCAGATAGCCGATCTTCTGGTCGCCGACGTATACGCCCATCCAGGTCTCGCGGGAGTCGGTCGAGACGGGCTCCGACTGCGACCAAGCCGGCGCGAGCGCGCAGGCAAGGACGATCGCTAATGGAGTTATGAGTCCAGCTATTCTTCGCATGGTACGTCCGCGGCGTTATGGACCTCCCCCCAACCCCCTCCTAAGAGGAGGGGGAAATACTCCCTCTCCCTGGAAGGGAGAGGGTTGGGGTGAGGGTTGAACTTATCGCCGACAACAGAGCCCAACCAGCAACTCGATCGGGCGTTACCTCGATCGGGCGTTATTTGCAATGGCGCCCGAAATAGAACCCAGATATCTCAAATCACGCGATTCTGTTTCGCGCGCGATGGCATATCGCGTGCGATCGACGGGTTGAACTTATCGCCGACAACAGAGCCCAACCAATAACCGTCAACCATCTCACCCCTGCGCGTGTTCGGCGACGTGAAGCCGGTTAAGCGCGCGGGTCAAAGCGGCATCGGCCCTGGCCGCGTCGGTCTCGGCCTCTCCACGCCTTCGGAGTCTGTCCTCAGCGCGGGTTTTTGCGTCTTCAGCGCGGGATACGTCTATCTCCAAGGCAATCTCAGCGGTGTCGGCCAGGATAATCGCCTTGTTCTCGCTGACTTCGATGAACCCCCCGCTGGTGGCCATGGCCAGTTCCGAATTGTCTTCGCGTCTGATGTCTATCTGCCCCACTTTCAACTCCGCCAGGAGCGGCGCGTGGCCGGCGAGGACGCCCAGGTATCCCTGAGAGCCCGGGACGATAACGGAGGCGACCCTGTCATCGGACAGGACGACTCGATCGGGGGTGACTATCTCCAGATGAAACGTCTTGCCCGGCATAGTTTAAGCGGACGCTCCTATCTGTTTTGCTTTCTCCACTGCTTCCTCGATTCCGCCGACCATATAGAATGCCTGCTCGGGCAGGTCGTCGTGCTTGCCTTCGAGGATTTCCTTGAAGCCGCGGACCGTGTCCTCTCGCTTCACGTATTTCCCGGCGAGGCCGGTGAACACCTCAGCCACGAACATCGGCTGGGAGAGGAAGTTCTCGATCTTGCGAGCCCGGGTGACGGTCAGCTTGTCCTCATCCGAAAGCTCGTCCACTCCCAGGATCGCGATGATATCCTGAAGCTCCTTGTAGCGCTGCAAGACCTGCTGCACCCCGCGAGCCACATCATAATGCTCCTGCCCCACGATCCTCGGATCGAGAATCCTGGACGTCGAAACAAGCGGATCGACGGACGGGTAAATGCCCTTGACGAATATCCTGCGCTCCAGGTAAGTTGTGGCGTCCAGGTGGGCAAATGTAGTCGCAGGGGCGGGATCGGTCGGGTCGTCAGCCGGAACGTAGATCGCCTGAATGGACGTGACCGAGCCTTTGACGGTTGAGGTTATCCTCTCCTGCAGCGCGCCCATCTCCGTCGCAAGCGTTGGCTGGTATCCAACCGCCGAAGGCATTCTTCCGAGCAGCGCCGAGACCTCGGACCCGGCCTGAACAAACCGGAATATGTTGTCTATGAAAAGAAGAACGTCCTGGCCCGCCTTGTCGCGGAAGTACTCCGCCATCGTCAGCGCCGTAAGCCCCACGCGAATCCTCGTGCCGGGCGGCTCGTTCATCTGGCCGAAGACCATAGTCGTCTTGGCGAGAACGCCGGACTCCTTCATCTCCAGCCAGAGGTCGTTGCCCTCGCGGGTGCGCTCGCCGACCCCGGCGAATACGGAGAATCCACCGTGCTCAGTGGCGACGCTGCGGATCAGCTCGGTTATCAAAACGGTCTTGCCGATTCCCGCTCCGCCGAAAAGCCCGATCTTGCCGCCTTTCGCGTAGGGGCATACCAGATCGATGACCTTCATCCCGGTCTCGAAAAGCTCCGTGGCGGGAACCTGGTCTTCGAACGGCGGCGCGGACCGGTGGATCGGCATCTTCTCTTTCACTTCGATCGGGCCCAGGCCGTCTATCGGGTCGCCCAATACGTTGAATATACGGCCCAGCGTTATCTCGCCGACGGGGACCTCTATCGGTTTACCGGTGTCGGTCGCCTTTGTCCCTCGGACCAGGCCGTCCGTGGAGCCCATAGCGACGCACCGGACGATGTCGTTTCCCAGCATTTGGGCGACCTCAACCGTGAGCGGTTCCCCCTCGCTTTCGATTTCAACGGCGTTCAGAATTTCCGGCAGCGAATCCGCCGGAAACTGGAGGTCCACTACGGGACCGACTACGGATACGATTCTTCCTTCGGACATAGTTCCTCCCGGCCTCGCCATAAATGACGAGGCTGCACGTTCAAAAGCGCGCTGAAGCCATCTCGGTCCGGACTAGCCACCAGCCACTATACCAATGCTTCCGCTGCGCTGACAATCTCTGTTATCTCCTTCGTGATCGCAGCCTGGCGGGCTTTGTTGTACGTCAGGCTCAGGCTGTCGATCATGTCCGCGGCGTTAGTCGTCGCGGCGGCCATTGCCGTCATTCTGGCCCCGTGTTCGCTGGCGACGGCTTCGACCAGGGCACGGTAAATCTGCGTGTCCACGTAACGCGGCAGAAGGGCGCCGAAAAGCTGCTCGGCCCCGGGCTCGAATATGAATTCCCCACTCGGCGCTAGTTCATCGGCCGCGGGTTCTATGGGCAGTAGTTTCAGGACCGTGGGACGCTGCGTCATCGCTGTGACGAACTGCGAGTACACAAGGTACACCGCGTCAACCTCGGCGGATTCGAACAAGTCCCGCACCTTTGCCGCCACCGGGCGGATGTCCGCGAAGGTGACGTTGGAGGTCGGCACGCTGAGCGTTTCCGCTATTGAATACCTGCGCCTCCTGAAGAAATCCAGGGCCTTTCGTCCGAGCAGGACCAGGCGCACAGTGTCCGGGTCCCTGTCGCGCAGGAACCTTACGGTCGCGCGCATCACGTTGGAGTTGTAGCTGCCGGCCAATCCCCGGTCCGCGCCAATGACTATGACCCCGATGTTCTCCTCCGGCCGGACCCGCAGGAGGGGATGATCGACACTTGCGGCGGCGCGCGACAGGTTCTCCATAACCTGGCCCATCGTATCGGCGTACGGGCGCGCCGCCATAGCCCTGTCCTGCGCCTTCTTCAGCCGCGCGGCGGCGACCATTTTCATGGCGTTGGTTATCTTCTGTATGTTGCGGACAACTTTGATCCGCTGCCTGATGTCTCGTATGCTTGCCATTTCTTGGTTGTTAGTTGTTGGTTGACGTTTCGTTTATGGCGATAGGTTCAACCCTCACCGGGGCAATTCCCCCTCCTTTTAGGAGGGGGTTAGGGGGAGGTTTCCCTCAACCCTCAACTCTAAACCCCGCCTTAAACTCCTGGGCTGCCTTCTTCAGCTTCTCGATGTCCTCGTCCGTCAGCTTGCCGGTGCGTTTGATCTGCAGGCCGACGTCGGGGTACTTGTCGCGCATGAACGCGTAGAACTCCCGCTCGAATCGCTTGATCGCGGAAACCGGCAAATCGTCCAGATAGCCGTTCGTGGCCACGTAGATGATCATGGCCTCCTCCTCGACCGGCATCGGCTCGTACTGCGGCTGCTTGAGTGCCTCGACGATCCGCTCACCACGGCCTAACTGGGCCAGCGTGACCTTGTCCAGATCGCTCGAAAACCGCGCAAACGCCTGTAGCTCCCAGTACCGCGCAAGGTCGAGCTTAAGGCCGCCGGCGACCCTTTTCATCGCAGGGATTTGCGCTTTGCTTCCGACCCTGGAGACGGAAATGCCGATGTTGATCGCGGGCCGTATTCCCGCGTAGAAGAGGTCGCTTTCAAGATATATCTGACCGTCGGTGATCGAAATAACGTTCGTCGGAATATACGCTGAAACGTCGCCTGCCTGGGTCTCGATGATCGGCAGGGCTGTCAGACTCCCCGCGCCCAATTCTTCATTCAGCTTGGCCGCTCGCTCCAGAAGCCTCGCGTGCAGATAAAAGATGTCTCCCGGATAAGCCTCTCGGCCCGGCGGACGCCTGAGGAGAAGCGAGACCTGCCTGTACGCCTGCGCGTGCTTGGAGAGGTCGTCGTAGATGACCAGCGCGTGTTTTCCATTGTCGCGGAAGAATTCGCCCATTGCGCACCCGGCGTACGGCGCGATGAACTGCTGCGGCGCGGGGTCGCTCGCCGTTGCGGCCACTACCGTCGTATATTCCATAGCGCCGTGCTCCTGCAGAGTCCGCACGATCTGCGCGACTGTCGAGAGCTTCTGACCGATTGCGATGTAGATGCAGTAGACGTCGTAATCCTTTTGGTTGATTATAGTGTCCACTGCGATCGCGGTCTTGCCGGTCTGGCGGTCACCGATAATCAGTTCTCGCTGGCCGCGGCCTATCGGTATCATCGAGTCAACGGACTTCAAGCCTGTCTGAATGGCCTGGTTGACCGGCATCCTCTGGATGACGCCCGGCGCGATCGTCTCGATGTGCCTCCGCTCGGTGGCAACGATAGGCCCCTTGCCGTCTATCGGGTTACCGAGCGCGTCTACAACACGCCCGACTATGGCCTCACCGACGGGCACGTCGGCGATACGACCGGTCCGTTTGACCGTGTCGCCCTCTTTTATCTCTACGTCGGAGCCAAGAATGATGCACCCGACGTTATTCTCCTCGAGGTTCAGGATGATTCCTATAACGCCATTTGGGAATTCCACAAGCTCGCTCGCCATAACGTCCCGCAGACCGTAGATCCGCGCAATGCCGTCGCCGACCTGTAGAACCGTGCCGACGCCGACCTCGCGCATCTCCTTCTTGTAGCCCGCAAGCTGCCGTTCGAGTATTCCGGTTACTTCTTCAGGCCTGATTGTTACTGCCATGTCGTTCACTCCGTTCAAGCTGTCAGCTATCAGCCGTCAGCATTCCGATCGAATGCGATACGTTTCACCCTCACCCTGACCTTCCCCTAACCCCCTCCTATGAGGAGGGGGGACTCCCTCTCCTTCTAGGAGAGGGCTGGGGTGAGGTTTGTTGGTTCTCGGACCCATCACCCGCCGAGCAACTTCCGATCCTTCGGTAGCAGAGCGGAAGCGACGCTGCCGAAGGAGGCGACACCCAACACCTGTCACCCGTCACCCAATAGCTTCTCTCTCAGCCGGGCGAGGTAGCCGGCGACGCTGCCGTCGAGCACGGTGTCGCCGATGCGCACGGTCAGCCCGCCGAGGAGAGATTCGTCGATGATTAGCTTCAGATCGACCTGCTTGCCCGTGTAGGTTTCCAGCCGCTCTTTAAGCCGGGAAACCTGGTCCGGCGCCAATTCCACCGCGCTGCGGGTCTCCGCCAACACAATTCCGCGGCGCGCGTTTGCGATCTGCACGAACTCCGATTCGGTCTGCTCGATGACCCCGGCGCGGCCCATGTCGATAACGAGGAACAGGTAGTGCAGTGTGACCTCGTGGACCTTATCGCCGAATATCTCCTCCGCAATCTGTTTCTTCTTTGAGGCCGGGATGAGGGGCTGAAGCAGCGCTTCTCCCAAGCTCGGAATCGTCTCCAGGGTGTACGAGATCAAGCCCAGATCGCTCTCGATGAGTTCCACCGCGTCCGCCGCCTCCGCGGCGTCGTACAGGGCTGTTACGTATCTCCTGGAAATCCTGCTGTCTATCAACTCTTTTCGACCCCTACGCTTCGTATGAAATCATCGACGAGCCGGCGGTGGCCGGGCTCATCAAGAGACCGGTCAACCAACCTCGCCGCCGCGTTGATCGTCAGGTCCACGACCTCGCGCCGAAGCTCCTCGATGACCTTCTCCCGCTCGCGACCGATCTCCGATTCGGCGCGCGCAAGAATCCTGTCCGCATTCGTCCGCGCCTCGGCGAGCAAATGCTCCCGTATTTCCTGCGCTTCCTTGACCGTTTCCTGCATGCGCTGACGCGCCTCGGACTCGATATCGGCCAGCCTGCGCTCGTAGTCGGTCCGAAGCTCTTCCATCTTGGCCTTCTCGGACTCGGCCGCGGCGTAAGCCGCGCTTATGTCTTCCTTGCGCGACTCCAGCATCTGCGTGATCGGCCCGTACAGGAACTTCTTGAGTATGGCCAGCAGGATAATGAAACCGATTATGTTAACCGCAATCAACTCGGGTTGTATGCCGAGCTGCTCAAAAATCTCCAACTAACATCCTCCTGTCGCCTGCGGGATCCCGATTTTCGGGACCCCGCATGGAAAACTTGGAGCTACTGCCTCAAGGATTGGATGATCGTCATCGTATCCGGCAGTTTCGGCGAGAGCAAGAAGAACATCAAAAGCGCGTAGATGACCAGAGACTCGATGAAACCGAGCGCGATCATCATGGCCAACTGAATTCTTCCCGCCGCCTCGGGCTGGCGCGCAATCCCTTCCATAGCTGCCGCGCCGACTTTGCCCTGACCGATAGCCGCGGACAGGACCGCAATTGGCAGTCCAAGCCCCACGGCAATCGCCAACGCCGCAAAATAGACCATTGTGAACCTCCTCCCGTGTTAGTGGACGGCGCCCGCGGGCGCCTCCTCGTGGTGAGTCAGCATAACACTCAAATATCCCGCTGTAAGAACCGTGAATATCAGAGCCTGAATGAAGCTCGTGAAGACGCCGAACGCCATCATCGGAAACTGTATCGGAAGGTACTTCAGCCAGGGCTTGATGATGAACGGCGACATCCCGGCCAGGATAACGATGATCTTGTCCTCTCCGAAGATGTTTCCGAACAGACGGATCGAGAGCGAAAGCGGCTTGGCAAGCTCGCCGATGACGTGGATCGGAAACATCAGGAACCCAAGCCACCAAGGGTCGCCCCAGAAGTGCATGAAATACCCCACGGGGCCGTTTTGCCTGATTGCCTGAAACTGAACGTAGGAGAACGAACAGAGCGCAAGGGCTATCGTCATGTTCAGCGCGCTCGTCGGAGACCGGAGGCCGGGGATAATGCCCAGCAGGTTCAGCGAGAGAATGTAGAAAAACAGCGTCGCTACGAAGGGAGCGAACTTGCGTCCGCCAGGCCCCACGACGTCCCCTACGAAGTTGAACATGCCGCTGACGGCGATCTCCATCACGTTCTGCAGCGGGCCGGGTATCCTCCGCGGCCTGCGCATGGCCAGATATGACAAAAGGCCCAACGTCAAGATCACGACCCAGGACATGATCACCAACGTCCAGGGGCTTCCCTCTACCAGACCGGAACCATGATGCTGTGGGGGCAAACTACAATCCTCTTCCCGATTCTGAACCGAACGTCAGGGCGCTTCCCAGCGCCTTCAAAAAGATAACGGCCTGCGGCAGGCCAATGCCGATTGCCAGTCCAACCGGACTCGCCCAGCCCGATCTCAAAGCCGCCCACAGTATGGCCGCGATGAACGCGTACTTCATCAGAGCTACCGCGAGCAGCTTTCTGACCGCCCGCTTGGATTGGCCGGTCGTGTCCGGCGCCAGCGCCGTGACCAACCGCTCTATGAGCATGAGCGATCCAAGGGATATGCCGAAACCTATCGTAATTCCTATTGCGACGGCAGCCGAGCCAACCGCCCAGCCGCACAGCATAGTCAGCAGCCAGACCGCGACCGATGTTCTGTAAACGCGTTTGATGAACCGAACGTCCAACCCTACTACCGGCATCTAGTCATCCTTCGACAACTGCTGGGCGATGCGGATCATCTCTATGAATCCCGCCGCGATGCCCAGCAGCGTGAACAGCATCATCAGATACGGCGCCGTGTGCAGCTTGCTGTCCAACCAGCTTCCGAACGCCCAGCCCAGGACAATGGAGACGACCAGCACGAGGCCCACGCTCGACGCAAGGCCGGCTTTTCTCATCCATCCGTAATCCTGGCGAGGCATATCCCAAGTCCACACATAAATATGAGCCGCCGTTTAGACGGCTCTGTCTCGTGACTCTGTGCTTCGACACCAAAGAGTGTAGCACACCGGCAAAAAGGCGTCAATCTTAAGCGGTGGTCAAAAAATGTTGAGTGTGGGAGAGTGTAGAGTGGAAAGAGATCGGTCGGATCGGTCCGATCCGACTGGTCGTTTACTAAAACAACGGCTGCACGATCTTCAAGCTGATCCTGTCGGTCGATTCCTCCGCGTTCGGATCGCCGTAGATAAGGTACGCGTCCATACCCCGTCTGACCTGTTGGCGGTAGCTGAAGTATAAGTTCTGTTTGCCCAGCCTGCGGACTAACCTGCCGCCGATGCTCTTCTCCGGCGTGAGATCATAGTTCCACGTGGTTACGACCTGGCGACGGGTCCCGGCGTAAGGGCTGGACGCTCCGATGCGCTCCCTTTCCACGAGCACGGCTACCACGAAATCCTCCGCGAACCTGAACTGCTGATTCAGAGAGACGCCACTGTAGCTTCCGTTGGCCTTTCGACCCCAGGAATACGCCATCGAGCCGGGGGGTGTCCGCGGACGTGTCGTGCCAATAAGTTCCCAGCTTTCTGAACGAGTCGTGGAACTGCTCGCGCGTCGATCTGGTCGAGCGGAAGGAGAAGCCGTATCCCCCGGTAAAGGCCGTATACACTCCGCCCCTGAAGTCGCCCACAAAAGGCGAGCCGTCAAGGCGCTGCCAGCGATTTGCGCTGGACCAAATCTCTATCGCCTGAAGCTTGCGATTTCGATAGTCTTTGTACCAGTCCAGGTCGATATTTCCGCCGTGCATATTTCTGTCCGGCAAAAAGCCCAACTCCGGATTGTAAGCCGCGTCGATGTGTCCATAGTAGATGGTCCCGCCGAGTCTGCCGCTTCCGGAATAGGTCCCGTAGTGTATATCGCGCAACTGCCCTCGGTCGCTGCCGGTTGTGCTGCTGGCTAAAATCGCTCCGCCAAGGTCGTGCGTTCGCGGTCCCTTTGCCCATCCGAGGTTGCCCATCAGAAACCCGACGGCGTTACGATGCCCGGGCGTCTCGTGGTCGGTGAGTGCGGCGGTGATATGCGATCTGTTGCCCATGTTGTGTATGAACGTGACCAGGCTGTCGCTGAGCGAACCCGGCTTCCTCGCGTTCATAAACCCGAAGGAGTTGGCCCCTCGTTTGCCCACCAGCCGCGCGCCCACGTCGAAATCCGGAACCTGGCGGGAGTAGAACAGAGAAAGCGGCAGCGGCAGGGTCCAGTCCTGGAAGAACGGCCTCTTGTCCGAATAAGAGCGTTCGGTGTACGAGAAGTCAACGGTTTCGACCGCCTGCTCTATCGTTCCGAAGTCCGGCTTCAACGAAAGGAGGCCGAGCATATCGGTCGAGAACGGATGCTTAATGTCCATGCCGAACTGATGATGGCTGGGACCGCTGCCCACGCTGCTTGTCATATAGCTCATGAACACCGGCTTGGGCCGCTCCCAGGGCGGATTCACGCCCTGCCAGTCCGCGAAGCGAGTGCGGTCCCACCTGCCCTCCATATCGGGCCAACTGCTCCACAACTGTTCCGCGGGAAGAAACCGCTCGAAGCAGATGCCGAAGATCTCCTGTTTCTTGTCGTACTTCAGTAGGAAGAAGGGGACAGCCATTTCCACGTTGTAGCCGTCTGCGACCACTTTCGCGGCCGCGCGCCAGTCACCCCGCCACTCTATCTTGTTCGCGGCGCCTCCTTCCAACGATTCAGCCTGCGTTCCTATCGAGTTGACCATGAACCCTGAGTAGCCTCGATGCGAGTGCGTCGAGTCCACGGCAAAATACACGAAGTCGTCTTTGTAGAAGAGTTCGCTGTTTCTCTTCTTCTGCGTTGCCGCGATCTTGGCCGGCGCCGGGTGCAGCGCGTGGAAGGAGACGTATATGTTCTGTTGGTCGCGGCAGATCTTTACCGTCGTCTGCGGGCTCACGATCCTTCCGGGGTGCGTGGTGTCGGTGAAGTTCGTATACTCCGGGAGACCCCGCCAGCAGGCGTCATCCAGCGCTCCATCGAGCGTAGGAGGGCTTGAAGCTTCGGGAACCGTCATGACAGGCGGCGCGGCCGAGGCCGCCGACCAAAAGCAGAGCAGAAGAACCGCGCCGACCGACGCTCTCAGGTGTAACAACACTTCCTCCTTGAAACAGTTCAGTTTTCCGGGAATGCTGTTGAGTTGACGCAGCGCATGTGCCGTGTCCCCCTCTCCCCCTGGGCGGGAGAGGGTTGGGGTGAGGGGGGATCGGACCTGTAATCATTCTGAATCTCGTAAGCTTCCCGTAGAACTGAGCTCTCACTCCTCCTTGACGCGGATCGGCGCCAACTCATCTGTATATTACTACAGATGTGCTTGGGGCTGGAATAGTTCGATGTAACAGTTCAGGAATGGTCGGTACGACTCTTCTCGCTGCTCACCCCTGGGAGAACGCGAGCATAATCCCCTCTCCCTTGAGGGAGAGGGTTAGAGCCTGCCCTGAGCGTAGCGAACGGGGTGAGGGTGAAAGTTCTCTGCACCCCTCGATTGTCACGCTGATGAAATACTGCCCATTTCTGAACTGTTACTTCTAATGAGGAGTGGAGGAAGTCGAGCGCAGCCTCCTCCCCATTCAGGCCTGTCCTGAGCATGTCGAAGGAGGAGGGCTGGGGTGGGGTGGAATCCGGCATCTAACTACTAATCTCTAAATCGGGAGGGCTGGGGTGGGGGTGATTCCCGTCTGCCACTGACCACACATCACGCCGCCAAAGCAGTCCATTCGTCCGATCGGTCCAATCCGTCCGATCAAGCACGGGATGGCAACGCCCGTTGTTTCGGGACGCCCCCGTCCCGAAACCCCCGCCCCCCATAACACAACGCCAACACCCGTCTCCGATCCTTCGGTAGCAAAGCGCGGCGCCGCTGCCGAACCACGGAAACGAGATTCTCGGGGGTGTTGAAAAAGGGCACGAATAACGTCATTCCGAGGAGGAACGACGAGGAATCTGCTTTTTACCGACCGGGATATATGTCCGCTATGATCGTTCTAGCGTTCGTTCTCCCTCAGCCGCTCGTATTGCCCCAGTTCTTCATCCGAGACCGAGGGGCGGTTCTGGCCCAAAGCAGCAGTCACGTGTTCAGCAGAGATCGCTTGGTCTGCCGCCCCCCCGGACTCCCGCGAATTCTGATGGACCGGGACATGCTGTCCCGGTCCCTGTAGTTTGGCTTTTAGCTAGATAATATGAGATTAGTTCAGGTCCTCTTCCAGCTTGGAGGAGGATTTTTTCTTCGTGATGTGGAATCTAGTGATATGACTAGAGCATAGGAGGTTGCTATGGGGTTTCCAACTAAAGTGCAGCTCATCAAGCGGCGCAAGAGCGAGCAATGGTACATCAACTTTCCGTCCGCTGTCGCTCAAGCTATGGAGTTCGTTCGTGGCGAGACTGTTGAGTGGATTGTTGAAGACAAAGGCCAACTCGTGTTGCGGCGCAGGGATGTTCCGCCATCCGCGGTAAAAAAAACGGTCTCGGACTAGCCGAATGTTTCGACTTGCTTTGGGAAAAGGCGCGACCGGCGTTCCGACGGGAGCGCGCATGGCGGCGAGCGCGAACACTGGGCGTCAGTTCACTCACCTGCCTGGGCAGACACACCATCACTGGAATGCTGACATCCAGCGGGCAACAATTCGCGGATTGGACGGCCGCCTATCGTCTTTTCGAAAAGGAGCGCATTGATATGGACAAGCTCTTTGCGCCGGTGCGTGAAGCTGTGGAGCAGACTCTTCCTGAAGAGATGCCATTTATCGCTGTCCTGGATGACACCATGGCCAGAAAACGCGGACGCAAGGTGAAAGGGGCGTCTTGGCGTCGAGATCCTTTGGGCCCGCGGTTCCACGCGAACTTCGTCTGGTCGCAGAGGTTCCTCCAGACTGCGGCCATATTGCCGGAGGCTGGGTTGTCTTCCAGGGCGCGGGCCATTCCCATCGACCTGCGACACTGCCCCACTCCCAAACGTCCGGGAAAGTGGGCGAGGGCGCAGGACTGGACCCAGTATCGTCTGGACCAGCAAGCGATGCGCATCACAGTCGCGGGACTAGAGAGCATACGAAAGCTGAGAGCTGGCTTGGACGCTCAGCAAGGGGGACGAGATCGCCAGTTGATCGTGGCTGTTGATGGGGGTTACACTAACGCAGTGGTGTTCCGAAACATACCGGAGCGCACCTGCCTCATTGGGCGGGTTCGCAAAGACGCCAAGTTGTTCGCGGCGCCGCAGCCCACTGACGCCGGACGAGGGCGGCCCCGCGTCTACGGGGACCCGACGCTCACGCCCGAACAAACCAGACAGGATGAGAGCATTCCCTGGCGAACTGTAAGAGCTTGCGCCGGTGGGAAGGTTCACGATTTCGATCTCAAGATCGTAGACCCGGTTCGATGGAAGAGCGCTGGCGACAAAGACTTGAGGCTCATTGTGATCCGGCCCTTGGCCTACCGACCGACAAAGGGTAGTAAGCTACTGTACCGAGAGCCGGCATACCTGCTTTGCACCGACCCCAAGCTGTCGGTGGAGACAACCTTGCAAGCGTATCTGTGGCGATGGGAGATCGAGGTGACGTTTCGAGAAGAGAAGACCATCCTCGGACTGGGGGAAGCGCAAGTTAGAACCGACTGTAGTTGCAGAGCGATTATGTCCCCAGTTAACTGCAGAGCGATAATGTCCCCATGGAAAGAAGGGACACAGGGATCAGTCAGAGAGATTTGAGCCGTCATCATGTGCTCAGGATGGTGTTAGAGAACAAGTTAGCCCTG
>JAUSGG010000109.1 GCA_030649165.1 Armatimonadota bacterium
ATGCTGCCGGGCAAAATGGCCCAGGCGTCGTGCGGTCAGTGCCACGACCCTAAGGCGATGAAAGGGCGCGGCGGCGATATCCTCGCGCGAGGCGCGCGGTTGCTCGAGTCGAGCGGATGCCGGGCCTGTCACAAGCTGGGAGGGCGCGGTGGCGCCCTGGGGATTGACCTGGACGATGAGGGGCGGCGGATTATCCATCAACTTCCACTCACTGAGATGAAGGGCGAGCACACTGTTTGGAACTGGCTTGCCGAGCATTTCCGCGACCCGCAGGGCGTTGTCCCGACGAGTCAGATGAGAAATCCGACGCTTACGGAGCCGGAGATCGAGGCGTTGACCACATATATTCTGTCGCTGTCCAAAGTGACGATTCCGGAAGATTACATCGCGCCGGACAAATACGAACAGAAGTACGAAGCCATTCGGCCCGGCAGTCCGAACGGAGCGGAACTCTATAAGCAGTTTTGCTTCTCGTGTCACGAGTCCGGGACGTACAGCCGGTGGGACAAGACTTTTAAGCGGTTCATCCCTGCTATTAGAGGCAAGGCTCTGGCGGCCTCGCCGTCGGGCTATCTGAAGCGAAACATCGAGCTTGGACGTGATGGGACGCAGATGCCCGGGTGGCGCAAGTTGGGTGGCGGGCTGAGTAATGGCGAGATTGGCGCATTGGAGGCGTATATTCGCGGCGGCGTCAAACCTGTGGAGATGACGGCATCCGCACAAGGACGTGGAAACGCCGGTCGCGGGAAGGCTCTGTTCGCCCAAAACTGCCAAGGCTGCCACGGACAGGGTGGAAAGGGCGGAGTTGCGCCGACGCTTGCGAGCGCCACGTTCCAAAGCGCCGCGTCCGACGCGTTCATATTGTCTACTATAAGGAACGGCAGGCCCGACACGGTGATGCCCGCTTTCCAGCGGGCCGGAACAGCCGGCTTGATCGACGTCGAGATGACCGACTTGCTGGCGTACATTCGGTCGATGAAATGAGGAGCGGAACATGGATGATGTAGAGAAGCCGGATCAGATCATTCCGGACCAGAGCGATTCGGAGACGGAAGCGCAAACAGGAAAAGTGAAACTCTCCAGGCGGCAGTTTCTGAGCGCCGCCGCCGCGTCTTCCATCCTTGCGCTTCTGCCGGGCTGCCTGCGAAAGCAAGCCCCAAACCTGACAGGACTGCAGGGGGAGTTTGATCCGCTCCGAACTTACCCGTATCGAAGCTGGGAAGACCTTTACCGGGACCAGTGGAAGTGGGACAAGGTCGTCAGATCGACGCATTCGGCTAACTGCACCGGCTCCTGCTCGTGGAATGTCTTCGTCCGGGATGGGATTATGATCCGCGAGGAGCAGGCCGCGGACTTCCCCCGAATCAACGAGGATTTGCCGGACTATAATCCGAGAGGTTGCCAGAAGGGCGGCTGCTTCGTTGAGTACGTCTACGGCGCCCAGAGGCTGAAACGCCCGCTAATCCGCGTAGGGGAACGCGGCGAGGGTAAGTGGCGGCAGGTATCCTGGGACGAGGCCTACGAGTATATCGCCAACAGGCTTCTGGACAATATCTATAATTACGGCCCGGACACCAACACTTTCTTTAGCTGTATCCCCGCCATGAGCCCTGTGAGCTATTCGGGCGGGACGAGGCTCGCGCACCACATCGGCGGCGTTTTCTGCTCCTTCTACGATTGGTACTGCGACCTCCCGCCGGGCGAGCCGCTTACCTGGGGCGTGCAGACAGAGGCCTGCGAGTGCGCGGACTGGTTCAACTCCAAGTACATCGTCCTTTGGGGGTCGAACATATCGCAGACGCGCATCCCCGACGCCCACTTCGCCTACGAGGCCAGGTACAACGGCGCGAAGATTGTCGCCATAAGCCCCGATTTCAACTCAAGCTGTATACACGCGGACCTGTATTTCAAGATCAACCCGGGCACGGACGCGGCCCTGGCTCTCGGCGCCGCAAGGATCATAATCGACGAGCGCCTTTACGACGAGGGCTACGTGAAAGAGCAGACCGACATGCCGCTGCTGGTCGTCGAGAAGACCGGCCGGTTTCTGCGCGAGAAGGATATGAAAGCCGGGGGTAAGAAAGACGTATTCTACGTCTGGGACTCACGGGCCGACAAAGCCGTCCAGGCTCCAGGGAGCATGGGGTCCGGTGTTAAATCGATCAGGCTGAAAAGTATCGACCCCACACTGGAAGGCCGGTTCCAGGTCAAGCTGGCGAACGGCAAAACGGTGGATGTCGTTCCGGTGTTCGATCGGCTCAAAGGGAAGCTCGATGACTACGATTTGAGCGGTGTGGCCAAGTTGACCGGTCTCCCCGCGCATGAGATTCAGCAATTCGCCAGGGATGTGGGAAGCCGGAAGCCGGCCATGATAATCCACGGCGCGGGGCTGAACCACTGGTTCCATAACGACCTCATCAATCGTTCGTTGATGCTCTTGGTTGCGCTCACGGGAAACGTCGGGAAGAACGGCGGCGGGTTCAATCACTACGTCGGGCAGGAGCGCACGTGGCCGGAGCGCGGGTTCAAGCAGCTTGCGTTCCCCAAAGGGCCGAAGAAACAGCGATTCCAGAACATGACGCTCTGGACTTACATGCACTCGGCTAATAAGGACCCGCACCTTTATGACGGGAAGCCTATCGAATGGTATATCGAACAGAGCGTCAAGAACGGCTGGATGCCGCTCTACCCGAAGAACCGCAAGCAAAAGCCGAGGGCGCTGATCGTCTGGAGGGCCAACTATCTCAACCAGGCGAAAGGCAACGAGTTGATCCTCGAATCGCTCTGGAAGGACCTCGATCTGATTGTCGATATCAATTACCGCATGGATACGACGGCGCTCTACTCCGACGTGGTCCTCCCGGCCGCAAGCTACTACGAGAAGACGGACATCAACACAACCGACTGCCATTCGTTTATCCACCCGTTTAACAAGGCTCTGGACCCATTATTCGACAGCAAGACCGACTGGGACGTCTTCGCCGGTCTTGCGCAAAAGATGGAGGAGATCGCCCGGCGGCGAGGGCTGAAGCCGTACTTGGACAAACAGCTTCGCTGGAAGCGAGACCTCACCCGGCTTTACGAGGATTGGTCGGACGGCGGCCACCTAAAGACCGACGAGCAAGCGGTGGACTTCATCCTGTCGAATTCCGCGGAAACTCGGGGGATGACTTACCGCAGCATTCAGGATCAGCCTAAGCGGTTCGTGGCCACGGATCCGGAGAGCTGGACCAGCGACGTCGAGGACGGTGTGGCCTACACCGGGTTCAAACATCAGGTTGAGAAAAAGGAGCCATGGCGGACCCTCACCGGACGCCAACAGTTTTACATAGACCACCCGTGGTATCTTAAGTTTCACGAGGAGCTGCCTGTTTTCAAACAAGCTGTGGAGGATGAATATCCGCTCTACTGGAACACGCCGCACGGACGGTGGTCGATCCACTCGACCTGGCGGGACAGTCGATATATGCTCCGTATGCAGAGAGGGCTGCCGATTGTGTACGTGCACCCGGCGGACGCGGCCGCGCGCGGAATTCACGACAACGACTGGGTTCGTATTTACAACCACATCGGCGAGACCGTCTGCCGCGTCCAGGTACTTCCCGGCGAGAAACAAGGACGGATTACGATGTACCACGGTTGGGAGCGGTACCTTGGATTCTTGAAGGGCGGCTGGCAGTCGGTTACGTACATCAAGATCAATCCCATGCAGCTTATCGGCAAGTATGGGCACGTGAAGTTCAAACTGAATTACTGGGGGCCAACGGGCAACAACCGCGATATCAAGGTGGAGATCGAGAAGTACTGCCGGGCTTGACGGCGGACAGCCCCGGGGTGTCTGCGCTGAACCCGGTTGGAGGATAACAGAACAATGTCTAGACATCAATACGCAATGGTCATGGACCTGAACAAGTGCCTGGGATGCCA
>JAUSGG010000114.1 GCA_030649165.1 Armatimonadota bacterium
CGGCATAAGAGTCGCGCCGGCGGTCACGATCCAGGGCGCGAAAGCCCTGGCGGACGGCTCGGCTTCTGATGTCAAGTCGCTGCGAGGCAAAGTAGTCACGGCGGTCTTCCCCGACTGTGTCTACGTTCAGGAGCAGAACAGTCCGTTTGGCATAAAACTTGTAACATCCGCCTCTGTCACCGCGGGCGAAGAAGTCGACGTGTGCGGAGTGATGAAAGGCTCCGGCTCTGAGAGGTATCTCGACTGTACGGGAAACCCGGTCATGACGACGAGTCCGGGTCCGGGTGTTCCCGGTCCGATCAGCTTTCCCAACGCCTGCGTCGGCGGAACGGACCTTAACTTGTACACTCCCGGAGTTCTGGGAGGTCTTGGTCCGAACAACATTGGCGCTGCGGCGAACGTCTATGGCAGGATAAGCGCGGTGGGTTCAGGCTTCTTCTACCTGGACGACGGAAGCGGCGTCATCGATCCAAGAATAAACCCAGCCACGGGACAGCCTTACGCGGGGGGCAAAGTGATCTCCTCCGAATTCCCCGGCCTGAACGAATACTGGACCGCTAGCGGCATCTCGAGCATGGAGCCGGATGGAGCATTCCTGATACGTACGATGCGCGCAACTTCGGCGCGGAGGTTGCAATAGATGACAGCGGCGCGTTCGGTCCTCGGAGTTATCTTGCAGGCGACAGGTCGCTCACAACTCAGTCCTCAGTCCTCAGTCCTCAGTCCTGTTGCGGCGCTTCTCTTCTGCCTGGCCGTGGTCGCGTTGGCTGCATTCCCCGCCGCCGGCTTGCCGCCCGACGTTTCCTACTGGAGCGACGGCTTCTCTTATCCCGAGGGCCAGCTTCCGGGCTGCGATGGCTGGACCGGCAACGCGACCTACCAGTCGATAAAGGTCTATCCCGCGCAAACCAGCGTGATGATCGAGTGCGGCGATGACAAGTACGCGGAGAACAACATCGGTTCTTATTGCGCCGGCGGGGGGAGAATCTGGATCAGCGTAAGGGTCAAGCCAGGGGGCAACGCGGGCCAGCCGCCGCTTGATTTCTGGCGGCTGAGGTTCATCGACCCTGCCGGGGCGGATTTGGCCGCATGGGGCGGCGCCTGGAATACGTGTTACGGCCAGACCGGCGCTGGGGCCACATCGGTCTCGACCCTCACCACGGGCCTGTGGACCGAGTTGACTGTCTTAATCGACACAGCCGCCGATACCTCCACCTTCTACGTAGACGGATCGGAGGTCGGCATTCTCTCCCACACGGGCGCGGACTGCGTCCAAAAGGTCAGGTTCGAGCGTTACGGGGCAGGATACGCCGACCACTGGATGTTCTTCGACGACCTGGATGTGGGCGGGGAGGATGTCCCGGGGCCTGTCACCGAGTTCGCGGCAACGGCGGAAAGTGCGCGAGTCCTCCTGACGTGGCGAAATCCGCCGTACACCGCGTTCACCGGCACGATGATCAGGTTCAGGACCGATACCTACCCCCTGAGCTCTACCGACGGTGCGCTGGTATGCGACGAAGCCAACGCTCCCGGCTCGCAGGACAGCTATGCCCACACGGGCCTCACAAACGGAACCACCTACTACTACTCCGCTTTCGCTCACGACGGTTCCGGAAACTACCAGCCGGCCGCAAATGCGGCTGCTATACCAGTCCCTCTGCGGGACTTGAAGAGCGACACCTGGGTGGCTGCCGATGGACTAGGCCGTACGCTGGAGGATTACACGGACTGCGGCCCCACTCGCCCGGGCAAGTTCGTCGGGTTTGGCTACGAGCCGTGGTTCCTGAACACCTCCGGCGCGGACCTGTACGGCCCGTACAACATAAGAGAGATGGAGGAGGCCAATCCCAATAACCCTCAGTACGGCCCTTTCTTGACGATCCACTATTGGGACGAGCCTGAGCTGGGATACTACCTCTCCGACGACGAGTACGTCATTCGCAAACACGCTCAGATGCTGACTGACCTGGGAGCGGATACTATCATCGTAGACGTGACAAATGCTTTGATCTACCCTGAGGCCATGAGCGCGATACTGAACGTGTTCCGCCAGATGCGCGGCGAGGGCAACAATACGCCGCAAATCGTGTTCTTCGCCTGTACCGGGACCAGTGGTGTCGTTCAGTCGCTCTATGATATGTATTATGCGTTTGAACCCGACTCCGACCTTTGGTTCCGATGGGAGGGAAAACCACTCCTGCTGACCTGTTCCCCCGAGCAGGTCCCGCCCGCGCTGCAGAGCTTCTTTGCTACACGGAAGACCTGGGGCCTGATGGCCTCGATCGATGAGCCCGACGAGTGGTCGTTTATGCAGCTCACTCCGCAGCCGTGGGGTTATCACACGCCCGGAGTTCCCGAAGAAATAGCCGTGTCCGCCGCTCAGCAGGAAACCTACATGAGCGAGCCCACGGCGCACGGGCGAAGCTATCGTAACGGTTCAGAGCCGCCGGTATGGCAGAGGAACTACTTTGGCTACAACTTTATCGAGCAGTGGCAGCGCGCATTGTCCGTCGACCCCGACTTTGCCTTCGCTTGGTGCTGGAATCAGTGGACCACCTTCCGGTTTCTAATCGACGGGAAGAACATTTTCCACGATGTCTATTCCGAGGAGTTCAGCAGCGACATCGAGCCGATGAAGGGCGGCCACACCGACACCTACTACTATCAAGTTGCCGACTACATTCGCCGCTTCAAGGGCGTAAGGTCTCCCGATGCCGCAAGCGCGATAAAGACCATCACCGTCGATGGGGATTTCGCCGATTGGGATACAGTCGGCCCGGAATTCCCGGACACCATAGGCGATACCGCCCACAGGGACCACCTCGGCTGGGGCTTTTCCAGTCCAGGCGTCCGCACACACTACACGGACACCAGCGGGCGGAACGACTTTGTCAGGTTCAAGTCGGCGCGGGACTTCAGCTATGTCTACTTCTACGCCGAAACCGCCCAAAACATAACCAGCTATACTGATCCCAATTGGATGCTGCTCTTCATCGACGCCGACGGCAATAGCGCCAACGGCTGGCACGGATACGACTATCTGGTGAACAGTCAGGTGACCGATTCGAGCGCCACCACGCTCAAAAGGAGCCTGGGCGGCTGGAATTGGACCGATGTGAGCAGCGTCTCCTACAGAGTTATCGGAAACAAGATGGAGGTCAGAATTCCGAAGATGGACCTCGGCTTGACTGGAACCAATCTCACTCTTGACTTTCACTGGGCCGACAATCCCTCCCTCCCCATTCAGGGGAGGGCTGGGGAGGGGTCGCAGGACGATATCATACAGTTCGGCGTGAGCGGCGACAGCGCTCCCAACCGCGGGTTCAACTACCGTTATACTACCGGCTCCCCATACCTGGAACGCTTCGACTACACCCTTAACTCCAACCTCGCCGGCGACGGAGGCTGGACTGGGACGGCCGGACAGGAGATCAAGGTCGATCCCACCTTACCCTGCATCAGAATGGAGGGAGGTTCCACTTCCACTTATGCCGCCAACAGCCTCGCTGTCTGCAAATACGGCGCCGGCGGCAGGATTTCAGTCAAGCTGAAGGCGTTCCCCGGCGGCTCGGGAACGGGATACACCATGTGGAGCTTGTGGATCGACGACAGCCTCGGCAGAAACCTCGCTCGCTGGCAGGGCCAGGCCACAACGTGCCTCGGCAGGATCGGAGGCACGTCCAACTATACGACCGAGTATAGCCTGAACACAGGGGTGTGGAATGACCTGAACGTCGAGATCGACACCGCCGCGAACACCTCGCAGTTCTTCCTCAACGGGGTGTCGATAGGAACGCTCAGCCACACGTCCACGGCGGCCGGCGACTCGGTTTGCCGGCTGAAGTTCGAACGGTTGGCGAACGCCCCGGCGACCGGCCACACTGTATTCTTCGACGATCTTTCCGTCGACGGGTCCGACAGGAACTCACCGATCGCAAGCATAGGTCCTGCTTCCACGGGCGTTACACGGGATGGGCCGGTCAGCTATTCCGTCAACTTCGGCGAGACTGTCGCCGGGTTCGATTCGCCGTCCGATATCAACATCAGTCTCACCGGTTCCGCCGCCGTTTCCTCCATAACCCTCAGCGGTTCCGGCCCCGGACCATACACCGTCACTCTCTCGCAGATCACTGGAAACGGGACCATCGCCATAGCCGCCCCTTCCGCCGCCTGCGTCGATACCGCCGGCAACGCCAACGCGGCGAGCGCTCAGTCGGAGTCCTTTGTTGTAGACAACGCAGCGCCGGTGACGACCGCAAGTCCACCCGGAGGGGTGTATAACACGTCAAAGAGCGTAACTCTCGCGGCGGATGAGAGCGCCGCGACGTACTACACGACCGACGGCAGCGTTCCCACTACAGGGTCTAACGTTTATTCCGCTCCGGTCCAGGTTGCCGCTGATACCACCCTGCGATTCTTCTCCGTGGACACAGCGGGTAACGCTGAAACAACGAGACAGGAGGTTTACCACATCCTCTCGCAGAACGGCTCCGTAGCGGCGGTCAAACAGCTTACGGACGGCGAGCCGGTCTCTTTGGGCGATAAGGTCCTGTACCTGAAGCGAGGCGGCTTCGGTTATATCGAGGAGCCGGTCCGCATCAACGGCATCAGAGTTCAGGGCGACCTTTCGGCGGGTGAAGACAATCTAGTCTGTCTCGTCGGCAGCATGCGGAAGCCGCCCGGCCAGGAGCCGTATATCGATGTGAGCGTTATGACGCCAAACGGCCCGTTGGCCCTCAACCCCCTTGGCGCGAATAACAAGGAACTCAGGCGGAGCATGATGGACGGTTTGTACGTCGCCGCCTGGGGCTACGTCAAAACCGGGTCCCTGGCAGCCGATTCGTATGTGATCGGCGACGGAGCGGATGTCGCCGGGATAAAGGTCGTCACGGTGGGTCTGCCCGACGTAATGGAAGGTCAGTTTGTCATCGTTTCCGGGGCCGCGGGATTCGACCAAACCCGCGTGATCTACAGCAGATGAGGCGTGTATCAAAAATGAATCGAGTGTTGTGCCTGCTTGTCGTGTTGATCGTCCTGCCGGCCCTGTCGCTTATGCCGGTGTGGGGGTTGGAAATGTCGCTCACGAGCGATAGTTTTGAAGTCTGGGTATTGGACCCGCTGGTCAAAGCCCTGCCGGGCGCGGAGAAACCCGCGGGCTCGCCCCAGACTGTGACAATCAACGCGGTTAGAAACGAGTTCGAATCGGCGCAGATCGTGGTCCTGGCCAAATCCGATATTCGCAAACTGACGGTGTCTGTGCTCGGCTCGAATGACCTGAAAGTCACAGCCAACTTCATCGGACTTGTTCCGGTCAGGAAAGGAACCCCCGAGACGCCGACCGAGCATCTGATCGTGAATGCTCCCGCTGAGGTTCCCGATCCGCTCCTTGCCAAACGCTCTGTGTCGGTCAGCGAGGGAAAGGTCCAACCGATCTGGCTTACCGTGTACGTCCCAAAAGACGCCAAACCGGGCAAGTATACAGTCGATGTTCAGGTGAAGGGCGACCGGGACATGATCTCAGTCCCCTTGACTATCAACGTAAGCCCGGTGACACTGCCGGATGAGCGGACCCTTTACGTCACGAACTGGTTCTTTGCGGACCCTATCGCCCGCGCGCACGGCCTTACAAAGTGGAGCGAGCCGTTCTGGAAGATTCTCGAAACCTACGCCCAATTCATGGCGGACCACCGCCAGAACGTTGCGTCTACGCCCGTTTTCGAGTTGGTCAAGCCCGACCGGGATCATAGAGGTCGATTGGCCTTTGATTTCAGCGATTTCGACAGGTGGGTCGAGCTCTTCCGGAAGGTCGGAATTGTCACAATCGAAGGTCACCCCGCCACGCCCGATCAGGAGAATTCGATCGCCTATTCGCCGGAGTCCGGCGAGAAGCCGGAGCAAGACGCTTTAGCGCGATATCAACGCTTTACCTCGCGCTTCTTTCCGGCCTTGCAGAAGCATTTGGAGGAGAAAGGCTGGCTCGACAGCTACGTCCAGCATATACGGGATGAGCCCGTCGCCGCCACCGCCGCCGAATACAAAAAGATGGCTTCCTTTGTCAGGCAGTACGCTCCGAAGATCAGAATCATCGAGGCAAGCATGTGCACCGAAGTCGCCGGAGCGATTGACGTTTGGGTCGTGCAGCCTCCACATTACGAATCGGCCGTCGGGTTCCTCGACGCCAGGCGGAAAGCCGGCGAGGACGTGTGGTTCTACACGTGCTGCGGCCCCAGAGGCAAGTATATGAACCGCTTCATCGACTTTCCTCTGCTCGACGTCAGGCTGTTGCACTGGGCGAATTTCAAGTACGGGTTGACAGGCTATCTTCACTGGGGGTACAACTTCTGGCGCGGAGACCCGTTCAACGACTTGGAGCCGGAATGGGTGGGCCAACCGTATCTTCCGCCAGGCGACACGCATATCATCTATCCCGGCCTGCGCGGCCCCTTAAGCTCGATTCGTCTTGAAGCGATGCGAGACGGGATAGAGGACTACGAATTGTTGAAGCTGCTGGAGAAGAAGAACCCTAAAGAGGCAAAGGGAATCTGCGATTCCGTCGTCAAGTCGTTTTCCGAGTATACGCTCGATACATCTGTTTTCCGGGCCGCCAGATCGCGACTCGTGGAGGCATTGGAGGGACACTCCGTTGTTTCGGGACGCCCTCGTCCCGAAACCACACCTGCCGTCACGGTCAAGGTCATCTCCGGCGGCGAGCCTGCCGCGAAGGCCGGGGACTGCCGGCGGACGCTCGTCGGGCCCGGCGTCAACCAGCCTGATCCTTTTCCCGGCTACGCGGGCTTTGTAGGGTGGGAGTCTCCGATCCGCCTGAAGAACGGAACTCTGCTCGTCGGCTTCAACGCCGGCTGGGGTCATGCCTCGTATCCCACTCCCGAGGCCCCCACGGGCGGCCGCGCTATGCTGATTCGCTCAACGGACGGCGGCAAAAGCTGGAGCAAGCCGGAAACGATCGTGGACACTCCGTACGATGACCGTCATCCCAACTTCTGCGAACTGCCCGACGGAACGCTCCTGTGCACGTTCTTCACTTACACAGGCGGCGATGCGACCAAGCAGCCCGACGAAGCCCACCGTGCAACTATTGTCCGCTCTCTCGACGGCGGCCGGACCTGGGAGAAAACGCCGCGGCGTCCGCCGTCGCCGTTCTTCGGCGACGCGACCGACGGCCCCATCATCACGCTGAAAGACGGCTCCGCTCTGCTGGCGGTCTACGGCGGCAACGCCAACGATGAAAACACGCAGATTGCAGTCTTCAAGTCAAAGAATCGCGGGAAAACCTGGACTTGGTTGTCCACCGTTAAGACTGACCATGAGATGAGCGAGCCAAGTGTCGCACAACTGAAAGACGGTCGGCTCGTCCTCATAACAAGGCCCGAGGGGGATATCTGTTGGTCGGAGGACGGCGGTAAGACATGGACGAAGCCCGTATCGTTTGGAGTCCGCATGTATGAACCGGGATTGCTCTTACTGAAGGACGGCACGCTCCTTTGCCTGCATGGGTCTTATGGCGCGGGTGGCCTCAGAGTCATACTCAGCCGTGACGGCGGGCATACCTGGTTGGCCCCGGCTCCCAACTACGGATTTCCTGTAGACACATCGGTGTACGGCTATGGCAAATGCATCGAGCTGCCCGATGGCTCGGTTTTCGCGGTGTACATAAACAACATCGGCCTGACGCCGGAAGACATGAAACAGCAGGCCATTTGGGGAATTCGCTTCCGGGTCCGACGGGATTACTCGGGAATCGACGTATTGCCCGCGCCGCTGAAATGAGGCTGTATAACATGGTCCAAGAAAACAAGCGAAAGCTGATCACACTGCTCCTTTGCTGCTGTTGCCTGCTGATTTGCGGCGCCGCGTCGTTCGCCGTCAGCGCTCGCGTGCACGCCTTTTACTATCCGTGGTACCACAATATGACGACTGATGGCAATTGGGACCATTGGGCCGACTCTACCCACTGGGCTCCGGATAACCTTCCCGCCGCTTTCTACCCGATGCTTGGGCCCTACAGCGCAAACGACTCAGCCGCGGTCCACCAACACATGCAATGGCTGCACGACGCGGGAGTAGGCGTGATTGCGAGTTCCTGGTGGGGGCAGGGCAGCGATTCGGACATGTCGGTTGCTCAGCTTCTCGACGTTGCAAATCTGTACGGCATAAAGGTCTGTTTCCACATAGAGCCATTCGGAGGCCGCACGGGCACGACGGCCAAGGACGCCGTGATATACATCATCGACAACTACGGGACGCATCCTGCCGTTTTCCGAGAGCCTGCTTTGGGCAACAGGCCCATATTCTACTTTTTTGCCTCCAACGACACGCCCGATTACCAGTGGGCGTCCGCCTGGGATTCGATTCGCGGAACGTCTCACGACGCCGTCGTTATCGGCGACTGCTTCGATCACGCGAGAATACTGGCCGGCCATTGGGACGGTTTCTACAACTACTTCCCCGGTCAGGATTACTCGAACTGGAATTCCCACGCAAGCTGGGCGCAGAGCAACGGCAAGTTCATGGTCCCACCTGTTGGTGTGGGCTGGAACACAAGCGCTATCGGCGGATACGGTCCGCCCACAATCGAACGAGGTCGTGGAGAATACTGCGACACCACCTGGTCCGCGGCCGCACAGGCCGCGAACGCTTACACCAGTGTCCGCTACGTCGGCATAACCTCGTTCAACGAATGGCACGAGGGCACGCAGATAGAGCCCGCGGTTCCGACGAGTTTTCCCGAAGGAAGGACTTACCTCGATTACCTTCCGGACGGCCCGACGATGTATATAGACAAGACCGCAAGTTGGGCGGCTGTCCTGGACCCAGCCGCCTCCGGCAAGGTCCAGTGTGAGGACTACAGCGGTGGGACTTCGGCCCAGGAGGGAGTCGACTACCACGACACCACCTCAGGCAACAGCGGCGGCCAGTATCGCAATCACAGAGTTGACATCCAGGCGTGCGACGAGGGCGGCTATAACGTCGGCTGGGTCGTCGCCGGCGAATGGCTGCGCTATGCGGGCGTTCAGGTTACGTGGACCAACAACACCGAAATCAGGCTGCGGGCCTCCTCTTGGAACAGCCCCAGGCAAGTGCGCTTCTGCGACGGAAGCCTGAGCAACACGATCCTCACCCTGACGGTCCCGGTAACGGGCGGGTTCCAGGAGTGGCTCACGCTGAGCGGCATCATTACCTTGGCGCAAGGCTCACACACTATCTACCTGGTTGCGGACGAGGGCGACATAAACTTCAACTGGTTCGAGGTCCGTCCTTATGACATCGTTGCTCCGCTTATGCCCACGAACCAGGCCGCTGTCAACATCACACCCAATTCCGTGAGGATCTCATGGCAGGACAAGTCGTTCAACGAGATGGGGTTCAAAGTCTACGCCGAGCCCGGCGTCGGGCCGCCCACGACTCTGCGCGCCACCGCGGCAGCGAATGGCGTCTATTGGGACTACAACGGGCTGACCCCAAATGCGCGATACGCTTTCCAGATAGCGGCGACCAACGCGGCCGGAGACAGCGGCAAGACGGCCAACACCGTCACTTATACAATGGCTTCCTCGCCCTCCATCGGCAATAATATTGCCTGCAACAAGTCGGTGGGCGTCTGGTATCCCGCCGGGACGACTTTCCAGTTCACCAACCCTGCCGGCTTCGGCGCGGGCACGGACGGCGGCAGCCAGTATAAGGTCAGCCGTTATACGTACGCTTGGGACAAGAATCCCACTCATACGTTTAACGAAACCGAGTCCTACTGGTTCTCGGGCACACTGTCACGCACCGCCAATCAGGGCGACGGCGCCTATTATCTGCATCTGAGGTCGCATAATGGGTTTAACGCGCCGAATCCGGTGACGCTCGATTACGGACCGTTCTACGCCGACGTGACACCTCCCACCACGAGCGCTTCGCCGCCGGCCGGAGTCTACAACACCGCGCTGAACGTCAGCCTTGCCGCAAACGAATCGGCGACTATCTACTACACCACGGACGGCAGCGCTCCCACGACCGGATCGAGCGTCTACGGCGGGCCGATTCCGGTTGCTTCCGATATGACGCTGCGATATTTCGCCGTCGATACGGTCGGCAACGCGGAATCCCCCGCGAAACAGGAAGTGTACGCGATTCTGACGGAAAACGGCTCCATCGCCGAGGTCAAGGGCTTGTCCGACGGAGCGCCGGTGAGATTGGGCGATAAGGCGCTTTATCTGAAGTCCGGCGGCACGGGCTATATCGAAGAGCCGGCCCGGTTTGCAGGATTGCGCATCGAGGGTTCGATCTCAGCCAATGCCGGGGAACTGGTCTGCCTGACGGGCGTCCTGCGCAAGCCCATCGGCGCGGAGCCTTACGTTCAGTTGTCCGCGCTCACCGCGCACGGTTTGCACTCGGCGCTTCCTGTTGGGATGAGCAATCGGGCCGTCCAGACGAACCTTGCCGACGGCCTCTGGGTTACCGCCTGGGGAACCGTGAGACCCGGCTCCATCATTGGCAATTCGTACTATATAACCGACGGCTCCGATGAGGCCGGTATCAAGGTCATCACGCCCGGACCGCCAAGCGTCAGCGACGGGCAGTTTGTCCCCGTCACCGGCGCGGCGGGCTTCGATGGAGAACGTGTGATATATATTGAGTAACCGGGAGTGGCTGCGGGCCGTGTTAACATTTCAGTCATCGAGGGCACGGTGGGCGGTTTTTTCCTCATTTTGCATTTGTTATGCGTAAACCGCTTGGAAACGGCTCGATTTCCGCACGATTCAGCGCTATAATCGCACCGAAACAGCGCCGAAACTGGTGTACAAAGCTGTGAAAACGCGCGTAACAGCGCCGAAACTAACCAAAACCGCACGGAAATTGTGGTTGATGGTTGGTGGTTGCGTCCTTCGGCAGCGTCGCTGCCGCTCTGCTACCGAAGGATCGAGAGTTGTGGAGTGGCGATTCCCGATAGATCGGGACAGGTCGGAGATCGCCACCCATCGTCGACGCCGCGGGAACTGACTTTGCGTGGATTCCGGCCTCTGGGCGAGGGAGGCCGTTCCCGCGGGATAGAATTTGAGAAGAGGAAACAAGTCGTGAGAAATATCTGGAAAGCCATTTGCCTCTTAGTCATGGCGCTCGGCGTTTTTGGGCCTGCTTGCGCCGTGCCGCCGGGGCACATCTACTGGACCGAGCGGTTCAACTACCCTGTGAACTCCAACCTGAACGGCAACGGCGGTTGGAGCGGTTCCGCCGGGGACGAGATCAAGATAAACCCCGATCCCACTTCGGGCGGGCCTTACGTGCGAGTGACGGGCGGAGCCGGTTCGAAGGACTCCTACGTCACCACGGATTACTCAGGTCAGAACGGCGTTATCTGGGTTCACGTCCTTGTGTGGACGGATGGTGGAGTAGGGACATCTTTCTGGCGGCTGTGGCTGGACGACGTCTCCGGAAACAACCTTGCCTGCTGGCAGGGGAGCGCGTTGACCTGCAAAGGGATCGTCGGAGGCACACCTCAGTTCACAAATGACTATGCGCTGGTGGCCTATGGCTGGAATGACCTCTGTTGCAAGATCGATACGAACGCCAACACGTCGGAGTTTTTCGCGAACCAGACGCCGGTCGGCATGTTGAGCCACGGCGCGACCCCGGGCAATGCGCTTGGCAGGTTGAGAATCGAGCGAGCCGACAGCGCGCCGGCCGCCGGCGATTTCGTATACTTCGACGAGCTGATGGCAGGTTGTCGGGTGGCCGCCGAGCCGCCTCCTTTTTACCACAACGGCGAGCCGTTCTTCCCGATCGGCATATACCACTACCCGGGCGATAGTGACGCCAATCATCTGCAGGAGCTGTCCGAGGCGGGCTTCAATGTTGTTCGCCGTTGGATCGGGTCCCTTACGCCTGCTGACCTGGACACCGCTCAGAGCTACGGCATAACTGTCCTCGCGGATTCCGGGGGCTGGCTCGGGGATACCCCGACCTACGGGGCCGCGCTGCAATCCAAGGTGGACGAGATCAAGAATCATCCAGCGCTGATCGGGTACGAAACCATGGACGAGCCTTATTGGAACTGGGTCCGCTTCGGCAACGGCTACAGCCGCGAGGCGTTGACGACCGGTCGCGATCTCGTCAACCAACTCGACCCAAACCGCTCTGTCTGGTGCAATTACGCCCCTTATGATCTCACATCGATGGACGGAGTCATCCCGCTCACATTCGAAGGCTATCGAGAATGGACGAGCGTGGGCAACATCTACGCGATGGACCGTTACCCTGTCTGGTATGGCTGGGATGACCTGAACTCGGTGAACTACGTGTGTGACGTGGTGAAGGAGATCGCGGGCGAAGGCAAGACGATCTACATGGTTTTGCAGGGCTGCGCAATGTTTGACTGGGAAACCGATCCCACGCCCTGGGCCCGCCCCAACTTTACTCAGACCCGGTTTATGGGCTACAGCAGCATAATACACGGAGCTAATGGCATCTTGTACTGGGGCCAGTATTACATCGAGCCAACCTCCCAACTCTGGACCGACCTTAAGAGATTCGCGGGTGAGTTGAACTATCTAAAGGACGTTTTGAGCAAAGGAGCGACGTCGACAAGTTTCACAGTAGGCGCCTCCGGCTGTGAGGCGATCATGAAGGCGCACAACGGCGACCGCTATCTTATCGTCAGCAACCGCACGGCGGCGGCCAAGACCGGTGTGAGCATCCAGGTTCCCGGATGGGGTTCTTCCTTCACCAGGGTCTTGTTCGAGGATCGGACCGTATCAAGCCCCGCGGCTAGCTTCACGGACGACTTTCAGCCGTGGGACGTTCACGTGTATACGGATCAGCTTTCTCCGGACGATCCTCCCGGCGCGGTGAGCGCAATGACGGCCTCTTCGTGCGGCGACAGCATAACCCTGAACTGGACCAACCCGATAGACAAGGACTTTGACGGAACAATGATCCGCTGCAAACCGGGATCCTTCCCGACTGGTCCCACTGACGGCGCGCTCGTAGTAGACAAACCCGGAGCGCCTGGTTTGCAGGACACGTTCACCCATTCAGGTCTTGCTGACGGGGTTGTCTACTACGCCGCATTTGCGCACGACGCGGTTCCACACTATTCCGCGGCGGCGCAAGTGGCCGCGGTCGTCGGACCGGCTGTAGATGAGACCTTCGATAACTACCTGGAAGGGGACCTGGGCGGTAGCGGGACGTGGATCACTACGGGCGCGGCCAGCGCGACCGTCCAGTCCGCATTTGTCAAAGGCGCCGGCGGCAAGGCGGCGCTGATGGATTGCATAGCCTCGGGAGGCTCCCCCGTCGCGAACGAGATCAGCTTTCCCGATAGGACAGGCGGCTACCATTATGTCACAATGGACGTGGCCCAGGACGCCGCGGGATCCCTGGGACAGGAGATAGCCGGCATTTCCTTCCGCGGAGCCGGCTCAGAAATAGCTGAGCTGCATATACAAAATGGAAGGCTGTTCCTTGAGTACGGCTCCGGCACGTACGCCGTGCTCACTACGGCGGCGGCCAACCAGACCTGGTACAACATCAGAATCGGTTTCAATGTGGACACCAAACGCATCGACGCATGGCTTGACGGAGCGCAGAAGGTGAGCGGTTACGCCTGGAAGACCGGTCCGACGAAGATTTCCAGCATCGTCATCTCCAGCAACCGGAATACGAATCTCAATCCGCAGAAAGCTTACCTCGACAATCTCAAGCTGGATATTCGTCCCGGTACTGTGGCTGAGGTGAGGGATGACGGAGAGTGGATCCCCAGCCTCTCAAAGCTCCACTTCACCTTTGACCCTATCCCTTGCGCAGCGGAATACAGATATGCTATGGGGTCCAGTCCGACATCCACGAATATCCGAAACTGGACGATTTGCGGTTCCGCCGCGGATGTGCTTGCGACGGGCCTTTATCTAGCGGACAACCAGACGCTCTACATACAGGTCCAGGCAGGAACCGGCCACGACACGTGGGGTCTGAGCAGGGCGAGCAACGGGATAAAGGTCGCTCCCGGCGTGACGATACCGGCAGCAAAAGCGTTGGACGACGGCGGGACCGCCGATACGAAGGCGATCCGAGGCGACGTTGTCTCCGCGGTCTTCCCCGGCTTTTTCTACATCCAGGATTCAGGCCATCGCGCGATCAGGATTTTGTCCTCCGCCTCGGTTGCCGCAGGCGACGAAGTCGATGTGTGCGGTGTGATGAAAGGTTCGGAAGCCGAAAGATACGTCGATGCAACAGGCTGTGGAATCATCAAGACGACTCCAGGCCCCGGCCTTCCCGGCGCGGTCGTCTTGCCCAACGCTTCCCTCGGTGGAGCCGCGCTGAACTCCTACACTCCCGGAGTGACTGGAGGGATGGGACCTAACAACATAGGTCTGTACGTGACGGCTTACGGCGCGGTGACGCAGAGACAGACGACCGATCCGAAGTACTGCTACATCGACGACGGCTCCGGTCTGAAAGACGGAACGACAACCGGTGGAGCGGAGAACGTCGGAATTAGGGTCATAGCTGATCCGGCGTCCTATCCGGAAGGCTGCTATGTCGCCGTCGAAGGAATCAGTTCCTGCTTCGATTCGGGTGGTCT
>JAUSGG010000115.1 GCA_030649165.1 Armatimonadota bacterium
CAGGGAGCAATCCTGAAGCTCTGAATCGAAGCCCTAGTGAATGGCGGCCGTAACTATAACGGTCCTAAGGTAGCGAAATTCCTTGTCGGGTAAGTTCCGACCTGCACGAATGGCGTAACGACTTGAGCGCTGTCTCAACGAGAGACTCGGTGAAATTGTAGCGCCGGTGAAGATGCCGGCTACCCGCGACAGGACGGAAAGACCCCGTGGAGCTTTACTACACCTTGATATTGAGTTTTGGGATAGTATGTAGAGAATAGGTGGGAGCCGCAAGGCAACAGTGGAATACCACCCTTATTATCTTGGGATTCTAACGAACTCCGGTTATCCCGGAGGCGGACAGTATCTAGCGGGTAGTTTGACTGGGGCGGTCGCCTCCCAAAAGGTAACGGAGGCGTCCAAAGGTTGGCTCAGGCTGGTTGGAAATCAGCCCTCCAGAGTATAAGGGCATAAGCCAACTTAACTGTGAGAGAGACATCTCGATCAGATGCGAAAGCAGGGCCTAGTGATCCTACAGTGGCATGTGGAAGCGCTGTGGCTCATCGGATAAAAGCTACCCCGGGGATAACAGGCTTATCTTGCCCAAGCGCTCACAGCGACGGCAAGGTTTGGCACCTCGATGTCGGCTCGTCGCATCCTGGGGCTGGATTAGGTCCCAAGGGTTGGGCTGTTCGCCCATTAAAGCGGTACGCGAGCTGGGTTCAGAACGTCGTGAGACAGTTCGGTCCCTATCCGTCGTGGGCGTAAGAAGTTTGAGGGGAGCTGTCCCTAGTACGAGAGGACCGGGATGGACAGACCTCTGGTGTATCGGTTGTCGCGCCAGCGGCAGGAGCCGAGTAGCTATGTCTGGAACGGATAAGAGCTGAAAGCATCTAAGCACGAAGCCGGCCCCAAGATAAGACTTCTCATCCGGTCAACGGAGTAAGGCCTCCGGTAGATTACCGGGTATATAGGCAGCAAGTGTAAGGGCAGTAATGTCTTCAGCTAAGCTGTACTAATCGGCCGAGGGCTTGGCCAAATTAAAATCGTTTAAGGACTTGCGTCCGGAGCGAAAGCTCCCAGCGCGAGACCAGTATCCACAATGCTCTATATGCAGTTTTCCAAGTGCGCCGGAATCGCACGATGTATCGGGACGTCCTCGTCCCGGTACATCAGTAAACCAAAACCGAATACGCTTTCCTGGTGACTATGCCGGAGGGGGTACACCCGTTCCCATTCCGAACACGGCAGTTAAGCCCTCCAGGGCCGACGATACTTCATGGGCAACTGTGCGGGAAAATAGGTCGTCGCCAGGTTTTTGAGTGATGCCCGCCGAAAGGCGGGCATTTGCTTGTACCGCGGATTGGTATATAATCAGTGTGCGGATCAACACCACTAGGAGAGCCAGTATGATCTTCCATGTTGTTCTTCAGAAAGGCGAAAGCGGCTGGATAGTTGTCGAGTGCCCTGCCCTGCCGGGCTGTATATCTCAGGGCAAGGACGAAGAAGAAGCCCTCGACAATATCAAAGAAGCGATCACGGCTTGGCTCTGGGCTGAAGACCAGAAGGCCGCGAAAGCTATGAAACCGAAGCGTCGTTCCCAAGCAATCGTGGTGGCGGTATAGGGTCGTGGCGCGACTTGCCAACATCTCCGGCAAACAAGCGGCGAAAGCCTTCGGCAAAGCGGGCTGGGAGCCTATCGGACAGGTAGGCAGCCATCTTGTTGTGGTGAAGTCCGGAGCAAGGGTCAACCTCTGTATTCCCCAACACAAGGAATTGGACATCGGGACGTTGCGTGCTCTGATCCGCAGCGCCGGGCTTGCCGTTGACGAATTCCTCAAACTCCTCTGAGACGTAGCGGCCCCTCCTGGTAATATTACCAGTTTTTCCCGAACCTCTTGACAAGCAACCGGGGGGGGGGTATACACTTCACCTGGGCCCGCGCATTACTGGGGCTGCTTTGGCAGTGTAAGGCAATGTAGCGGGCTTTTCCTACATTTCAGGCTCCGTGAGAGGAGCCAGAGAAGAGAAAAGGGATGAAGACGAAGCCGATCGCGTTTTGGCTGCAGGTCGCCCTGCTGTCCAGTGTAATGCTGAGAGGCACGGTTGCCGTGGCTCAGTCCCCATGGCCTATGTGGGGAGGCGACCGGTTCCACACGCGCTCTACAACGATAGTCGGCCCCTCCCAGCCTACTTTCAAGTGGAAGGCTTACGTTGGCGGAGCTGTGAGAGAGTGCTCCATCGGCGCTGATGGGAACATATACGCGCCAAACTCCTCCGGGGCGCTGACGGCGGTTTCGCCCGGCGGAGGGATATTGTGGCAAAGGGCCGGGGCGGGGGGGTTAAGCGGCTACGCGACTGCGGCAGTTGGTCCCGATGGGAACCTTTACAGCGCCAACGGTAACTACGCTGCAGCGTCCTACAGCCCGAACGGCGAGTTGCGCTGGAGCTCGTACAACCAAGAATTGGCGAGGGCGCCCACCATTGCCGCAGACGGGAGCATCTGGACTTCGAGACTCAAGTTGAGCGCGAATGGTGATGCGATCGGCCCGTCATACTCAGAGTCTCGTACGCCCGTTTCTGAGGCGCGTGCCGGAGGTGTGTATGCGGGTGATATCTACACAACAACAGCAACCCCCGGCAGTCTCGGAGCTGGCGTCCTTAAAACGCAACGATTACAGCTTAACGCGCAAGGCCAGTGGTACTGGGCCACCGCGTGGAGTTTTGAAGCGTCGATGGGGCCGTCCCACTTCGGGACTCCGGCGGTAGCCGAGAACGGCAACGTGATCGTCGCGTGGAGCAGGGACGCTGTACCCCTAGATGGCAAGATACGTGCTTTCAGCCCCGCAGGAGCCTCGCTTTGGACTGTTGGTGTTGGCGCGTACCCCGAATTGGCGATTGGCTCTGACGGAACTATCTACGCGCACGGCGGACAGCAACTGTGGGCGATAAACCCTGACGGCTCGATTCGTTGGACCACCGATCTTGGCGTCGGGGCTAATGCTCCGTTGGTCGTCGACGGGGCTGGAACCGTGTACGTTCGTACGAGCAGCGGCCTCATCGCAGTCGCTTCGAATGGTGCCGTTTCGTGGAACATCTCTGTTGGACAAAACGGCTCACCGTCTGGGACTCCGTTGTTTGGAGCGGATGGGACTATGTACGTGGGCTCAGTGGACGGCTTCCTTTATGCCTATGCTCCAGTTCCAGAGCCCGCTTCGGCGCTTGGGCTGGCTGCCGGTCTGTTTGCTCTCGTTCCCAGCTTAAGGCGACGAGGACAACGCTAACTCTGTCGCAACGACCGACGATACTTCATGGGCAACTGTGCGGGAAAATAGGTTGTTGCCAGGTCATTTATGCCCGCCGCGAGGCGGGCATTCTTATTGTACGCACTGGCCAGAACGTGTTATAATGGCTGCGGAGGACTGACATGAAACTAGATCGGATTACATTCGACCCCAATACACTCGGCGGCAAGGCGGCCATCCGAGGCATACGTATTTCCGTGTCTCTCGTCGTCAATCTGGCGGCTAACGGCATGACGCGCCAGGAGATACTTGAGGCGTACCCTGACCTGGAAGACGATGATATTACCCAGGCTCTGAAATACGCCGCTTGGACCTCTGGCGATATGGTCACAGAAGCGGCGTGAGGGGTAAAATGCGTTTCCTCGCTGACATGGGCATCTCGCCCGTTACGGTTGCTTGGCTATGCAGGGAAGGACATGACGCCACACATCTGAGAGATGAAGGACTTCGGCAACTTCCAGATGACCTGGTTCTTGAGAAGGCCCGCGCTGAGAAGCGCATATTGTTGACCTGTGATCTGGATTTTGGGCAGCTTGTAGCCGCCGGCGGACACGACTTGCCAAGTGTCATACTATTTCGTCTCTCTGACATGCGCCCCAGCAACGTGAACGCCAGACTCGACATCGCCCTGGCGGAGTTTCGCCAAGATCTGCTGAGTGGGTCGGTCATTGTCATTGGGGAAGCCAGCATAAGGGTGCGTCGGCTACCCATAGGTAAAGGAATCGAGTAACGACTGGGCACATCATGTCCGCCGAGAGGCAGGCATTTTCACGTACGCCCTCCCCCACCCCACCAAATCCGGTAATCTTACCATCTACGCTCCCCTGCTTCCCTTTCCCGATACTAGAATGTAAGGAGATTCGCCCATGCGCCCGATAGATGGCTGCCAGGCTGGAATAGAAGCCTTCAAATCCGGTAACTACGACGACGCTATATATAAGCTCGAAATGGCCACTCTCGACAATCCGCGGGACTTCCGGGCATTCGCTTTCCTCGGAGCGGCTTACGCCCAGCAGGGCCGCTACAGCGCGGCCGTCGGCTCCTTCAAGCACGCCGCCGGTCTGGAACCAGGCGTCGCCAAGGTGCATTACAATCTCGGCCAGGCGTACGAAGCGGCCGGCGTGCCCAGGGAAGCATGGTTCGAATACAAGAACGCTCTGGAGATCGATCCTTACTACCAGCCAGCCCGGGCCGCGGTCACTCTCCTGGGCGCGAAGATGATGGCGATCCGCCAGCGTCCGGGCTTAGAAGTTAGAAGTTAGAAGTTGGAATCCCTGTAGCCTCTGTAACCTCTCCCCAACCCTTGAGGGAGGGTGGACTGGAATGGACGGAGTGGACGGTATGCACAGGGATACCTTGATCAACCCCCACTTTGAGTGACCCCGCCCCAATCTTTCCGTGAAGTGGGAGGGAGTCCGGCGCCGCACGATGTAGTTATATACTGAGGCGAAATCCGCGCCCAATCTCTCCCTCATCCTCGGGAATTCCCGGAATACGGAAAGGGGCACATCTAAACCGTGCATTTCCCATATCACACCAGCGGCGCACTTGTGGCTGTCGCGTTGTTGTTTCTCGCATTGGCTTCCGTGTCATACGCGGCCAATGCGCCTTGGGAGGCCATAGTAGTCGACCGTCAGACTGAGTCCGAAAAGCTCGCGACGATCGACCTGCAGCGTTATCTCGCGCAGGTGACCGGCAAGACTCCGATCATCCTGGCCACAAAAAGCTGGCAGGAGCGCCCAAGGCCGGCAGTCATACTCGGATCTCCCAAGAGCAATCCACTGCTCGAGCGGCTTCCCATACCCCGCCCGAAGATGGGAGACCAGGGCTACTATCTCGCCAACAGCCGGATAAAGGAGGCCACGGTGGTGGTCGCCGTGGGCCTCACTGGCGAGGGCGCTACGAACGCCATATATGGCCTTCTTCGGGAACTGGGTTTCGGCTTCTACCTGGGCAGCGAGGCAATACCGAAGTCCGTTCCGTCTAAACTGCCGAACAGTCCGGTAATCCGCCAGCCGGTCTTCAGGATGCGCGGAGTCTTGCCCTGGTACAACTTCTTCAACAGCCCGACTACCTGGGATCCGATTGACCACCGGGCGTTTGCCGACCAGCTCATCCGAATGGGCGCCAGCTTCCTTGGCTTCCACACGTACGACCACGAGCCCTTCGGGGCCTACGAGCAGGACAGACAGACGCAGCGGGGCAGCCGGCTGCTGAACACTCAAACGCCAACCTGGGGCACGTCATCTACGCGGACTCGCGACTTCGGGTTCGGGACCGACAAGCTGTACGCCAGAGAGTTTTTCGGCGCGGACACGACACTGGACATCGCCGACGGTGACAAAGCCATCCGCGCGGAACAGGAGATTATGCGGGAAGCCCTGGAGTACGCCAAACGGCGCGGCCTGCATACGTGCATTGGATACGAGCTTTTTGGCGATCCGCTCGTCCCTTCCAACAGGGACTCTTTTCTAAAGCGACTCAACCATCTGCTCGACCGGTACCCCGCGGTGGATTACATTTGGCTGTGGCAGGCGGAAACGCAGGGAGCGCAGGGCTTTGCCTCCAGCTATAACCAGCACATACTTCCGTCAAGCCTGGGGCCCAATAGTCCCCTGCCCCGCTACGGCATGGCCCGCAGGCAGGTGTTCCGCCGGATCGTCGAGGAGAGCGTGGGAGAAGCTCCTTTCTATCAGAAGACCGAGGAAGGACGGATTGCGCGAGCTAATGAAGGCGCGCGTCTCGAACAATTCGCTCAGCTCGCGTATCACGCGATGTCACATCGCAAGAACCCGCCAAAGCTGGTGATATCGGGCTGGGGTGGAGACCAACGCCTGCTTTCCGCCGAATACTACGACGGACTCGACAAGCTCCTTCCGCGCGACGTGGTGTTCTCCTCTCTCGACAACATCGGTCCCAGGCCGAGAGTGGACGCCGTTTATGGGGTCTTGCCGCCGGAACGCGAGCGATGGCCGATCCCGTGGCTCGAAAACGACGGGGACCAGTGGCAGCCTCAACCCTACGTTCACATATACGAAGGTCTCGCGCGCGACGCTCACAAGGGAGGCAGTCAGGGCATGCTGGGGATCCACTGGCGGAGCCGGGATGTCGAAGAAAACCTTGCTTACCTGGTCGATTACGCGTGGAATCCCAAACTTACGGCCAAGACGTTCTTCCAGGATTACGCCGCGCGCTGCTATGGCCCAAAGATTGCCGCCGAGATGGCCGACGTTCACACGGAGCTGGACAAACTGGGCTATCGGTGGGTCGGCGGCGCGGGACAGGTCGAATGCGGCGGGTTCTGGTGGGGCCCAGGCGAGGAGCCGAAGGCAAGAGAACTGGAGCATCTGCGCGCCAGGGCCGTCTCTCTGCTGCCTGAGTCCGGAAATGGAAAGGCACGGCTGGAGTGGCTGCTTCGCGAAATGGATTGGGTTCTCCGGTATCGTGAGGCCGAGCTCGACGCGGTCAAGGTCCAGCAGTTGGTGGCCCAAGCAGCGAACGCCGAGCCCGACAAGAAGAAGCAGTTGGGACAAGAGGGTCTGGAGATTCTGAACAAGGGACGCCTGGCAGTCGCCCTGCGCGCCTATGCCGAACGTCTCACCACCAGGGGCGAGTATGGGGTCCTGGCCACAATCAACTCCAAAGCGGTCGTGGCCTGGCGAGACCTGCGCGCCAAATGCGCCGCATTGGCGGGAAGGACCGACGCTGAGATTTCCTCCGACTCGTGGCAGCCCGATCCTCAGATACTGCTGCCGCGCTTACTGGGCTCCGCTCCATCGGGGCGAGATCTGAACCTGGCTCCAATCGTTTTGGGCGGAGCCAAGGCGTGGGCGCACTACCGGACGCTCGGCCAGAAGGAATGGAAGACACAGGAGCTTCAGAGCGGAGAGAAATGGGTGGCCGGCGTCACGATTCCCGGGTCGGCCGTGGCGGCTCCCGGTGTTGAGATCGCTTTCTCGTTCAGCTCCGACCCGGCAAAGCCGGTCACATACGGTCCGATATCAGTCACCGCGCTGCCCACGGCGACGTCGCCGATGGAGGCCAGGCCGGTCCGCCCGGCACAACCGGACAACAATCTCCTGCTGAGATGCAAAGAAGGCACGATTTTCCCGGTCGAGTTGGAGTGGAACGTGATCCACGACGCGGACTACTACAAGGTCCTGCGGGGTGGGGCGGTTCTCGTCGAAACCGCGGTCCCTATGTGCCCTGACATCCCCGAACAACCAGACGTGACCTACACTGTTGAAGCGTGGAGAGACGGCAAGGTCATAGCGCGATCGAAGCCGATCACGTTTGCCGTCCCCAAACGGGTTCCGAACGAAGTCTTCGATCTGACGACCAAAACCAACGCCGCCGGTATCGCGCTCCGGTGGCCGCGGGCGAAATCTCCCTATGTAACATCTTACAAGATAAGCCGGATCTCCTCCGGCCTCGCGCCGGAGTCCGCGAAGGACCTGGGGGTCATTCCGGCCTCCGGAAGCCTGCCCCACGTCTATTGGGACTCTCCGCCTCCGGGGAAGTGGACCTACCGAGTCACGCCGCGCAACGTTGCGGGAGAATCGGGCTCGACTGTTACGGCAACAGTGGAGTTCGCGCCAAAAGCGGGCATATCTCCCGCGCTGGAATTGCCCCTCACGTCTAAACCGGATGGCGCGTCCGCAGTTGGCGAGGTAGCATTCTCTCCGACCGGAGCGACATTCAACGGAGGGCATATCGTCATTCCTCACAGGGACGTTATGAACCTCAATGAGGCCATGACTCTGACGTTGGAGTTCAAAGCGGACAGGACTGACCAGATGCCCGTACTGCTTTCGCACGGACAGTGGCAGGTGGACGGTTGGTTCGTTCAGATATTCAACGGCCAACTCATTGTTCGCACTCCCGGCGGTGACGCTGTCGGACCGGCGGTGGAAACCGGGAAATGGTACGCTGTCAGGTTCGTCTTCGACGGGGCGAACTATCGTCTTGCGGTTGATGGCAAGTGGATCGAGCAGACGCCGGTATGGACACACGATTACCCGGCGACGAGGAATCTGGTGATCGGCCAGTACGAGCCTCAGGAGCCCCAGTACGGCTTTGCCGGAACCATGCGCAACGTGAACATATACGACGACGCAATTGTAGAGAAAAACGCCGCCCCGTGAAGACATAGTTAGCCTGCACTGGGCGGCATTGTTTACTCAGCCGGGTCCGCCGGAAAGCGGACCCGCGCCTAAGATCTAAGCCAGAAGAAGGTTAGCCCTTCTTATCGCCCCATTTGATGCACTGATAAATCAGGCTGGCGGCGATAATGACGAGCAGTCCGTTGGTAACTACGAGAGTATCCATTTTTGTGCCTCCTTGCCTGTGGTTTACGCCACAGGTCATCCAATATCCTCCTTGTATTATGGTTGCCTGGCAAAAAAGCTTTAGTGGGGGAGCGGGAGTGTGCAAGAATCGAACTCATCGAAGTCGAAACAGAACGTGCCACATCCCCTGCTCGCCGCGCTGCTCGATCAACTCCAGAAGCTCGAAGTCCTTCTGCCACAGGCGCGCTATCTCCTCGTGGGTGAAGTACCGACGGTAAGAGCCGTAAGCCAGATGCCAGCGTCTGGAACTCCCGTGGAAGAGGTGGAACGTCGGGCTGAAAACCGACAGAATGTATAGACCTTGGGGCTTCAGCGCTCTCAGCAGATTTGCTCGATATGCGGGCCAATCGGCTTTGCGCTGGTGATGGAAACAGCCGTAGTCCAGGACCACGTCGAAACTCGCCGGCTGAAAAGGCAGCGCCAGTGCGCTGCCGGCGCACAGGAATATCTTACTCTGCTCCCCAGCCGGAATCAGGCCCCGCGCCCTCTGAAGCGCCAGAGGTTCGTAATCCACCCCGACCACCTCGAAACCCAGGCTTGCAGCCGCAACAGAGTGGCGACCTTCACCGCAGCCCAGGTCCAGCAGCCTGCCGGCAGGAACCAGTTCCCGCGCGCGGCCCAAAAGGCGGAGAACGTCAGGAGATGGTTCAGTGACGCCCCAGCCATGCTCGCCGGTGCGGTAAGCTTCGCGGAAGTAGCGGACGTTCGAGGCAGCCTGAGAACGTGATGGACGTTGTGCGTTCAAGGATTTCCTCCCCCCGCCTGCAGCTACGGCGTGGACCGCGGCGTATCCTGCTTGGCTGGTGTGAGTGGCGGGAGTGTGTGAGAATCGAACTCACCCGACGCGCTGTTGTCGCCCACCAGCGGCGGCCTGCGCGGGGCCGCGCGAAACCCTCGTAGGTTTCATCGTACAACCCAGATTGAGCCGTACCCCGAGTTCCATGCAGATGCGCCAGAGCATTTCCAAAGCGCTGCCCTTGTAGTCAGCGTTTTCTATCGCCGATATCATTGGCTGCGTCACGCCAATTCGGGTGGCGAGTTCCTCCTGCGTGAGGTGTGCGCGGGTTCTGAGGTCGTACGCCAACTGGGCGACACGAAGGTTCAACTCTTCCTCGGCGACCATCTTGTCCCACTCGGCATCTCCGCCGTATCTGCTGTCCAGTATCTCTACCGCGTCCTCAATCCTCTTTTGTTTCCTCATAGCTATGCCTTTCCGGATCTGATTCGTAGGTGACCTTTCTCCTCATTGCCAGGGTGATCTCCTTGTCCGGGACTTCCTTCTCCTTCATCAGACCGTGCGACACGATGGCAATGCTCTCCCCATGGAAAAAGTACAACATCCTATAGTTGACAGTGCCGAAGTGGACCCTGAGCTCGTAGATACCGTCGCGAAGATAATCAGCGGTCGGTCTTCGTAAGTCCCTGCCGTCCTGCTGAAGCGCTTTTATGGCGGCTCTGCACTTAGCGGCTATCCTCCTGTCTCGCCTTCCGACCTCTCTGTCTAACCATTCAAGCACTGGGACCGAGCCGTCTGCATCTCTGTAAAATACTACAGTTATCTTCGCCACATATCTCTCCGAGAGTAGTATACCATATGTTGGATAATCTTACTAGCAGTAGCCCGTGATTTTACACAAGAGCATTCTGGCGGGAGTGTGTGAGAATCGAACTCACCCGACGCGCTATTGCACGTCATACATGGATTCGCTCACCGAAACACTACGTCTGCCCAGTGCGCCCAGTCGTACAAGTTGTCTCCGAGCGAGTCCGTGACAAGCTGGACCAGTATTGTCTGTCCGCGCCAGGTCGCGATGTCGATTGTTCCGTCAGTCCAGCCGGCTTCCCTGGTCGTATACGTCCACAGGGTCTCTCCATTGATCTTGACGGCGAAGCCGATTCCGCTTGTTATGGAGCCATCGGCAATCCCGGCGCTGAAGGAAAGCTTCAGGGAAGGCTCATCCGGCAAATCGACCAACCAGGATATCACCGTCTGGCCGTCGCCGGGAGGATGAGCGTTGATTGCGCGTTCTTTGGAGACCTCTTTGCACGTGATCTTGCCGATTGTCCCGCTTCCGTACACCGTCCCCTTTCTCACTATGCCGTCGCCCGCCAGCGCACAGTCATGGGGGAGGCCCAGGAGATCGCGGCTCGCGGTTAAGGGACGCCCCCTGGCGAAAAATGCAACGACGCTGCAGGGCAGCGGAAGGTCGTGAAATGAGACAACTCCATCCGCTACAGCCGGCGGCGCGGCGGGCGCGGCGAATCTGACGGATTTGCCGGACGGTATGCGAAGCTTCGCGTCTGCTCTAGGAGCGCCATCCTCGGCCACAATGCGGAGGCCGCTCCAGTTCGCGTGATCCCAGGTTGGATCTCCCGCCGGACCGGGACCGGTCAGAAACCGAAGCCTCACGGTCTTCCCCCGCCACTTGGCCAGACTGACGCCACGGGAATGCCAGGAACTCTCCGCGATATGCTCGCGCCAGATATCTTCTCGATTGACTGCCACCGCGAAGGTGACGCCGTCGGACTCCTTCGCCGCGTCAGACAATCCACAGCAAAAGCGCAGCTCCGGGTTTGCCGACTTGGGGACGCGGATCAGGTATTCGAAGAACGTTTCCCCCGTCCTGGACTGCCAGGGGGGATGCTGGAAGACGCCCCGGCGGGCTTGGCCCCCGCAGATGGATTCCTGCGGCAGCACGGTCGCTCCCCATTCAAGAGTCGAATCCTTGCCGCCAAAAACGGTCCCCGTCCTGGCCCGAGGAAACAATTTCAACAGATCCATCGAACCCTCGTCTCGCGGAGTCAGTTGAAAAACGGCGAAATCGTCCCTGACCTGAGCGAACGAGAGCAGGGAGTTGTCACTCAGATATGACAGATGGCAACCTTCGTCAGGACGGGAATCCTCGTCCAGCCAATAGTCGCGTTCCGGGTCCAGCCCGTAGACCGTTTCCTCGTCGTAAGCCCCCCACCCCGCCGGACGAAGAGTCGTCGCGAGTTTGGTCACGCCGGAGACTCGCGAGTACACGATTTCATCTCCCCACCGGCAACGCGCGCCGGATGGAGTGCGCTCCACTACAACCTTGGCTCCATCTGATCCTTTGAGGCGGAAAAGAGCATTTCCCCAATCCCCGGTCCAGTCCGGTTTGAGGTCGTGATCCTGCCACAGCCTGGCCCATTTGAGGGATCGACGAACGCCGGGACTTGACTCGTTCAAGTCATCAAGGCCCCAGACCGCGAGTGTCGGCGTCACACCCTGGTTTTCGTAGCGTCGGAAGTAATTGAGGTACGCCGGGTCCTCCGGACCAGGTTGCCCCAGATACCCGTAGAACGCGACTCGCTCGCCAAACAGGAAGTCCGAGACAGGATGTGGCTGCAGCGCTCCAATGATCCAGCGTTGAGCAAACCGCTCGTAAGGGGCGAGGAGTTCGTGCAGACTCTCGCCTCCAAAGACGAGGTTGGGATACGCCCGCGCCAGTTGCCGGTGCAGCTCGACCTCCCCCTCAAGGTAATTCCTGCCCTGGACCAGACCGCCGCCGTCGTTCCACGCGGGGCACGAAACGTCGAGATGTATGGCGTCGGGGTTCAACTCTCGAACAGCCGGACGCAGGCTCTCGACGAACAGGCTGCGAAATTCCCTGGCGGCCGGGTTGATGAAAGCGAAACGATCCGGCACGGTTTCCGGTTTACCCCAGTACCAACCCACTAGATCGAGGGTGCGCGCGTCCTTCACTTGATACTGCTTTACCGACGCATACGCCGGGTTGCCCGGACTGACGCCCGGAAGGTCCGTGTGAAGCATAACCCGAAACCCCAGCGAGCGAGCGAATTCCGTGAACTGTCTTGCGCCATCACGCGGCGTGTAGTCGGGGTAGTTCACGTCGTAGCCGTCCTTTCTCCAGGACGGGAGATAAATGAGTGTCTTGCGCGGGTCGAGTTTCCTGGCGAGCTGATCGAGAATCACAGTGTCGAGCCGATGCAGGGTTATGACCGTCCTTATGTCGCTTGCCCAGGACTTGGCGGCGTCGGTTTCCACCGGCCAATAGCCGGAACGAAGCCGCTCGCGGTAATAAGCCGCCGGCTCCCGCCAATCGCCCTTGAAGGCGCGGATGCGCCATTCCAATTCCGGCACAGTGGTCGCGGGCGGCCACGGAGCGACGGCTTCGGTCTCAAATCGGGCGTCCAGAGAACGACCGTCCCTGTCCAGGCGCAGCTTCTTGAAGCGCATGCGCTCGTCGGTCGAATACACGGCAAACCCGCCGCCCTTGCCTTCCCAGATCGCCAACTGCGCCTCCCAGTCCTGGGGATAGTCGATAGTGACCGCGGCGAAGCCCGAGTCTTTGTCGGCCCGTGAGCCGCCATATGCAGGAACGACCAGCCGGCCCTTCGACAGGTCCAGACCGCGAATGCCCCACATCGCGCCGGTGACGCCCGGGGAAGTGGTCGAACCGGACAATCGAACAACGATCTCCTGAGTCTCCTCGCACGCGGAGACCGTCATCTCGACGGACCTGGTTTCGTCCTTGAAACAAGCCGACGCCGAACTTGGGCTTATTCGCCGCCATCCAGTGCAGCGCAGTCCGGTTTCCGGCTGCGACAACATCCGCAGATCGAGAAGCGTTGCGGCTCCCTGGAACAAGCCGCAGTACCGTGCGCCCAGGCTGAGGTCGGTCAGACGAACGAGGTCTCCGCCGCGGAAGACAGCGCTGACGCGCTGCGTCGCCACCACAAGCTTATCGCCGTTTACTTCGATAGCGGCAATCAGAGGGCGCGCGCAGAGGAATGATATACAGATCGCAAAAACAAGACCGTGAGTTTTCATCTCAACAGGTTCCTATTCCGGAGTTCAGCAGCTTGAGAGTTGTCCTGGTGTTCTGGCGGGAGTGTGTGAGAATCGAACTCACCCGACGCGCTATTAACACGTCACACAGGTTTTGAAGACCAGGAGAGCCACCAGGCCCCATCCACTCCCGCGGAGGCAACTCTATTGTACCTGTCACAGCGCGGTAGTCAAGGGGAGGAGTCGGTAGAGGAGGACTCGGAAGACCTTCGGTCGGTTACGTGCGGGGTCAGGAGACCCGCGCACAGCGGGAACTCCCTCCCCTTCTAGGAGAGGGCTGGGGTGAGGTCCGTTTCATACTCTACACCCTCCACTCTCAACTCTCCTCCTCAACACTCCCACGCAGGTAACCCCCCTTCCCTTCTCTAATAACTCACTTGGTAGCAGTCACGAAAGGAGACAGACGGATTTGCCCAAAATAGCCCTTATCGGAGCCGGGAGCGTCGTCTTCGCGAATACGCTGACCGTAGATATACTCTCGATCCCCGAACTGCGGGATTCGAGCCTGTCGTTAATGGATATTGACGAAGACCGCCTGGAGCTGAGCGGGCGGGTCGGACAGGCGTTTATCGATAAGCACAAACTGCCGGCTAAGGTCGAGTGGACCACCGACCGCCGCAGGGCGCTGGACGGCGCGGATTACGTGATTGTGATGGTCCAGATCGGCGGGCTGAGCGCGGTCGAAATGGATATTAACATCCCGATGGCTCACGGCCTGGACCAGGACATCGGCGATACCCTGGGTCCCGGCGGCGTGTTCCGGGGCGTCAGAACGATCCCGGTCCTGCTCGATATGTGCAAGGAGATGGAAGAGCTTTGCCCAAAGGCCCTGCTGATTAACTACAGCAATCCGATGGCCATCAACTGCTGGGGGCTTGGCGGGGGGCAGGATAAGATCAAGTTCGTCGGCCTCTGCCACAGCGTGCAGGGCACGGCGGGACAGCTCGCGCACTACAGCAAAATCCCGTTCGAGGAGACGTCCTACTGGGTCGGCGGGATCAATCATATGTCCTGGTTCCTGAAGTTCGAGTGGAAAGGCGAGGACGCATATCCCCTGCTTCGCAAGGCGATGGATGACCCGGAGGTCTGCAAGCACGACAAGGTCCGGTTCGAGATAATGCGGCATTTCGGCTACTTCGTGACCGAGTCTTCTTATCACATGTCCGAATACGTCCCCTACTTCCGCAAGCGGCCCGACCTGATCGAGGAGTTCCTCATGCCCAGGTACAACTACCTCCGTATGTGCAGGGAGGACTGGAAGCCGCACTACGAGCATAAGAAGAAGCAGGTCTCGGGCGAGGAGCCGCTGCCGGAACTCAGCGTTTCGGGCGAATACTGCTCGCGGATCATCCACGCTATTGAGACGAACCAGCCCTACCGGCTCAATGGAAACGTCCCGAATACCGGCCTGATAACCAACCTGCCGGATGGCTGTATCGTCGAAGTCCCGATCCTTGTGGACGCCGCGGGGCTTCACCCGTGCTTCATCGGCGATCTGCCCTCGCAGTGCGCCGCGTTGAATAGGACGAACATAAACGTGCAGGAACTCGCCGCCCAAGCGGCGCTCGAAGGCGACCCGGACAAGTTGCGAATGGCGATAGCCCTCGACCCGCACACTGCCGCGACAATGGATTTGCGCTCGATACGCAAGATGGTAGATGAGATGATCGCCGCGGAAAGGAAGCTGAGGCCGGAATTCCTTCGTGGGCAGGGTTGAGGGAAACCTCTCCCCACCCTCTCCTGAAAGGAGAGGGGAGTTCCCTCTCCCTTGAGGGAGAGGGCCAGGGTGAGGGTGAGACTTGCCGCGCAACACGAGTTCCCGTCAGATCTGACCAAATGGAGGCAAAGCCGATAGCGAAAACCGAAAAACAGAAGAGTCTCGCCGGGGAACTGTACCTGGCTTCGGACCCGGAGTTGGCCGCCGACCGTAAGGTAGCCCGCCGCCTTACGCGGATGTACAACCGGACCACCGAAGACGAGATCGAGGAGCGCAAGGCGATCCTGCGGGAGCTTTTCGGCGGGATCGGTCCGAATGTCGAGATCGAGCCGCCATTCTACTGTGACTACGGCTACAACATATTCGCGGGCGACCACGTCTATGTGAACTTCGGGTGCGTGATTCTTGACTGCAATGAGGTGCATATCGGCGACCACGTGATGCTCGCGCCCTACGTTCAGATTTACGCCGCTTACCACCCGACGGACGCCAAGCTCCGCAACTCCGGTCCCGAGCTTGCCGCGCCCGTGCGCATCGGCAGCAACGTCTGGCTCGGCGGCGGCGTCATCGTGCTGCCGGGCGTGACAATCGGAGACAACACCACGATCGGCGCGGGCAGCGTCGTGGTCAAGGATATACCCGCGAACGTGGTCGCGGTGGGGAATCCATGTCGGGTTATCAAGCATTTGTAGGGTTCCAGGGTTCCGTAACAGAAAGATATGCTTCACTTGGACGCTGAGCTTGCTTCAGCTTGCTTGGTCAGACAGCGTGAGGCTTTAACCTCACGGCCTAAGTCTCGCACTGGAGGAAACATGGCTCGAATAGTTCCAAACGTCATCATAGCGCATCTGCTCATCTTGGCATCGATCACAGCCGGCGCTGCCGGAAATGTCGCGATAGTGGAGAACGGGCAGCCCAAGGCCACGATAGTCGTGTCTGCTCAGGAGAACGCAAAGGTCAAGGTCGCGGCCGCGGATTTGCAGGCTTACATTCGCAAGATGTCCGGCGCGATGCCGCCGATTGTCACGGACGCGGAGAATCCGAAAGGATCGCTCATCCTCGTTGGGAAGAGCAGACTAACTGATGAGATGAAGGTTTCCATACCTTCGGGCCTGACTAACGCCCGCAGGGAGGAAGGCTTCACGATCGTCTGCAAAGGCGACCGGATCGCGCTCGCCGGGAATGACGCCGGCCCCTATCACGGCACGGAATTCGCCGTGTACGACTTCCTCAACCGCCTTGGCGTACGCTGGTATATGCCTGGCGAGTGGGGCGAATACGTGCCGCAGAAGCAGAGCATTGCGTTTGCCGAGGTTTCCATCAAACAGAAGCCCGATTTCGTTGTAAGAAGCTGGTGGTGCCACGCGCCTCAGGATTTGCACGAGCAAGAAGACCGCTGGAAAATCCGCAACAAAATGAATGAGGCCCCGGAGCCGATGACCGCCCAAGTCGTAGACGGAAGCGCCAGGTCGATCATGCCTGAGGGACTGTTCGAGAAGCGCCCCGAGCTGTTCGCCATGAACCAGGACGGCACGCGCAACGCCGATCTGGCCAATCTAACCAACCCGGAGACGGTGAAGGTCGCGGCTGAGGTGATCAAAGACTTCTTCCGAAAGAACCCCGACGCCTGCTCCTACGGTTTTGCTCCGAACGACGGCCTGCCCCGCGACTACAGCCCCGAGACCGTCAAGCTGAGCCGCGGCTTCGTCGTAGACGGCGGCCGGCCGGGCGTTCCCGATTGCGCCAGCATCACCGAGGAATGGATCGGCTTCGTCAACAACCTCACGGCGGAAGTCCGCAAGGAGTTCCCGGACGCCTATCTCGCCACCAATGGGTACGCCAACCGGAATTTCGCGCCGCAGGGAGTCAATCTCGACGACCACCTGATCATCATGTTCGCCAATATCATGTGCTGCTCGCGCCACCCGTACGATGACCCCAAGTGCTGGATGAAAAACCGGGAGGCCGCAATGCTCCGGCAGTGGTGCAAACGCAGCCCTAACGTGTGGATGTATAACTACATCGATCAGATGCTCGTTTCGGCCCTCACACCGATCCCGGAGGTCCACAAGCTCCGGCGAGACATCCCGCTCTGCAAGAAGTGGGGCGTCATGGGCTTTCGAGATGAGGCCCGCAAAGTCCTTGCCGAGTGCGGCATCCTCAGCCGGTATCTAAGGGCGCAACTTGAATGGAACGCCGGCGCTGATGTGGACGCCATTCTGGACGACTACTACAGCCATTGGTACGGCGGCGCGGCAAAACCCATGCGCGCCTTTTACGAAGCCATCGAGACCGCTTTCGACGTGGCGCCTATACACGGCCACGAGGACCGGATACTCCCAGAGGTCTACACTCCGAAGATGATGGCGGAGCTTGCCAAGAACCTGGCGCTGGGAGAGAAGCTGGCGGATACGGAAAGAGCGAAGCTTCACGTCCGGGTGGACAGGTTGATATACGAGCACCTGCAGACATATCTTGCGATGACCAATGCGGAGTTCGAGTGCCGTTTCGCCGACGCGGCGAAAGAGGCGGCGCACATGATGCAACTGCGCGGTAAGATGCACGAGATCAACCCGTTCCTCATCGAGCCGGACGAGAAGGACTATGTTTCCGGCGTATGCTACTGGACCGTCACCCAGCGTCAGAAGTACTACGAGTCCCTGGCCGATCTCACATCAGGAAAAACAGGAACGCTTGTGGCCGTACTTCCTGAGAAGGCCATGTTCAGGACCGATCCGAAAGACGACGGCCTTCTGGCCGAATGGTACGATCCCGGCTTCCCGCTCTCCGGGTGGAAACCGATAAAGACCACGCGGCCTTTCTACGTGCAGGGCTACCAGGACAAGCAGTGCTATCCGTACCTCGGTTACATGTGGTATCGGTTCGATATCGACTTCCCTGCATCCGCCATCGGCAAGAAGATCATGCTCTATTCGCCGGCGCTCGAAACCGAAGGATGGGTCTGGGTCAACGGGCAATACGTAGGCCACAGACCTTACACCGACGCCTATATCCGCCCAAATGCAATGGAATTTGGGGTGGGTTCGACCCTCCGTCCCGGCAAGAACACGATAGCGATCCGCGTCAGTACAAGCCCCGGCGCAGCGCAGGAAGCCAGCGGATTGCTTTCGAGAGTGTTTTTGTACGAGCCGATGGGGAAGTTCTGAGCGCTGAAGGCTGAAGGCTGAAAGGCTTTCGCGGTAAACCTTTCGGCCGGCCGACTCGTCGTACTACACGGTGCTATTGCCTCGTCCAGATTCCGGAGGAAACCGATGAGCCGTCTTCGCGGATTGACCTCAGCCGTTATGCTTCTCTTCACGGCGCTGCCGGCGTTGTGCGTTAAACCCCCCGACCGGCTGCAAGCGCCGACCACGCTCACGAGCGTCGACAGCCGCAAGTCGCCGTACCCGGAAGCCCCGAAGGGCAAAGACGAGCGGCACGCGCAGGATGAGTTCAATTACCGCGAGAGCAGACAACAGGGCATGACCTGCGTTTACGGCACGGTCCACGGAAACATCGCCTGGAAGAAAGCGAAGAGCCCGTACCTGATGGTGGAGAGCGTGTTCGTGGCTGAGGACGGCGCTCTGCGAATAGAGCCCGGGGTGAGAGTCGAGGTCGTGCGGCCGGAAGACACGCACAAGTATAATACGCACGGTTACTCGATTTACGCGCATGGCAAGCTGCAGGCGAGCGGCAGGCCGGACGCCAGGATTGTGTTCACCTCAGCGTCCGCCACGCCGGAGAATGCAAATGAATGGGGCGGCATAGAGTTCTACGGCGTCCAGCCGAACGTCCTCCGCTGGGCGGTGATCGAGTACGCCGGGTTCGGCGTCGAATGCAACGGCTCGCCGCTCATCGCCCACTGCGTGTTCAGGAACTGCCATACCGGGATATGGTGTTTCGAAGGCTTCATGGGGAGCATACTCCACAATGTGAGCATGACCAGCATGTACGGCGGCGTGTCGTGCAACTCGGTCGGGGCCAACGCGACCATAAGGGACAACATCTTCTACCGGAACGGCATCGGGATCAACGCCTGGGGTAACGCCGTCCCTTACGCGGACTACAACGTGTGCTATTCCGGCAAGTTCCAAAGCGGATGTGGCGGCGGCGGGCGTGGAGGCGGTCCGACATATCAGGGAATGGAGCCCGGGAAGCACGACCTGCAGGCGGACCCGAAGTTCGTGAATCCGGAAAAGGGGGATTTCCGGCTCGCCAAAGACTCACCCGCCCGGCGCGCCGGGTCCAGCGGTTCCGACCTCGGTCTGGACGCCGAGAACTGGTCGGAGCGATCGGCGAAGATGGAACTGGACACCTGGCTTGCCGGAGGATCTCGGGCGCTGTGGTACAAAGGAATGCGGGACGACCATAGTTCCGGTCACCGATCTCGCTCCCGTTTTCCCAAGCGCGATTCCCGGCAAGCATCTTACGAGCAAGCGCTGGCGCTCAAGCCGGAACCGGAGTTGAGGTGTAAAATCCTTTGTTCCCTGGGACGCGCGCTGAACAGCGAGCAACAGACGAGACAAGCGCAGGCGATCTTCAACAAAGCTCTCGCCGGCGCCAAGACAGCCCACCTGCGCGACCTCGCCAGGCGGGGATTGGCCGAGTGTCTGGCGCAGGCTGGGAATCCCGCGCGGGCGCTGCTCCTGGTCAACCAGGTGGAATGGCCTCAGAGCAGAGTCTGGGCCAGGCCGGACGCCGCGAAGTACTCCGCCCTGATGGGTGATGCGCCCTCGGCCCTGAAGGGCATCGCGGAACTCAAGACAAAGGAGCCTTACCGGTACGTGGAGAGTTTGAGCGAGATGATCGCGGGAGCCATCGGCGCGGGCAAGCTGGATCCCGCCCTAAACCTGCTGGATGGCTACAAGGATTTTCCAATTTGCGAGAAGGCCACCCAGTCGCGTGTCGCTCTGGCAAATGCCCTGCGCGAGAAGAAGCGCAGTGAGGACGCCGCGCGCGTGCTCCGCGAGTGCCTGGAACTGGATTCGTTCGGCCGGCAAGGCGCGCAAAATATGGAAACACTCGCCGATATTCTGGAAACGGACCTGTTACGCACTCAGGAAGCGGATGAGGTTCGGCGGAATCTGGTCGTGACTTACTACCCTCTTGACCAGGTGGTTGCCAGAGTTCGCGCCCGGCTCGGCGAACGCGCGCCGATATCGCCTCGCGAGAAAACCGTGCTGCTGGACGCGAGCCTGGGAGAGTCCTCGATATACGACCGCGATCTGTATGGAAGCTGCAACTTTGGACAATATGAAGCTCTGCGGGCGCTGGTGGACGCCGGGTACCAAACACACCAGAACGAGCGATCCTATGATCGCGACCTTCCTGCTCCGGACGTGCTGCGCGGGTACGGACTCATCGTGATGAACGGTCGCTATGGCGGAACCGACGATCCGCCCATGCCGGACGGCGCTATCGAGAGCCTGGCATCCTATGTTAAGGAAGGCGGTAGCCTGTTGATTGTCTCGGGTGGCCACGTGCTGGGCGAGGGTAGGGAGCCGGAGTTCTACAACCGCTTGATAGGCAGGTTCGGACTGCGTTTCAAGGAAGGTGTCACGCTGCCCAGCGGAGATCGGACCGGCAGAGTCACCGATCATCCGGCTGTGTCCGGGCTCAAAGGCTTTTGGGCGGAGCACGGCGTTCCCGTCGAGACCGTCAAGGGCCAAGCGGTCGGTTTTTGCGGCAACGAACCGGTGATCGCCCTGGCTGAGTACGGCGCCGGCAGGGTTGTCATCGCCGGCCTCGGTTCAGGCTTCATGGGGCAGTGCATGGGCAAGGATGAAGGCGAGCGCGCGGAGATGAACAAGGCGCTGCTCGTAAAGCTCGCCGGGTATCTTCTTGCGCCGCGCCGGCAGCAGGCCGGTCTTCCTTAGGACTATAGGGGTGTAAGGGTTTATGAGGTTTATAGGGTTATGGGGACTTGGGAGGAGTAAGTGATCTCCGTTCTCTCCGCAGTCGCTGTGGCTGGAGTTCTTTACGCCGTGCTTTGGCAGCAGGTGGGATCGTTCTACTATCTGAATGAGCACGACCCGACGAGTCGGCTAGTGCATCTGCACGGACATTTGATGATCGGGCTTTTCGTGATTTCCTTCGCGGCGGGACTGGCCGCAGGCTTGATAGAAGCCGGCGGTCGGCTCAAACGTCCGGTAGTCCGCGGCTCCGTCGCGGCGGTGGTTTTCGGCATATTGGCGTTTGCTATTACGATAGTTGGACCTTTGCGGATATTTCAAGGCTTGGGACAAAGTACTGTGACGTCTATCGTGCTTTATGCTGCTCTCGCAGTGTTTGTACTCTTACTAATGGGAGCATTCGCATCAAGTCTTTTGTGCATCATCGCTGCTGCAGGCGCGGAAATTGGAGATGCTGTACGGCGACGTTCACCCAAATTGGCCTTCGGGGCCTGTGCTCTCGCATGCTGTGCCGCTCTGGTCCCGCCAATTGTCCAAGGCAGATTGTTACGGCAAACAGTTCAGGCATTTGACCAAGTGAAGCCCGTGCTTGAAGCTCGCATTGACCGCAACCTCGTGGCTATCCGAGGCGAGCGGAAATGGCGTCTCGGCATGCGCGGCGATTTTCCGCCGACAATTGAGTATGTTTCTCTCCGGCTTCCCAATGGCGGACTGCACGTCGGAAAGCCCATGGACAGCATCCAATGGCATGCAATAGCGCACTTTACGGCACCCAGGGACATGCGGTCTCTGGCCAAGGCCGACGCCCTGGCCTTCCTTCGAGCCCACGGAATTCGCGAAAGCCGGCTATCCGAGCTGAGAGGAAAGCCTTCTAGCGGCTGGTCAAGCTGGACAGGCAGGTACCGTGTCAGCATGGCTGGATATGATCCTCGATATCGAGACTGACCCTGCAAACCTAAGAACCTGCTAACTTCTCCACCCTCACCTGCCGGATCACGATTTCCGAGCCGTCGGGGCGGCGAACTCCGAAATCCGCGTGGGTTCCGCAGCGGTTTCCGAAGTACGCGTCCTCGATCCGCCAGGTCGCGCGCTGCCAGTCGGTCGTGCCCTTGCAGTTGAAGGCTAGCGTCTTGTGCTGGAAATCGTTGTCCCCGACTGCGTCATATTCAAGGACCAGTTCCCCGGGCTTGTCGTCGTAGTAGTCGACCTCAATAACAACTTTGGGGCGGTCGCCTTTGAAGACATAACCGTCGTCCACGTCGAAGTAGATGCTCCGCCCTTTTTGGCCGCGGGGACCGTTCGTGTTAACGCGGCCGTTCTTTCCCTGCCGTTCAACTACCTTCGTCCACCCGTCGCCGGAGCCGTCCCACTGCAGGTCCAGCTTCAGCCCGTTCTCGAGGTTCTTGTCGTCCAGCGTTATGTCTATGATTTTGCGGTTAACTTCGTCAGACCTTAACCGATAAACCGCCTTATCCTTAGGGCGAGGGCGCAGGTCGGCCATCAACTCGACGTATCGCTTGCCTGTGTCGCCGCAGGGTTTGATGGAACGCGCCTTGTGGTTGTAGTGCATGTTCTTGTCCAGCGCGCGCTGGGCGACTCGCAGAGATGTATCGTAGCTCTCCTCGGAAGTTCTCCAGCCATCCGTATCGACAACTATCACTTTGCCGAACTTCGACCAGTCCGCCAGTAACTTGTCCACCTCCACCGGACTCTTTGGACCGTGATCGGCAATGATGTCCACCTCCGGTATCGCGTGGCACTCGTCCTTGTCGTCGAAGGTGTTCACCGCGATCAGGAACGAGCATTTCAGTTCGTTCCTCAGGTACTTAGCAACAAAACTGTTGAACTCATAGCCAACATAGCCTTCGTTTTCGATCTCGAAGATAACGTTGTCGAGACCTTTCGTCTCCTCAACCCATTTCCGGAGATACGCCTCGTGCAGCCCCTTGATCTTGGGATTCTTGATGTCGTAAATGTGCGGGATTCCCCTCTCCATTCCGCGCGGCACAAGATCACTGCCTATCGTGCCCGGCACGCTGTTGTCGGGATTCCACGGGTGGAAGCTCCACCTGTGCGGGCTGATCGAGTCCGAGTCAACCCCGCAGCGGTCGTACAACGTCACTTCGACTACAACGCCCTTCTTCGAGGCATATTCCAAAGCCTTCCGGGCGCGAGTCCAGAAGCGGTCGTCGAACTGCGACAGATCGACCAGCGCATACCGCTCGCCCTGTTTCACTGGATCGTTGGCCGAGTCCATCCGCTTCCAGCAGAACAGATCGTTCGCCCAGCCGTCCCACACGAAGCATCTCGTGAAGTTCACTCCGTTCTTCTTCAGCATGTCGAAGAACGGCTCATACGACGGTTTCTTCCTGTCCGCTTCGTTTGTGATCCAGTCCAGGCCCTTTGGGACTTTATTGGTATTCAGCAGATCATAGAAGTCATAGCCGATCAGTTTGAAGCTGTCGTTCCCCTGAAACGACAGCAACATCGGGTCCGATTTGCTCCTGCAGATCGGCTTTTTCCCGGCGCTTGCGCCCGAAGGGATCGTCACCGCGAACACTACCAAAACAACGATTAGAAACATCCTTGTCATTGCAAACTACCTCCCGGAATACGTCAGGTTATCAGTTGTCAGCGCCCGGTTGTCCGTCCTCGGCGCTCTCGCTATGAGTGGCTATATATCTCTCCGCCAACAGCACCGCGACGTAGTCGTCATACGGAACCTGTGGAGACTGAAGCGTAACAGGGATCAACTTGCGGAAACCTCGCGGGGGATTCTCTTTGAAGAACCTCTCTTTTGCGTCGAGTGAGGTGAACTTCTCGTCCACCGTTTCGACCGGCGCTCCTCCGGAGGCGGCCTCGATCGCCGATCTCGCGGCCTTGCTTCCGGTGCCGCCGCCGACTATCACCACGCTCGGCGAGTACGCCCTGGCGAAAGTCTCCACCGTCTCCACGAGCTTGGTCCTCGGCACTACGGCGCGAGTGCGCACGCCGGAATCGGAGCCTACGACCGCGAGACCGCACTTACTTCTGCCGGGATCTACTGCCAGGACAAGCAATTCCAAACCCTCGCCCCTCAACCCGCGCCTGCTGCATTTGCAGACGACCTGGATATAACAAAATCCAGGTTTGCCAGACTCATCCGCTCCGCGACTTTGATATCCTGCTGCGCCATTACGCGCACCGACACGGAACCGTTGTTCTCTTTGATGCGATTGACAACGCTCAGGAACTCATCCATCTGCTGTTGTCCGGATATCGTACCGAACATCGCCTGCGGATCATCCGGGTCGAACACCGGGATCATATCCGCCCTGATAGCTGCCAGCCGGACGTCGCGCTGAAAGAAGCCGATCAAATCGTTCAAAACGTGCGCTTCAGATCTGGAGCCGTCAATCGTTGTGGAGGCGATGCTGTCGCCCTTATGGAAAGCCAGTTTGTTGCGATACAGCCGGATGACCACCGGAACTTGTTCTCCTTGGACTGCGTTGCGAGCCGAACTCACGATTACCACAACCTCAGCGTTGTAACTCGATATCTTCCTCGCTATGGCATCTATGTTGTCGCTTTCAAGCTTCAAGCCGGGCTTCGGCACAATAACAATCGTCCGGCCGTTTTTTGGAGCCCTGGCGCCTTTTGCGGCCATTATCCTGCTTGCGTCGTTAAGCAGAGCCACGAGATCTCTCTTCACCACGCCCGAAGGCCGAATCACGCCTCTCGCGATCTCTTCGCGGCTTTGCACTATGACCCGCTTCTCAACGGCCTCGCCGTACTCTTTGACAAAATACTCCGCAAACAATCCAATGTTGTGCAGCCTGTCTGTCGTGTCCCGAAGCTCTCGCCGCTTCGAAGCCAACTCTCCTGCCGCACTCTTGTATTCGGCTTCCACCACCGCAAGCTGAGTCGTTCGCTTCCGAACGTCCTCCTGCAGGCGTTTGGAGTTTTCCTCGGACAGGCGCTGCGCCTTTTCAGCTTTCGTAGCTCCTTCGACTGCGCTGTCCATCCGCGCCGTGAGGTCCGACTGTCGCGTTTGCAGCCTGTTCATATCCTTCCTGAGCGCGTTATTGAGGTTGACCAGCCGCGTATTATCGCCGCGGATCTTCCACCCCCGCACCAGCATAGTGCGCAGATGCTCGCTGCCTGCGAGCAGGATCGTCAGCGTCAGGGCGGCGATTACCATGCCGGTGATCGTGGTCATAACGATGGCCGTATGCCTGGGTCTCAGTCCGAAGAGAGTGAGCCGGCGTTTCCCCATCCGGCGGCCCAGCAAATCCCCCCAATACGCTATGAACCCCGACACGATAACCAGGGTCACCAGAAAGAAGATCGAATATATCATATTCTACACACCCTTTCCAGCGGCTTCGGCCGCGAACGAAGCTGAAGTATCAAAGCGAGGCTGACGACTGATAGCTGAAAGCTGTCAGCTTTCAGCTACCTCGCCGCCTTTCTCAGCAACACTACGCCCGCCGTCAGCGCGAGCAGCACGGCCGCAAATGAGCCCAGCACGGGCGGCATCGTCCCGTTCTTGGCCAATGCCGAAGTGAAATGCCACACTATCCAGTATAGAAATATTATCAGCACGCTGAGTCCCAGGCCGACCGAGGACCCGCCCCGGTGCGATCTGAGACCGAGCGAAGACGCCAATACCGCGAACACGAACGCCGAAACCGGAAGAGCCAGCTTGTTGTAAAGGTCCAGTTCCTCTTCCCTCGTCGGCGCGCCAATCGAGTGCAGCTTTCGAATGTGGCGCAGCAACTGGGAAAAGCTCAACTCTTCCGCCCGTTTCTGGTATGCCTCGATCTCTTCAGGCGTGTGCCTCAGACTGACCGCTATGCCCATCGAGCTGAACCTGTTCGTGCCCACCAGGTCCCCCTCCGGCGGCGGACGCTCCTGCAGCAGCGACTCCGAATATCCTTCGCGCAGCCGCCAAACGTAATCTCCGTTCTTCTCGCCCTCGTATCTCGCCGTCTTGGCGCGGAAGAACAACCGCGGCGCGTTATCGCGAAACAGAATAACCGTAACGTCTCGCAGCGAACGCGACGCGGGATCTATCCCGCCCTGCACGTACACTATCGAGTTCGTTACGCCGTTCTTTATGTCGGCGAATGGTATAGGCTTGGCGAGCGCGACGTGCTCCTTGAGCAGTCTCGTCCGCATCTCCCTTGCCCGGGCGGTTGCCGCGGGGACGACATTTTCGTTTAGTATAAAACCGAGTGCGCTCACCACAATGCCGAGAGCGAAGACTACAATCACAATCCTGTACAGGCTCACGCCCCCAGCGTAAATTGCGATGATCTCGCTCTCGGAAGACAGCCGGCCTATTGCCAGCAGCGTCGCCAGCAGGACCGCCATCGGCAGGACCATGACTATGATCGCCGGCAGTTGCAGCGCGATCAACTCCCCGGCGACCCCCACCGGCAGTCCTTTGACTATATCGTTGATTATCTTAAGCAGGTCGCGTCCCGCGAAGAATATCGACGCGAACGCGGCCACGCCGAATACGAAAGGTCCGAGCAGCTCGCGTATGATCAGGCGGTCCAGCAGTCTCATAGAACCTCTTCCGCCTTCACATCGAAAACCTGTCGCCCAGGTAGAATTGTTTGGCTACGGGATCGTTCGGCAGATCGGCGGACGAACCCGACGTCCGTATCTGTCCGTCCGATATTATGTACGCGCGGTCGGTTATCGCAAGCGTCTCGCGCACGTTGTGGTCGGTTATGATTATACCTATGCCCTTAGTCTTCAGTTGGGCGATAATGTCTTGAATGTCGCCGATTGCTATCGGATCGACCCCGGTGAACGGCTCGTCCAGAAGGATGAAATGCGGCTCGGTGGCCAGCGCCCGGGCGATTTCGGTGCGCCTGCGCTCGCCGCCGGACAATATCTGCCCTTTCTGGTTCCTGATGCTTTCGATATTGAGTTCCTTCAGCAGCGCCTCCAGCCTCTTGTTTCGCTCCCGACCGCCCATGCCCATCATTTCCAGGACCAAAAGGATATTTTCGGCAACTGTCAGCTTCCGAAACACCGAGGGCTCCTGTGGGAGATAGCCGATGCCCATCCTCGCCCGGCGGTACATCGGCAGGCCCGAGATATCCTTACCGTCGAGAAGCACCCGCCCGCCGTCCGGCTTAACCAGGCCGACGATCATGTAGAAGGTCGTCGTCTTGCCGGCGCCGTTCGGGCCGAGCAGTCCGACGATCTCGCCCTTGGAAATCTCCAGGCTTATCCCGTCGACCACATTTCGCCCGCGGTATGTCTTTATTAGTTCCTGCGTAACGATATTCAAGCTACGGCCTTCCTGACGATTTCGGGCTTACGCTGAAACGACTCCCCGATGGCCGGCTCGTCGCCACAACGCGCCCTTCCTTAAGATACAGCGTTACTGTGTCGCCTGACAACACGACCGGCCGGGCAAACCTCGCGCTGTCGAACCTTTTCACGATGACGTTCCCGCTGAGTTCGGCGCGCTGCTGCGACGGGCGGATAACCGCTCTTTCGCAGGTTGCGTCGAGCGCGGCGCCCGCGCCCCGGACCACTCGGAGCTTAACGCGCCCCACGGCTTGCACGGTCGCTATCATCTGCCGCCCCTTTGACTTTGTGAGCGCAAGGACAAGCCTCGACGCGGACAACCTCAGTTTTCCGTCTCCGGACGTGATCCGCGGAGCTCCGCCGGAGGCGACGATCCTGCTCTCGGTCATTTCGAGTGTGCGCCACCCGACGAGGTTGTACGTGGCGTCCTGCCCAGCGGCGCCCGCGAGGACCGCGAGGGCCAGTAGCAGCAGAGTCGGAGCTATTGACCGGAGTCGTTTCATAGGCTGAGTTTCAGCGCGGTCGCGGCCAGTGAAGCTTTACCCCCTTTGTCTGACCACAGCTTAACCTCTTTCAGAGTCGTATCGCCCTCCAACCGGTCCGCCGATAAGGCGCCCGCATCCGACGCCACGCTTATGCCGCCCTCACCCAAAAGCCGGTTTTCGCGGTTCTTCCATACGAGCGACTCGGCGCGCGCTCGGACGTTGCCGAGGAGCGATTGTACGACGATCCCGCCGGTAGCTCTGAGCGTGCCCGCTTTCGCGTCGGCATCGATCGTGTCCGCCGAAAGAGATGCAGCTTCCCTGCCGTTCTTGTAGAGAATGGCCTTCGCCCCTTTGAGGCGCGCTTTGCCGGTCTCCTCGTCCGCGACGAATGTCTTTGCCCGGGCGCGCATAATATACCGTCCCCCGGACTGCCAGGAGAGTTCCCGGACCCCGTGCGTCACAACCCGCAGCCGCGGGGATTGCAGCCCCCTGCCGGCGCGCGGCGGCGTTACAGCCGGCTTTCGGACCGCGTTCCGAACACGCCCTGGCTTACCACAGCCGGCGAGCGCCGCCATCAGCATCACCAAAACAACCAGACACAGGCTCAGCCGGCGATTCGCCAAATCGCTGCCCTCCTTGGACGGCCGCCGAATTAAGGCGCTGAGAAAAGCTCAGGCTTTATAGAAGTCGTTTCACCGGTTGGCCAGACATTCTTGTCCGGCCTACCTCGCACAAACTTGACCAACTTTTCTGCGTTAAGTTTAGCACAAACACCGCCGCCAGGCAACGCAGCAGGCAGGCATGCTCAGTGACCGGTGAACAGTAAACAGGATTTCGGGGCGCGCCGGTGAGGGTGAACTCCACATGTAACTTCTAACTTCTAAATTGGGTATACTGCAACCGGCAAGGCATACCATACCAGCAAGGTGGCGAGGACAATGGCGAAGGAGATTCAACAGTCGATTTTCCTGGAGAATGCGGTCGGGAAGTTGGCGAACCTGTGCTCGGAGCTGAAAGCCGCCCAGGTCAATGTGAAGGCGATCTCGGTGGTGGACTCGGGCGATTTCGGCGTAGTTCGTATGCTCACCGATAATCCGGAGAAAACGAGCGATATTCTGAAGGAGCGAAGACTCTCTTTTCTCGAGTCTCAGGTGATCACGAGTCTACTGCCGGACAAGCCCGGCGCTCTGGCCGATGCGGCGCGCGAACTTGCGGAAGCCGGGGTGAACATCCAGTACGTCTATGGAAGCGCCGCTGGAGAGGGACGGGCTCTCGTAGTGTTCCGAGTATCCGCTCCGTCCCTCGCTGAGGAGATTCTTTCCAGGATATCCTCTTAAGAAATGCTCGGTCCCGTGCCGATAATTGAACATGCGCCAACTGTCTGGCCATACCAGTTATCGCTGAGGACCGGATGCACGCAAAATTCGCCGCAAGGCTTGCTATCGTCTTTGGACTATCTACTATCTGCGTAACTACGTTCGCAATTGGATTGCTCTACACTCGCGCGCGCGACGCCGTGCATAGGGAGATCAACGCCAAGCTGATCGATGTGGCTTTGAGCTCCAGTCAGCTCGTCGATCCGCAGGCGCTGAAGTCAATCCACACAGCCAATGACCCCGGCTACCGGCGCACTAGAAACACTCTTGAACGACTGCGCAAAAGCAATCCCCGGCTGGTGCACATATATGCGCTCGTCAAGACCGCTGAGCCCGGAAAACTGAAGTTCGTGGTAGACGTAGGCGGGGCGGCTACTCCGACGGCCAGGTTGGGGTGCCCCCTCGACGCCAGAAACCATCCGGAAATGCTGGAAGCGTTTAAGCAGCCAACCGTCGATGGGCGGGTTCGGACAGACAGATGGGGTAGCTGGATTTCCGCTTATGCGCCGATCAAGAACTATCTTGGGCAGACGATCGCCATACTCGGCATCGATATGGAGGCGCAGTATATCCTGCACGAAGAAGACGCTCTGGGCGTGGCCGCGTATCTGGCGTTTTCCATTGCGATCGGCCTCGCGGTGCTGCTGACACTGATCTTCGCATCCCGCATCAGCCGCCCGGTCTGGCAGTTGACCACGGCCACGCGCCACATTGCGGAAGGCAATCTGGACTACACCATCAGAATCGACAGTAAGGACGAGATCGGCGAGCTTGCCAAGAGCTTCAACCAAATGGTCTCTTCGCTGAAAGAGAGTCAGAACCGGCTGCTGAAACGCGCCAACACTGACGGTCTTACCGGCCTGTATAACCACAGGTATTTCCAGGAAAGACTCAATCAGGAGCTCAAACGCGCGCTGCGCTACGGCAGGCCGCTGTCGCTGATAATGATCGACGTAGACGGCTTCAAGACGATCAACGACACGATGGGCCATCCCGCCGGCGACACTATTCTGCAGAAAATCGCCGAAACGATATCGGAAAATGTCCGCGATATAGACATCCCGACCCGTTACGGCGGGGACGAGTTCGCCATCATCCTGCCCGAAACAGAATTGCAGGAAGCGATGCAGACCGCGGAACGAATCCGCGGCGTGCTCGACGGAACCGCGCGCTCTCGCGCGGAGAACGCGGAGAACCCGGAAGAAACCGGCGGTCTTCCGCACAACGTGACTGTCAGCGTCGGCGTGGCCGTGTGTCCGAAACACGCAAAACAGCGAGACTCACTGCTCGCCGCCGCGGACATAGCCATGTATCACGCGAAACACGTCTCCCAAAACGCCGTTTGCGGCTACGATGATGTTCCCGGCGCCGGAAGCTCGATGGATCCTTGTCGCATTCACGCGTTCCTCCAGAGCGCAAGCGTCGCAACTATCGCCGCGCTGGCCGCGGCTGTAGACGCCAAAGACCATTATACAAAGGGCCATTCCGAATCTGTCGCCAAATACGCTGTCGCGATCGCGAATGAACTGCACATGTCCGACGAAGAGAAGTTCAGCGTGCGCATCGCGGCGCTGCTGCACGATGTCGGCAAGATCGGCATGCCGGACACTATTCTCAAGAATCCGGGCGCGCTTTCGGCAGAACAAAGGCAGATCGTGCGCGATCACCCGTCTGTCGGCGAGAGCATTGTGAAACAAGTCCCGCAGTTGCAGAAAATCCTCCCCGGCATACTCTACCACCACGAACGCTACGACGGCGCCGGCTATCCCTGCGGGCTGTTGGGCGACCACATTCCTCTGCTTGCCAGGATCATCTGCGTCGCGGATTCGTTCGACGCCATGACCTCCAATCGGCCCTACCGGGAGGCCATGACTACCGACGTGGCCATTGCGCAGCTCCGGGCGTCGACCGGGAAGCAGTTCGACCCGAGACTCGTGGACGCGTTCATCCGGTGGTTAAAGAGCGAGGACGTCCAGGCCAACGCGGCATAGGGTTGTAAGGGTTTTAGGGTTTTAGGGTTCGGGGTTCTGAGGTTCTGAGGTTGAGATTCTGAAGTGAAACCCGGTTCCAGCAAAGGCCCATCCCTGCCCTATCTCTCCAGGCGCCTTACCTGAAGGAAACAAGAAGGCCCTATCCCTCCAGGTACCTTACCTGGAGGAAACAAAAAAGTTTTTTCTCCCCGGCCTGCAACTGACACGTTTTGTCAGTAACGTACGTTACAATCCAACTGCGAGTCCCTCTCCTTATGGGCCCGTCCTGAGCCTGCAGTAGGAAGAGGCTGGGGTAAAATCGGTCATTCTCAACCGCGGAGACGACTTATGGACGAGAGTTTTCCGAAGGACCTGCGCGATTACCTGCGCGCCAGGCCCTCTTTGAGCAAGCGCCAGAAGGCGGCGCTCTCCGAACTTGTCAGGGACTGTCAGGAGCAGGTGGGTTTGCGGCCCGATGAACTGGCGGCGCGGTACGTCCGCAGATGCCTCAAATCAGGCTGGAGATCGGTGAATCCGGGATAACACGCCAACCATCAACCACCAACGATCAACTAACAACCATCATGCGTGCAACTCCAGCACGTCCCGATCTTCAAGCACGTCGTCCCTCCCGACCATCTGTCCGTCGAACCTGCCATGTCCCCAAATCCGGGCGAACCTGAGGCGCTCCGCGAAATCTTTGTGCACCATCGTCGCCAGTTCCTGCACGGTAGTCCCATGCGGGACGACGTAAGGCGTCTCCATGTCCGGCGGCTTGCCCGGTATCTTCGTGTAGACGCGTACGATGTCGAGCATCTTAAAGACCTGCTGCTTCAACTCTTCCAGGCCCCTGCCGGTATCCGCTGAGATAGGCAGAATCGGAAATCGGCCGTCGTACGCCTCGATAACGACTTCGAGGTTGTCAAAGCTGCTCGGCTCGTCCATCTTGTTGGCGACCAGGATCGTCTTCTTCGCCGCGACTATGCCGAACTCGTCCGGCGGAACCGGCCTGTCCCAACCGTACAGGCTGACACGGAACTTCTCCAGCGTCCGCGCGGTCGTTTCGATCTGGTCCAGAACGGCCCCATCGCTCATATCCAGCAGGAAGAGCGCGGCATCGGCGTTTCTCACAATAGCTGCCATCCACGGCTCCGTAAACTCCTGTGTAATCGGCGGCAAATCGACTATCTGGAGATAGATGTCCTCGTACGGCATCATCCCCGGCAGCGGCATTTGCGTGGTGAAGGGGTAATCGCCGATATCGGGATGAGCGTTCGTCAGGCGAGAGAGGAGCCGGGACTTGCCCGCGTTCGGCGGCCCGACGAGCACGACCTGTCCCCCACCCTCTTTCTCGACGTTGTACTCCGCGCCGCGCTTGCCGTGAGTTTTCCTGTCATTCTGCTGTTTCAGCTTGGAGATGCGGCGTTTGATATCCGCCCGCATGTGCTCCGTGCCCTTGTGCTTGGGGATGACGGCCATCATCTCATCAAGGGCCAGCAGCTTCTCCGCCGGAGTTTCGGCGAGACGATAACGCTCTTCGGCCTGTCTGTATTCGGGAGTGAGATTGGCGGGCATCGTGTATGCGCCTCTACCCGTAGATTAACACATTTTTGGGGCAGTCGGAAGAGTCCGACAACCATCAACCGTCAACCGTCAACTGACAACCGACAAACAACCCGACAAACAACCCGATTGACCGTCCGCCTTTTGTCCGATAGAATTAGCTCAGGTATTCCCTCTATTGAACCGCATGGAGGCATATGTAAATGCACTCGCTTACAAAGCTCGATATCGTCATCATCATCGCCTATCTCGTCTTTATCGTCAGCCTAGGTCTTTTCATGAAGCGGCGGGCGGCGAAGAACCTCAGCAGTTACTTCCTGGGAGGGAGAACGCTGCCCTGGTGGGCGCTGGCGATGTCCGGCAGTTCCTCCTATTTCGACATTACCGGCACGATGTGGATCGTCGGCCTGTTCGTCGTGATAGGTATCAAGGGGATGTGGCTCCAGTGGATGTGGGGCTTCATTCTGCCGGCGTTCTATATGGCCTTTATGGGCAAGTGGATCAGGCGATCGGGAGTGATGACCGGTTCCGAGTGGATGGAGACCCGCTTCGGCAGTGGCAAAGCGGGGGAAGTCGCCCGCGGATCGTATACTCTCTACGCGGTCCTGACGATCACGGCCTTTCTGGCTTTCGGCGCGGTCGGAATGGGCAAATTCGGCTCCGTCTATCTGCCATTCAGCGAGCATGTTTGCGCGGCGCTTATCATCGGCATTACCGGGATTTATGTCATTGTCGGCGGGTTTCACGGAGTCGTATTGGTCGAGGTCTTCCAGACGATAGTGCTGTCGGCCGGAGCCATCTTTATCGCCTATTTGGGATTCACTCACGTATCGCCGGCGGCGCTTGCGGGGGCGAACGTCGTGCCGGAGTGGGGGAGCCTGATTCCCAAGTGGAATCAGTCGTACTTTGTGGACGGCGGGCTGGTAGCGCCGTTTGGCGCGTTTATCATAATCTGGGTTATGAAGGGGCTGTTGCTCTCGCTGTCCGGACCGGAGCAGCTTTACGATTTCCAGCGTTTTCTGGCGGCGAAGAACCCCAAAGACGCGTCCAAGCTCGGGGCTCTTTGGGGAGCCATACACACCGTTCGGTGGCCAATGGCGATGGCGCTCGCGGTAATGGGGATAGTTACCCTTAACCTTGGTCCGAACATGGACCCGAAAGAGGCGGAAAAGGTTCTCCCCATGGTTATCCAGAGCTTTCATTCCGGCCTGAGAGGTCTGATTATCGCCGCGCTGCTTTCCGGTTTCCTGGCGACGTTCAACTCCACGGTCAATGGCGGCGCGAGTTACATTGTAAAGGACATCTACCATAAGTATCTGAATCGGAAAGCATCGCAGCGGACTTTGATCTATGCGAGCTACGTATCCTCTGCCTTGCTGATAACTCTCGGCGTTCTGGTCAGTTTCAAAGCTGACTCTATCGGCCAGATGTTCAAGTGGATCATGATGACTCTTGGGGCGGGCGTCCTTATGCCTAACGTTCTCAGGTGGTACTGGTGGCGCGTTAACGGTTGGGGTTACGCCGCCGGCGCGTTTTTCGGAATGCTGCTGTCGCTCCTGCAGGTGCTTGTCCCCTTCTTCGCCGGCCTTCCGCTAAACGTAACGTTCCCGGCAATCGTGCTGCTCGTGTTGCTCGTCACGGTTATAGTCTCGCTGTCGACGAAGCCTACGGACCCGGCCGCGCTGCGGCAGTTCTTCACACAGGTTCGTCCGGCGGGTTTCTGGGGGCCTGTTGCCGCGGGGTTGAAAGCTGACGCCGAACCGGTGCGCCCGGTCACGACGCGACGCGACTTCGGCAACGTGCTCCTGGCTATGCCGTGGATCGCGGCGATGTATATGTGCCCCATCTACATCGTCCTGCACCGCTTCGGCGAGGCGCTGATTGCGGGAGGCATCGTGCTTGTCTTGTCAGCGCTGCTGTACTTCACGTGGTACAGGACACTGGAAGACGAGAAGGTAGTTGCTGAATCGTAAGACGGATTTTTCACGAGGAGGACCGGAAAGCGAGAAAAATGGGAAATCGCAGGTTCGGGACACGGATGTCCCCGGAAGTGGGCCCCTGACAGGATGTCTGGAGCCATCGGGTCCTTCGGCAGCGTCGCTGTCGCTCTGCTACCGAAGGATCAAACAAGCTGAAAGCTTTTCTGAGGAGTAATATGAGACCATTATTATTGTCAATGTTCGTGTTCGTAGCGTTGCTGGCCGCTGGTGCGCTTTGCGCTCAAGAGAGTGTGGTATGGCAGGTCGGTCAGTTCGACGGCAATTACGAGGAGTTTGCCATCGCGCGCAATCACGGCGCCTACCTCTCCACATTCCCACGCGATGTCACATTTGTCGCCGGAAAGGATGATCCCGCAAAGTCGTGGTCGTTCATACAGCCGGGACCGGGCGACGGATGGGCCGGGTCCCGAATGCACCCCTTTGCGGTTGTCTTCAACCTGCCGACGAAGCCTAAGGGCCTGTACCGCCTCCAGATAAGCCTGGTGAACACCCACTACATGTTCCCGCCGGCGGTCGAGATAAAGGTAAACGACACGAAAGACCGTATCGATTTGCCAATAGGCGCTTCGGACGAGGCGCTTACGAACGCGGCGAAGGGCCGGAAGCACAAACTGGACCTGAACATACCTGCGTCCCTGCTGCGAAAAGGAGAGAACGAGGTTGTGCTGACGACGGTCCACGGGTCTCATCTCCTGTACGACGCGCTGTCGCTGACCAACAACCCGGTCGTCTCCCCGGCGGATTCCGATATCCAGAACGTTAACCTGACTCCAACGTTCCGATTTGTCCGCCGGGACGGGAAACTGAAGCGGTTGGCGCTGCTGACTGCTCAGATCACGTCGGCCGCGGACACGCCTGTCGCGAAAGTCGCGTTCAACGGACGGACCAGGACTCTGCGTCTCCGGCCCAGGCTTTTCGGTTCGGTCGCGGAGGACATCGAGATCGACGATCTCGCCGAACCCGCCAGGCTGGAAGTATCGGTACACTGCGGGGGACAAACGAAGAGCGCCTCCTGCGAGATAAGACCGGAAAGGCATTGGAAGGTTTTCGTGCTGCCGACCGCCCACGTCGATATTGGTTACACGGACGTTCAGGAAAACGTGAAGCTCCGGCACAACGAAAGCACGTCCCTCGTGTTGGATTTGTGCCGGAAGTACCCGGACTTCAAATGGAACATGGAAGTCGGATGGGCAGAGGATATCTACCTGTCCATGATGCCGGCGGACAGGAAGGCGGAGTTCATCCGCCGCGCGAGGGAAGGGAGAATCGGCTGCCCGGCGATCTATGGGAACATGCTGACCGGACTTTGCTCGCACGAAGAGTTGATCCGCGACCTCTACTTCACCTATTCAACGGCGAAGGAGTACGGCATACCTTACGATATGGCCGTGAGCACGGACGTGCCGACGCAGGTCTGGACGCTGCCATCGGTATTGGCCGGCAGCGGGATTCGATACTTTGCCGCCGGTCTGAACACCGTGCGCGCCGACTCGTTTAGTCGGCTCTTCAACAAGCCGTTCTACTGGCAGGGTCCCGATGGGGGCTCGGTTCTCACGTGGCTTGCGCCCGGGTACGCGATGGCTAGTGGGCTTGGGATGACCGACAGCCTCGAAAAAGCCAGGGGCGCGGTCGATGGCTTCATAGGCGGGTTCAACCGTCCGGACTATCCTTACGACGCCGTCCTTGCGTACGGCGCGTTTGCCGATAACGTGCAGATTGACTCACGTCTGGCTTCGGTGGTGGACGAATGGAACAAGGCTTACGCCTATCCGAATATCATTCTTTGCCGGGGACCGGAGTTCTTCCGGCATATCGAGAAGAACTTCAAAGACAGCATCCCGACGATTTCCGGCGACGGCGGGGTGTATTGGGAAGACGGCGCCGGGTCATCGGCGCGCGAGACGGCGCTTAACCGTCTGGCAAAGGAGGACCTGGTAACGGCGGAGAAACTGTTCACCCTGGCGACGCTGTGCGGCGGATCGGCCTACCCGGACGATGAGTTGGCCGCGGTATGGAAAGACTGCATACTCTACGACGAACACACCTGGGGCGCGGCGGGCAGCATTTCGGATCCCGAGTCGGAAATGACCCGCAAGCAGTGGGCGTATAAAGCCCGGTTTGCCAAACGCGGGTCCGCAACGGCAGCCGCTCTCAAGGAGCGGGCCTTAGACAGTCTGGCGAAGCTTGTGGCGGTCGATGAGCCTTCCGTTGTGGTCTTCAATCCTTTGAGTTGGCCGGTCAGCGACATCGTCAGAACGACAAGCCCGGACGGCCGGCCCGCCGAGTTCGCCGCCGACGTTCCGCCCATGGCCTTCAAAGTGTACCCGCTGAACAAGGTCCTGGCGCCGGCGACGGCTGCGCCCATAGCCGACAGCGCGCTTGAGAACCGGTTCTACCGAGTAGAGTTCGACCCCGCGACAGGCGCGGTCAAGCGTCTCTTCGACAAGGAGCTTAACCGTGAACTCGTCGACGCGTCCGCGCCTTACGGCATTAACCAATATCTTTACATCTCCGGCGTGGGGACCGCTATCAAAGACGCTACTCGAAACGCGCAGACCGCGCCTGTGAGCTTTTCGAAGAGAGTGGAACTTGGCCGTCAGATAACAACGGTCCGGGCGCCGGCGCTTGAGAAAGCGTCCTTGATCGCCGAAGTAGTCCTGTACGACGACCAGAAGAGAATCGATTTCCTCAATACGCTCGATAAGACTCCCACATACCAGAAGGAAGCCGGTTACTTTGTGTTTCCATTGGGCCTGAACAAACCACTGTTCCACGTTCAGCTTCCTAACGGAGTTATGCAGCCTGGCAAGAACACGCTGGCGGGAGGCTGCATGGCCTGGTACTGCGCCCAGGACTTCGTTGCCGCATCCGACGACAGCGTGTCGGTGGTATGGACGGCCCTCGATTCTCCGCTGCTGACGCTTTGCGACATCGACCGGGAGACGGCAGGAGATTGGCCCATGCCCTCAGCGATGTCCAAATGGCCGAGCCCTCTCGATAACGGACATATCTACGGCTATGCCTTCAATAACTACTGGTTCACCAACTACAAGGCCTCGCAGGGAGGAGAGCTCACCTTCCGATTCTCGCTGACCAGCGCGAGGTCGTACGACCAGGCCGCGGCGTCACGGTTCGGGCAGTCTGTAAGGAACCCACTGTTGGCGAAAGTTGTAACGCGCGGACTTATGAACGACGCCGGCAAGCCCGCTGTTCCCATCTCGGCCTCCCTGCTCGCCGTGTCCCCGGACAATGTGTGCCTGCAGGCATTGAAGCGCGCGGAATCGGGTCAGGGAATCATCGTGCGCCTCAGAGAAGTTGGCGGCAAGGCCGCGCGCGCCACGATCTCACTTCAGTCGTTGCGCGTCAATGGCGCGTGGAAGTGCAACCTGCTTGAGGAGCCCAAGTCGAAACTGGGGATCTCCCACAGCCAGATCACAGTCGAGGTTCCCGCAAACGGCCTGGCCACCGTGCTGCTGCGGTTGAAGGTTTCCAAGGTTTCCAAGGTTCCAGGGCTATAGGATTCATGAGGATATTCTTGCCTGAGCGCGGCATTTCCTCAATATCGTCGCATATTCCCGAACCTCCCCCTAACCCCCTCCTAAGACGAAGGGGGAATACTCCCTCTCCTTCTAGGAGAGGGTTGGGGTGAGGTTATTACGTCATCGAACTTATCAAATGAGGTACTAACCCGGATTATTCATGAATGATACGTTGTACCGCCCCTCGATACGGTCCCGGAGGACCTACTCGGGGACGCGGACTTGTTGTTTTCGTGCCGGAAAAGCATAACTCCGCGTTCACGAGTAGCCGCTCCGGCGGCGTATCGAG